>NZ_JBHWFG010000045.1:0-53594 GCF_042733745.1 Streptomyces sp. NPDC059696
CTCGACAGCTCCACTCCACAACCGGAGGCCTTCGTCCTCTCACAGATTCAGACCGTGTCGTCGCACAAACTCGACCAACCTGGCTGGGCAGTACACCTAGGGCAGCAGCTTCTCGAGGGCGGCGGGTCCCTCCGCCGCCAGCTTGCGCTTGGCCCACTCCAGGTTGTGCGGGGTGAGGTCCTTGCCCGAGGCGAGGACGAGGTCCTCCGGCGACACGTCCGTGCCGGTGCGGGCGTGGAGCAGGTGGTCCGGGGTGGCGCGGTCCTCGGGCGGCCGGGACGCGGCGGGCTCTGACGTCGACATGTTCTCTGCTCCTAGGGTCCGGATCACTGGGGCGGCCCCGGTGCTGAAAAAAGGGTCCGCTATCACCATTCCCCTCGGGGGCGCGGCGTGCATCCGGAAGAGCGCGGCCCCGGCCCCGGCACCCCGTTCGGACGCCCATGGATGTCGCCCGGCCCTACTCCGGGTGACGGTGGAGTCACGTGTCCCTGCGACTGACAGGAGCTTTTCCCATGCGTACACGTGTGACTGCCGCGGCCGGTCTGGCCTGCGCCGCCCTGCTGGCCTTCTCCGGTACGGCGAGCGCGAACGACGGCCCCGTCGCCGTCGCCACCGACAGCCCCGGTTTCCTCTCCGGCAACGTCATCCAGATCCCGGTCGACATCAACGCCAACGTCTGCGGCAACTCGATCAACGTGATCGGGCTGCTGAACCCGGCGTTCGGCAACGTGTGCACGATCGAGGACTGACGTACCGGTCGTACGCTCCCGCCGGCGGCGGCTCGCGAACCTCGCGGGCCGCCGCCGGCCGCGTCATCAGGCCCCCTCGCGCGGCCGCGGCGCCAGCACCAGCATCGTGACGTCGTCCTGCACGTCCGGGCAGTGCCGGACCAGGTCGCTCCAGACCCGCTCGGCCAGCGCGACCGGATCCTCGGCGGCGAGACCCGGCAGCCGCTCCGCCAGGGGGTAGAAGATCCCGTGCGTGTCCCTCGCCTCGGTCACCCCGTCGGAGGCGAGGAAGAGCCGGTCACCGGCGCGCAGGGGCACCGAGACGACCCGGGGCGGGACCGCCTCGGCGAGCCCCAGACCTAGCGGCGTGCACGGCTCGACGTCCAGCTCGACGGCCCGGCCGTCCCGCAGCAGCAGTGGCCCGGCCTGCCCGCACGCCACGATCCGCACGACCCGGGCGTCGGCGGAGAAGTCGAGCAGCACCGCCGTCGCGAACAGCTCGGCGTGCGGGTCGCCCGCGGAGTCCACCGCCAGCCTCCGGTCCAGCCGGGCCGCCACCGCCTCCGGGTCCGGCTGGTCCAGCACCGCCTCCCGGAACGCCCCGAGCAGCGACGCGACCGTGGCCACGGCCGACAGCCCGTGCCCCTGCACGTCCCCCATGACCGCCCGCACGCCGTACGGGCCCGCCCGTACGTCGAAGAAGTCGCCGCCGACCAGCGTCCCGCGCTGCGCGGCCCGGTACAGCCCCGCGCACCGCACCGGCCCGACCCGGTCCGGCAGCGGCGGCACCACGGCCCGCTGCGCGACCTCCGCGACGGCCCGCTCGGTGACCAGCTGCGCGTCCCGCCGGGAGCGGACGTACGACAGCAGCACACTCAGCACCGAGACGAAGCACACCGTCAGCAGATCGGTACTGCCCGGATCGTCGAGGCCGAAGACGGGCACGCTCAGGACGACCACCACCAGCGCGCCGAGCACGGCCGTCACCACCGGGCCGTGCGCCAGCACGGCCAGCGGCGGGATGGCGCCCAGCAGGAAGCCGATGTCGAGCGGCTCCGGACTGATCAGCTCCGCCAGACAGACACCCGCCAGCAGCGCGGACGGCAACACCCGGGCCCAGACGGGCGGCGGCGCGCCACGCAGCCAGCCACGCCGCTCCGGGTCCCGGCGCTGCGGGTCCCGGCGCGCCGGCCGGACGTGCACACTGCTCACACCACCACGCTGCTACGGCCGTCCCGCCACCGCACCCGGGCCCGCACCGCCGCGCACGGCGAGGGTCCCGCCCCGGAGGGAGCGACAGGCGTCGCCCCACCGCCTCGCCGAGGGGGCCGCCGGCCCCGCGGAAACCGATGGACGGCCCGCCGGCCATCCCGTAGCGTGTGCCGCGCCACGCCCCGAACACCGGCAACAGGAGGGCAGAGCCGTGCAGTTCACACCGTTTTCGCGCTCCCTCTCCCTGCCCCGGGCGTGCCTCTGCTGACCTGCCGGGAGCGCTCCGAGCAGCTTGCGTCCCGGAGGACATCCCATGGCCGATGTGGTCATCCGCGCGCTCGACTCGAGCGACGCCGCTCTCTTCGACACCCTGCCCGACCCGCTGGGCGCCCGTGAGGGCCACCGGCTGACCCGGCACCGCCCCGACTGGAAGCGCGTGGCCCTGCGCGACGGCCGCGTCGTCGCCCGCGGCGCCTGGTGGGGCGGTCCCGACGACACCGAACCCGTCAACCTCAACTGGTTCGACGTGGCCGAAGGCGAGGAGGACGCGGGCGCCGCACTGCTGCGCTCCGCCCCCCGGCAGGTCGAACTGGAACTGAACCTGCCCGCCGTCTGGCGCGACGACCCCACCCTGCGGGCCGCCGCCGAGACCCGCACCAGCGCCGCCCGCAAGGCCGGCTACCGGCTCCTGACCGAACGCCTGCTGTACCGCTGGACCCCCGACCACGGCCTGCCCGAGCGGCCCGCGCGCCTGGAATTCTGTGCCGAACCCGACGACGCCGTGTTCTTCGACGCGCTGCGCCGCATCCACTCCGTCACCCTCGACGCACACGCCCTCGAGGCCATCGCGCGGGGCGGACCCGAGCGGGCGGCCCAGGAGGAACTGGACTTCTTCCACTGGTGCCCGTCACCGCGCGAGTGGTGGCAGGTCGCGCACACCCCGCAGGGCGATCTGGCCGGTATCCACATTCCGGCCCACAACCCCTCGGGCCCCTGCGTCGGCTTCATCGGCGTCGTCCCGGAACACCGCGGCCGCGGCTACGCCTTCGACCTCCTGGCCGAGTGCACCCACTTCCTCGTCGAGCAGGGCGCGCGGTTCGTCGCCGCCGCCACGGACCAGGGCAACACCCCCATGGCGGCGAACTTCGCCAAGGCCGGCTACCCGGTGGTGAAGGAGCGGCTCAACTTCGTCCCGGCCCCGTGACCGGGCCGCCCCCGTAGTCAGCGGTCCAGCAGCTCCTGGGCGGCGGCGAGGATCTCCGTCACCCTCAGGCCGAACGCCGCGTCGCAGGCGTGCGGGCGGCCCGTCCGGGCGGCGCCGAGCAGCGCGTCGGCGGCCCGCATCAGCGCGGGCACCGCTCCGTCGGAGCCGTCCGGCAGCGCGGCCACCCCCGCCTCCCCGCGCAGCTCCACGGCGGCACCGGCCGCGGCGGGCGGTGCCGTCAGGCTCAGGGTGAGGGTGCTCGACGCGCCGCCCGCGTGGTCGAGGACGACATGCGCCGTGTCCCCGGGCCCGTACGCCGCCGCCGTCACGTGCCGCACGTCGCCGAGGACCGGCAGCAGCACGGACAGGGCGTGCGGGCCCACGTCCCACAGGGCGCCCTTCTCGCGCCGCCACGGCGTCGCGAAGGGGCTCTCGCTGGTGAACACCGCCCCGAGCCACTCGGCCCGCGCCGTGAACCAGCCCGGCACCGAGGCCTGCTCGGCGATCCACGCCGCCGGTCCGGGCTGGAAGCGGGTCGTGAAGAACACGACCGAGGCGACACCGGACTCCTGGACCGCCTCGACCACGGCCCGGCCCTCCTCGACCGTCGGTGCGAGCGGCTTGTCGAGCAGCAGATGGCACCCGGCCCGCGCCGCCCGCGCGGCGAGTGCGGCCTGCACCTGCGGCGGCAGGGCCACGGCGACGGCGTCCACGTCCGCGAACAGCGCGTCGACGTCGTCGTAGGCGGGAACGCCGTACCGCTCGGCCACTTCCTTCGCCGCCTCGGGGCGCCGGCCCCACACACCGGCGAAGTCCAGGTCCCGGTGCCCGCTCAACGCGGGGGCGTGGGCCATCCGTGCCCAGGGTCCGGTACCGAGCAGTCCTATGCGCATGCCTGCCGCCTCTCCACGCTGCCGGGACGACGAGCGTGTCACACCGAAACGGCCGGCGGGCAGCAGGGGCGGGCAACAAGAAAGGCAAGGAGTCCTCTCCTCGCCTGTCTCAAGTTATAGCCCACGGGGGGCCTTGCGGCAAGGCCCCCCGTGTCCCGCAAAATGTCCGGCCTGAGCCCATGACCTGCGGAAACGGGAGCATGACGTGACCCCTGCGACCACGAGCGCGTTCGACCTTCCCGACCGCCTCGCGCACAAGGCCGACCCGGCGTCGATCGCCGCGGACGAACGGCACTTCGCCGCCGTCGCCGACTGCCTGGAGCAGTCGGTCGCCGACCTGTCCGACCGTCTGGAGGCCGAGCGCAGGGCCCCCGGCGGCAAGGGCAGGCAGGCCATGGACCGGGACGCCGAGATCCACCGGCTGACCGCACGCCTGCGCGCCCTGCGCCGTTTCGGTCTCGACCTGTGCCTCGGGCGCATGGTCGGTGCGGACGGTTCCGAGCCCGTGTACGTGGGACGGCTCGGTCTCACGGACAGCGAGGGCCGGAGGCTGCTGGTCGACTGGCGGTCCCCTGCCGCCGAGCCGTTCTTCGGCGCCACCCACGGCAATCCGATGGGCCTCACCAGCCGTCGCCGCTACCGCTGGACCGGTGGCAGGGTCGGCGACTACTGGGACGAGGTGTTCACCCCCGACGCGTTCGCCGGGCACGCCGCGCTCGACGACCAGTCGGCCTTCATCGCGAGCCTCGGCACCAACCGCTCGTCCCGTATGCGGGACGTGCTGGGCACCATCCAGGCCGACCAGGACGCCATCATCCGCGCCGGTTCCCGCGGCGCCCTGGTCGTCGACGGCGGCCCCGGCACCGGCAAGACCGTCGTCGCCCTGCACCGCTCCGCCTACCTGCTGTACTCCGACCCGCGCCTCGGGGAGCACCGCCGGGGCGGCGTACTGTTCGTCGGCCCGCACCGTCCCTACCTGTCCTACGTCTCGGACGTCCTGCCCGGCCTCGGCGAGGAGGGCGTGCAGACCTGCGTCCTGGCGGACCTCGTCGACGAGGGAGCCACCGCGGCGGCCGAGACCGATCCCGAGGTGGCCCGCCTCAAGTCGTCCGCGGACATGGTGCGGGCGATCGAGAAGGCCGTCCGCTTCTACGAGGAGCCGCCCACCGAGGCGATGACGGTCACGACCCACTGGTCCGACATCCGCCTCACCGCCCAGTACTGGGCCGCCGCCTTCGACGCGGTGGAACCCGGCACCCCGCACAACGAGGCACGCGACCAGATCCGGGAGGAACTGTTCACGATCCTCGTGGACAGGCACGAGGGCGACGCCCCCGAGGACCAGCTCCGCAAGGCCCTGTCCCGGGACCGGGAACTGCTCGGCGTCCTCCATCGCGCCTGGCCGCTGCTGGAGGCGGCCGACCTGGTCGGGGACCTCTGGTCCGTCCCCGCGTACCTGCGGATGTGCGCCCCCTGGCTGAGCCGCGACGAGGTGCGTGCTCTGCAGCGCGCGCAGCCGCACGCCTGGACCGTGCCGGACCTGCCCCTGCTGGACGCGGCCCGCGCGCGGCTCGGCGATCCCGAGGCCGCACGGCGCAGGCGTCGGCAGGAGGCCGCCGTCGCCGCCCAGCGCGAGGGCATGGCCGACGTCATCGACAACCTGCTGGAGGCGCACAGCCACGACGACGGCGAAGGCGTGCTGGTCATGCTGCACGGCCAGGACATGCGCAACTCCCTGATCGACGACAGCGCCCTGCCCACCGCCGACCCGGACCGTCTCGCCGGGCCGTTCGTGCACATCGTGGTGGACGAGGCGCAGGAACTGACCGACGCGGAATGGCAGATGCTGCTGCGGCGCTGTCCGTCCCGCAGCTTCACCATCGTCGGGGACCGCGCCCAGGCCCGGCACGGGTTCACGGAGTCGTGGCGGGAACGCCTGGAGCGGGTCGGCCTCGACCGGATCGAGCTGGCGTCCCTCGGCATCAACTACCGGACGCCCGCCGAGATCATGGCGGAGGCCGAGCCGGTCATCCGGGCCGTCCTGCCGGACGCCAACGTGCCGACGTCGATCCGCGGCAGCGGCGTCCCCGTCCGTCACGGGTCCGCCGCGGAACTGACGTCGGTCCTCGACGCGTGGCTGTCCGCGCACACCGACGGGATCGCCTGTGTGATCGGCGATCCCGCGGTCGGGCCGGACTCACCCCGCGTCCGGTCGCTGACCCCGGAACTGTCGAAGGGACTGGAGTTCGACCTGGTCGTGCTCGTCGACCCGGAGGACTTCGGCGACGGCGTCGAGGGCGCCGTCGACCACTACGTGGCGATGACCCGGGCGACGCGGGAGCTGGTGATCCTGACGAGCCCCTGATCCTGACGAGCTCCTGATCCGGCCGGAAGCGGGCGGCCTCGGCGGTCGCTCAGCTCTCCGTGCTGATGTTGACCATCCAGGGGACGCCGAAGCGGTCGGTGCACATGCCGAACACGTCGCCCCACATCTGCTTCTCCAGCGGCACCGACACCGAACCGCCCTCGGACAGCTTCTCCCAGTAGCCGCGCAGCTCGGCGTCGTCGTCGCCGCTCAGACTCACGGAGAAGGGGCTGCCCGGTGCGGACTCCATGCCGGGGGGATTGTCGGCGCCCATCAGGGTGAAGCCGCTGGGCGTCTCCAGCATGCCGTGCATGATCTTGTCGGCGTTGGGGGCGTCCGCCTGCCCGAAATCGCCGTAGCTGTTGAGGTCGAGGGTGCCGCCGAAGACCTGCTTGTAGAACTCCATCGCCTGCCGGGCGTCACCGTTGAAGGTGAGGTACGGGTTGAGGCGCGAGGCCATGAGAACCTCCCAGAAAGGGGTGAAAGGTCGTTTTCGCGCAGCGTAACGCCGGACACCGGCGACGTCGCGTCGAGCCCCGCCGCGCCCCGGGCGGGTGCCGAGCGGCACCGCTGCCGGTGCCGTGGCGAACTGCCGCATCGGCGTGACCACTTGACCGGACCGAGGGGCCGCGACACGACGGGGTGCGCGGCCTCATGTCTCGTCGGACGACCCGCTGTTCCAGTCGTACGGGCCGCCGCCCTGCCACTCGATCAGCTCGGTGTCGTCGACGGCCGTGTCGGTGGTGGGCAGGCCCTCGCGGTGCAGCAGGTCCAGCACGTCGAAGAGGCTGTAGGCGACGCCCATGCGCTCGCCGCGGATGGTCACCAGCCGTCCGCCGTCCGTCGCGGGCGGCTGTACGACCACAGGGGGTTGACCGTCCATAACCCCACCATGCCCCCCGAGCGGCCGGTTCGCAGCTCGGTGGGCCCAGAAGCGGTACGACACCGTGTCTCCGACCGCTTCCGGGACCGGCGGTCCGCCCGTGACAAGCCCGGTCCGGAAGCTGAGTTCTCATCAGCACTGCCTGATGGCGGCCGGGCCACCGCCCCGGGGCGACCGTGGCTCGGTGGGACAACGGGGCCCTGGAGAGCCCGGACGCGATTCAGCGGATCGAGTGCTGAATGCGTTCTCCTTCTTCTATTGGACCCCCTGCCGTACGGCGTCCAGGCTGGAGTGAACCATCGCACCTCCCACGGCCGCGGTGGCGATGTCCTGGTCGCCACCAGGGGCGGGCACCTGCGCCCCGGGGACGGCAGCTGGACGCTCGACGGCAGCCCCCGCCACCTCAGGGCGGCCTGCGAGGAGTCCCTGCGCCGGCTCGGCGTCGAGGCGATCGGCCTCTACCAGTTTCACCGCCCCGATCCCCGTGTCCCCTACGCCGAGTCGGTCAGAGCGATCCGGGACCTGCTGGACGAGGGCAAGATCCGCATGGCCGGAGTCTCCAACGCGAACCCCGAGCAGATCCGGCAGGCGCACGAGATCCTCGGCGGCCGTCTGGTGTCCGTGCAGAACCAGTTCTCCCCGGCCTTCCGCTCCAGCGAGCCGGAGCTGCGCCTGTGCGACGAACTCGGCATCGCGTTCCTGCCGTGGAGCCCCCTCGGCGGGATCGCCAAGGCCGGTGAACTCGGCTCGGGCCACGCCTCCTTCGCCCGCGTCGCCGAGGCCCGCGGAGTGAGCCCGCAGCGCGTGTGCCTGGCCTGGATGCTCGCCAAGTCCCCGGTGGTCGTCCCGATCCCCGGCGCGAGCCGGCCCGAGACCGTCCGCGACTCGCTCGCCGCCACCGGCCTCACTCTGAGCGCCGAGGAACTGGCGGAGCTCGACGCCGCCTGAGCGGACTGCGAGCCCACCGATGGCGGACGGGATCGTGGCGATGGGTGGCTCACCTGAGACCGGTCGCATCCGATCAGTTCTCGTCAAATCCGCCCCAGGTGAGAGAAACGTGTGAATGTTTCCGCGTGGTTCGGGCATACGCAGCGAAAACACAGAGAGGGGCGCTACGTGCTTGTACCGGACCGGAAGATCGTCAGGGAGTTGCTGACGCGGTACGCGTCGCTGAGGATCGCACAGTCGGAGAGGCACGTGCCGACGGCGGCACGCGAACTGGAGGACGTCAGTTACACGCTGTGCGTGATGATGGGGACGTCCGACATCAGTGACGCCATCGCCAAGGCGGATGTCCTGCTGCTCACGGAGGGGCGGACGGACGCGGCGGACGCGGACGGGGAGAACGGTCTGACGCTGGTCGGCTGAAGGCTTTTCGGCTGACGGTCGACGAAGGCCCGGATCGGACCGGGCAGCACGCCTCGGCGGCCCCTAGGAAGGGGCCGCCGAGGCGTTCGTCCGCCCGTGGAACGCCGCGCGGTACGCGTACGGCGTGGTGCCGGCCACCTTGCGGAACCGCTCCCGGAACGCGGTCGGGGAGCCGAACCCCGCCTGACGCGCGATCCGTTCGACGGAATGGTCGGAATTCTCCAGCAGGTACTGGGCGCGCCGCACCCGCGCCCGCAGCAGCCACTGCAGCGGAGTGGTGCCGGTCTGCTCACGGAAGCGGCGGCTGAAGGTCCGCTCGCTCATGCCCGCCCGCTCGGCCAGCGCACCCAGCGTCACCTCACGCGCGAGGTTGTCCTCGATCCACTCCAGGACCGGTTCCAGCACCGAACCCTGGGGCACGGGCGGATGCGGGTGCACGATGAACTGGGCCTGGCCGCCCTCGCGTTCCAGTGGCATGACCGACATCCGGGCGATGTTCGCCGCGACGGCCGATCCGAGGTCCCGCCTGATCATGTGCAGGCACAGATCCAGCGCCGCGGCCGCACCGGCCGACGTGAGGATCCGGCCGTTGTCCACGTACAGGACGTCCGGCTCCACCTCCACCCGCGGGAAGCGGCGGGCCAGTTCACCGGCGGCCACCCAGTGCGTGGTGGCGCGCAGCCCGTCCAGCAGCCCCGCCTCCGCCAGCACGAAGGCACCGACGCACACCGACGCGATCCGGGTACCCGCCTCGGCCGCCTCGCGCAGGGCCGCCAGCACACGGGCGGAGGGCGGCGCGGCATCGGGGGAGCAGCCGGGCACGATGATGGTGTCGGCCTCCGCCAGTGCCTCAAGACCCCGGTCGATCCGCAGGGTGAAGCCGCCGTCCGCGCGCACCTCGGGAGTCTCGGAGCACAACCGGACCCGGTAGGCGGGCCGCCCGTCCGGCAGGTGGGTCCAGGCGAACGTCTGCTGGGGCGCCGCCATGTCGAACGGCACCACATGATCGAGAACCAGGATCGCCACGGAGTGCATGACCGCCACCCTAGGCGTCTTCCCGCCGGGCCCGTGACGTGGGGCGGTGCCGGCCCCGGCGGTGCCACCCAGGTCGGACGAGGTGGCGAGAACCCGTTGGAAGCTGTCGTTTCCGCCCCTGTGCGCTCCTCCGGGAGCGTCCTAGCGTGGGCGCCGTCGACCGCGCATACGGAAAGAGCCCCGTGACCAAGATCCTGCTGTCCCTGCATGTCCTGGCCGCCATCGTCGCCGTCGGTCCCGTGACCGTCGCGGCCAGCATGTTCCCGCCCGCCGTACGCCGAACGGCCCCCACCGCGGGCGCCGGCACGGCCGCGCTCCTGCACCGCATCTGCCGCGTCTACGCCGGCGTCGGACTGGCCGTCCCCCTGCTGGGGTTCGCCACCGCGGCCGCGATGGGCGTCCTCGGCAGCGGATGGCTCGTCACCTCCATCGCCCTGACCGCCGCGGCCGCCGGCGTCCTGGCCGCGTTCGTCCTGCCCCGGCAGGAGGAGATCCTGGAGCAACTCAGGGGCGAGCAGGCGCCCGACCGTCGCGCCACCGTTCAACTCGCCATGTTCACCGGCGTCTTCAATCTGCTGTGGGCGACGGTCACCGTCCTCATGGTCGTCCGGCCCGGCTCCACGACGGGAGCGTGACACACCAGCCGTCCGCCTGTCACGGATGTCCGGTCTGCGTCAAGTCATCCCAAGGAATTCACACTCCGGGACACCGTGCCGCCTACACTCGCAGTCTCGCCCCCGCACGGGGCCGACGAGCAGAAAGGCGCGTTGACGGGTGTTCCAGGATTCCCCCATCTACGACCGACTCATCGCGGAGCGCGGTGAC
Organism: Streptomyces sp. NPDC059696; assembly: GCF_042733745.1. Classification (NCBI taxonomy): domain Bacteria; kingdom Bacillati; phylum Actinomycetota; class Actinomycetes; order Kitasatosporales; family Streptomycetaceae; genus Streptomyces; species Streptomyces sp. NPDC059696. Next base: position 10,514 of record NZ_JBHWFG010000045.1, read on the forward strand.
GTACCGGCCCAGGTGCGCCGCGAGGCCGAACGTGTGAGCAGGGAACTGGAGCTGGTCATGCGGCCCTCACAGTCCCTCGGCTACGACCGGCCGCACTCCCCGGGCGCCGGCTGGCAGCGCGCGGGCATGCTCCCGGGCCCGCGCCCGCAGTGAGCCGGGCCGGGGCCCGGGCTCGGCCCGCAGCGAACGGACCGCGAATTAGGGCTCGGCCCGCAGCGAACGGGCCGAGAATGCGGGCTCGGCCCGCAGTGAACCGGACCGAAATCCGGTCCGCTCCGCGGTGAACCAGACCACGGCGCGAAGCCGGACCACGGCGAGGAGCCGGACCACGGCGAGGAGCCGGCCCGGGCCACGCGGGCCCGGGTGCGTCAACGGGCTTTCAAGCGTGCGCCGTTGACGTGCGGCGGCTGGACCGGCACGGGCCGGGCCAGCCACTCGGCGATGGTGCGGGCGATCGGCTGACCCGTCTCCACCTCGACGAACCCGAACTGCCCGGACTGGTTGCACTCGAGGAACCACCACGTCCCGTCGGAGTCCTCCACGAAGTCGAAGGCCCCGTACGCCAGTCCGGCCTCGTGCAGATAGGCCAGGACGCCCGGCGCGATGCAGGACGGCACATCGACGGGCAGCCACGGCCCACCGGGCGCCGCGAACCGCACGTCGACGTCGTCCGGGTCCGCGTCCGCCGCGGTCGCCTTGCGGGCGGCCAGCATCCGCTCACCCACGACGGTGAGCCGGATGTCGGCCCGCTTGGTGATCCGCCGCTGCAGCAGCGTCGGTCCGAACGCCACGGCGGAGAAGTCCGTGTCCGGCGCGACCCGGCTGGTCGGCACGGCCCGCGGCGGGTCCTGCGGATGCGCGCCCGACACCGGTTTGACCACCAGCTCCGGATAGCGCTCGGCGAACTCGCGGGCCGCCCGCGGAAACGTCGTGATCAGCGTCGCGGGCACGGGCAGGCCGCATCTCTGGGCAAGGCGCAGCTGCCACGGCTTGTGGCGGGCCCGGCGCGCCGCGTCGGGGTGGTTCATCCAGCGCGCGTCCGAGCCCCGCAGCATGCCGTAGAGCGCCTGCGCGGCCTCCTCGGTCAGCCAGTCGGACGGCTGGGCCGCCCGTGCGGCCGGGACGCCGGGCCGGCGCACCCACACGGACCGGAGTCCCCCGATGCTCACCAGCCGCCCCCCGGCGGACAGATGGCCACGGAACCGGCCGTGCACGTATTCCCCCGACAACGCGACACCACCGGTGAGGTCCGCGGGATCGACCCGGACCACCGGTACGCCCGTTGCGTTCAGGTGCACGACCACCATGTCCGCGGTCACGTCCTCCTCGCAGGTGAGGATCAGTACGGTCATCGTCGGCGGCCCGCTGTCAGTCGTCGAAGTGCGTCTTGGAGCCGGCGGTGGACGTCGTGGTGCCGAACTCCCTCAGCAAGGCGAAGTCACAGGCAGCGACACGGCCGTCGCGGAGCACGTTCAACTGCAGTCCGGCGTCGTACGCGTACGGAATGGCAGCTTCCAACTCCACGGCTGGGCGCGCGTAGTTGAGCGCGAACGGTTGCATCGTCTCTCCCTCGTCGGTACTGCGCCGATCACGCGTCGGTCCAGGCGTCAATCCCCCGGTCCGCCGGACTGTTTCGGCTTCCAGAGACTTATACGAATCGAACGGGTGGTTGGTTTCCTTACTTTCCGTAGTCATCGGCCAGGTGCCGGTCCGGCCGGTGTGCCGTACTGCGCTCCCGTGCGCCGAGGGAGCCGCGGACGGTGCGCAGAGCGAGCAGCAGGACTCCGATGTCGTCCAGGTACACCGGGTCCGGCACCAGATCGGTGGGCAGCACCAGATAGAGCACCGCGCCCCAGAAGACCCAGCGCGGCCCCGTGGGCAGTCCCGCGCGCCGCAGATCGCGCCGGGTCCGGACCAGCCGTACGAGGACGGCCAGGGCGAAGACGAGGACGACGGCCGCGAGAACCGCGGCCAGGATGATCACCTTGGTGGTCGTATCCACGGGTTGCCCTCCTCCTGGCATGCCGCGACACGGGGTGTCCCTAGCTGGATTCCCTTTTCCGGCGGCTGTATTGCGGCCGGAGCCCGACATGTCGGCGAGTCGGCGCATTTCCCGTGCGCGCGGGTCATCCCGGTGGCTCACCCGAGTGGCACGGGGTGACGGGGGTGCCTAGTAATGGTCAGCGTAACGTCGCTCGTCACACGACGGGGGGCGCAGGAGCGGCCGCACTCTTCCCATGGAGGCGAGTATGACCACCTGCTCTTCATCACCCCGCTCGAACGAACCCGCCATACCCGACGAGCCGCACGGCTCCGCGCAGCCGTCCGCCGAGACGACCGCCGCCACCGGCACGCACCAGGTGGTGCAGACGAGCGCGCAGCCCGCCGGCCCGTACGACACGTATCCGGCGGGGCACTCCAGGACCGCCGCCGGTCCCCTCCGGGCCGACCGGGCGGCCGCCGAGCCCGTCACCCTCGGCTCCCACCCGGCGGCCGCGGCGGGAACACAGCCGCCGGCCCTCCGACCGGACGAGGCCGACCGGACCGATCCGACGGAGCGGAACGACGGGACGGACCGGGCCGCCTCATGGCCCGGCCCCCCTGTCCCGGACCGGACCGCCGCGCAGCCGGCTCCGTCTGCCGACGAGTGGCTGGATCCCGCCGAGGCGCGGCCCGTGGCACCCGCACCGGACAGGCCGGATGGCGCACAGGAATTCGCCCGGCCCGCCCCGGAGGACCGGGGCGAGGACCCCGAGCCCGCCGGGCGCCCGGGTGACGAGGCCGATCCGGAGGAAGGGAGCGGCCCGGGCGACGCCGACCAGCCGGTCGCGCGGCCGTTCGTCATCCGCTCGCTCGACGACAACCCCGTGGAACTCCGTCCCGGCACCGGCCCGGCCTCCGGGGCACCGTACGGCGACGCCGTCAGTGACCTGGTGCACGCCGCCGTGGCCGACCGGCCGCTGGAGGAGGTTGTCGACCTCATCGTCTCGCTGCAGGAGTCGCCCGATCACGCCCAGGCGAGGGACGACGCGCTCCGCACCGCCGGCGTGCGCCGGTCCGTGGAGGACGTGTCCCGGATGATCGCCCTCCTGACGAAGCCCCCGCGTGACGCCGACTGCGCCGACGAGGCGATCCGAGCCGCGGCCGCCCACCGTCCGGTGGAGGAGGTGACCCGGCTGGTGACCCTGCTGCACAAGGAGCCGCAGGAGCCCCACGTCCGCGAGGAGGCCCTGCGCGCGGCGGCCACCGGCCGGTCCGTCGGAGAACTGGTCGAGCTGATCGACCGCCTGGGCCTGGAACGGCTGGACCGCGACAGCCGTCGGCCCAAGGCGAGTTCGCGCCCCGAGGCCCCGGCCGCGCGGCCCGGGACAGCGGGCCGCTTCGGCAAGCGCCGCGCGGCCCGCCAGGCAGCGGCCCGCGAGACCCACCGCACCCGCGACGCGTCACCCGCACACCGCGCCCCCGCGGACCGCGTCGACGTGGACCGCGCACCGATGGACCGCGCCGACGTGGACCGTGCGATGGACCGTGCCCACGCGGACCGCGCACCCGTGGACCGTGCCCACGCCGACCGCGCGCCCGTGGGCCACCTCCGCGCGGACCGCGCGCCCGTGGACCGTGCCACGGCGACGGACCGGTACGCCCGGTCCGTGTCCTGGTCGGGCTGGCTCGCCGCGCTGGCCCTCGCCGCGTGCGCGGTGGTCCACTTCCCGCTGGAGCGCGGCGACGCGTCCCTGCGCCTGCACGCGTTCGCCCTCGGCCTGTCCGTGCTGTGCACGGTGCTGGCGCTGCTGCTGGCCCTGCGCCCCGTGGCGCTGGTGCTGGCCGGGGCGGTCCTGGTGCCCACGGTGCTGGCCGGGGCCCAGGCCTACGGGAACTCCTTCCCGTCGGCGTCCCTGCCCCGGGCCGTCGACCTGGCGCTCGCCCCGGCCTGGCTGGCCGCGGGAGTGGCCGTGTGCGCGGCACTGCTGGCCCTGGTCGCGCTGGTCTTCCGGGTGCTGGCCCCCATCGCCGCCAGGCAGTGGGCGGCCGTGCCCGCCTCCGAGGCCCGCGGCACGACGGAGTAGGCCCGGTAGCAGTCGCCTTCAGACACGGCGACCGGACGGGACATGCCCGTCCGGTCGCCGATCGGTGTCGGTGTCGGTGTCGGTGTCCACGATCCGGGCCACCGCCCCGTGACGCGGGGGAGACCCGCCGTCTCGCACCGCCGGCTACGCCCGGCGTTCCAGCAGCCCGGTCAGCACCCGGTCCGGAGTGAGCGGGAGTTCGCGCAGGCGGACGCCCGTTGCATGGTGCACCGCGTTGCCGATCGCCGCGGCCGTTCCGACGATGCCGATCTCCCCGATGCCCTTGCTGCCCATGGGGTTGAGCCTGGAGTCCTCCTCGTCGAGCCAGTGCGCCTCGATCCGGTCGACGTCGGCGTGCACCGGCACGTGGTACGACGCCAGGTCCGACTCGGTGAAGTCACCGAACGCGGCGTCCATGGTGCTGCCCTCGGTCAGCGCCATGCCCAGGCCCATCGTCATGCCGCCGACGAACTGGGAACGCGCCGTACGGGCGTTGAGGATGCGGCCCGCCGCGTACACCCCGAGCAGCCGGCCGACCCGCACCTCGCCGGTGACCGTGTCCACGGCGACCTCCGCGAAGTGCGCCCCGAAGGCGTGCCGCGCGAAGTCGCTCTCGGCGTCCGCGACGCCCTTCGTGTCGGCCCGGGCGTGGAGGCCCTCCTCCGGCAGCGGCCCGGTGTGCTCGGCGACCAGCCGGGCGAGCCGGTCGCACGCGTCGTGCACCGCCCAGCCCCATGAGGCGGTGCCGGAGGAGTCGCCGGCGAGCGGCGCTGACGGGAGTTCCGTGCTGCCGACCTCGATCCGTACCCGTTCCAGAGGCACCCCGAGGGCGTCCGCGCCGACCTGCGCGAGCACGGTCCGGGCGCCCGTCCCGATGTCCGTGGCGTTGATCCGCACCAGGAACGTCCCGTCGCGCAGCGCGCGGGCCGCCGCAGTGGAGGGGCCCACCACGGCCGGGTAGGTCGCCGCCGCCACGCCCGTCCCCCGCAGCAGGGGTCCGTCCCGGCGCGTGCCCGGGCGGGGGTCGCGCCCGTCCCACCCGAAGCGCCGGGAGCCTTCGCGCAGGCAATCGATCAGGTGCCTGCTGCTGAACGGCTTGCCGCTGTCGGGATCGACGTCGGGCTCGTTGCGGACGCGTAGCTCGATCGGGTCCATTCCGAGTTCGCCGGCGAGCTCGTCCATGGCGGACTCCAGCGCGTACATCCCCGGAGCCTGGCCCGGTGCCCGCATCCACGACGGCGACGGCACGTCGAGCGCCGCGACCCGGTGCACCGTACGCCGGTGGGGCGCGGCGTACATGACCCGCGCCGGCACCGCCGCGTACTCCACGTACTCCTTGACGCGGGAGGTGTGTGTGGTGACCTCGTGCACGAGGGCCGTGAGACGTCCGTCCTCGTCGGCTCCGAGGCGCAGCCGGTGGAGGGTCGGGGCGCGGTGCCCCACGACGGCCGGCATGGAGCGGCGCGGCAGAGCGACGGTCACCGGCCGTCCGGTCTCCCGTGCCGCCATCGCGGCGAGCACCACGTCGGGCCGTGGCGTGCCCTTGGACCCGAAACCGCCGCCCACGTGCTCGGCCGTGACGACGATCCGCTCCTTCGGCAGGTCGAACAGCCCGGCGAGCGCAGCCCGCACGGCACCGGTGCCCTGGCTGGAGGTGTGCACGAGGAGCCTGCCGTCCTCCCAGCGGGCGGTGCTGGTGTGCGGCTCCATGGGGTGGTTGTGCAGCGGGGGCACCCGGTAGGCGACGTCGACCCGGGCGGCCGAGGATCCGTACGCACGGTCCGGATCGCCCTGCTCACGAACGGCCGGCTGACCCCCGCTCACCTCCTCCGGCACGTACACGCCCGGGTGCGAGGCGGTGAGGACCACATCGTGCGCCTCGGCGTCGTAGGTGACGCGCACGGCGGCGGCACCGGCCCGGGCGGCCTCCAGGGTCTCGGCCACCACCAGGGCCACGAACCAGCCGCGGTGCGGGACCCGGGGATCCCGGAGTACGGCGAGGGTGGGGTCGCCCGGTTCCGCGAGACGCGGCGCGTTCTCGTGGCTGAGGACGGCGAGGACACCGGGCACCGCCAGGGCGTCCGCCGTGTCGACGCCGGTCACCCGGCCCCGGGCCACACTCGCCTGCACGGGCCAGGCGTGCGCGCGGCCGGGGTCGTGGAACTCGGCGGCGTAGCGGGCGGTGCCCCCGACCTTCTCGCGTCCCTCCCGGCGCTCCGCGGGAGCGCCCACACTGCCGGTCATGAGGCCCTCCCATGGAGCGCGGTGTCCGTGAGCCGCGTCAGCACGTCCACGGCGAGATTGCGGGCGAGCGGCACCTTGTAGCCGTTGTCCCGCAGGGGCTGCGCGGCGGACAGCTCCCGTTCGACGGCTCGCTCGAACGCGGCGCGGGTCGGAGCCGCGCCCAGCAGCGCCTCCTCCGCCAGCCGGGCCCGCCACGGCCGGTGCGCCAGCGCCCCGAAGGCGAGCCCCGCACCGCCGACGACCCCGTCCTCCAGGCGCAGCACGACCGCGACGGACGCGAGCGCGAAGGCGTACGAGGCCCGGTCGCGGGCCTTGCGGTACGCCGACGGAAGCCCGGCCGTCGCGGCCGGCAGCACCACACCGGTGATCAGCTCGCCGGGACGGATCTCTGTGTCCTGCTCGGGGCGGTCCCCCGGCAGCCGGTGGAAGTCCGCCGCCGCGACACTCCGGGCTCCCTCGGGCCCGTCCAGCTCGACACGCCCGTCGAGGGCGGCGAGCGCCACCGCCATATCGGAGGGGTTGGTGGCGATGCAGTGCGCGGAGTGCCCGAGCACCGCGTGGTCACGGTGCACACCGTCCCGCGCACCGCAGCCGCTGCCCGGCTCCCGCTTGTTGCACGGTTTCGACAGGTCCTGGAAGTACGGGCACCGGGTGCGCTGGAGCAGGTTCCCGCCGGTCGTCGCCACGTTGCGCAACTGCCCGGACGCCCCCGCGAGCAGCGCCTGCGACAACGCCGGGTAGCGGTCGCGGACCAGGGGGTGGGCGGCGAGGTCGCTGTTGCGGACCATCGCCCCGACGCGCACGGCCCCGTCGGGCAGTTCGTCGATCGTGTCCAGAGGCAGCCGGGTGACGTCGATGAGCACGGCCGGCGTCTCGACGCCCAGCTTCATCAGGTCGACCAGGTTGGTGCCGCCGCCGAGATAGCGGGAGCCGGCGTGCGCGGCGTACGCGGAGGTCGCCTCCTCGACGCTGCCGGCGCGGACGTAGGCGAACTCCTTCACGGGATCACGTCCTCGACGGCCTCGGCGATCCGGGGATAGGCACCGCACCGGCACAGATTGCCGCTCAGCCGCTCCCGGATCTCCGCACGGTCCAGCTCCACCGGTTCGCCCGAGGGCACCGCCGGGTCGGTGACGTGCGAGGGGTGACCGGCCGCCGCCTCGGCGAGCACACCGACCGCGGAGCAGATCTGGCCCGGGGTGCAGTAGCCGCACTGGAAGGCGTCGCGCTCCAGGAAGGCGGTCTGGAGCGGGTGTGCTTCCTCACCGTCGCCGGAGAGACCTTCGACGGTGGTCACCTCACAGCCGTCCAGGGCGACCGCGAACAGCAGACAGCTGTTGACTCGCCGGCCGTCCACCAGGACCGTGCAGGCGCCGCACTGGCCGTGGTCGCAGCCCTTCTTGGAGCCCGTGAGCCCGAGATCCTCACGCAGGAGGTCCAGCAGGACCCGCCGGTGGTCGACGGCCAGCGTGTGGGGTTTGCCGTTGACGCGGAGCGTGGTCCGCGAGTGGTGCTGGTGGTTGCCCATGACGTGGGGACCTCCCGGGGCGGGCCGTGATGCCGTACGGACCGCGTATCCAGGAGGCGACGGCTGACACGTGCGCCGTGCGAGGAAGGTGCCGCCCCTCCGACGCCCTCGTGCCGTGTCAGCCGGCTGTCACCCCTCCGACGCCATGTGCCGGGCGGCGGTGCTCCTGTTGCCGGTCTCCTCGTGGCCGCCGCCGTCACCGGGTGTGGTCGCCGGGCGCCTGGCCTTGAGCCGTTCGAAGGTGCGGGTCAGCTGCTGGAGCGGGGACACCGCGGGCGGTCCGGACGGCCTGGGCGCGGCGGGAGCGTGCGCGGCGGACGCCTGGTAGGCGGCCAGGGCCTCGTGGGCGCTCTCGGCCGCCTCCCGGTACAGGTCACGGGACTGCGTCATGGCCTCCAGCGCCTCCGCGTACATGGCCACCAGGCCCCGCTGGCGGTCCAGCTCCTCCTGGAGCGTCAGCAGGTGCCAGTCCTCGCGCAGCGCGGTGAGCGCGTCGGCCGCACCGTCGGGCAGGGGCCTGGGCAGCGCCGCGAACCGGGTCACCGCGTCGACGAGGTCGGCCGGCTCGGAGCCGTCGAGGAAGACCGCGCGGACCGAGAAGTCCTGCGCCGCGTAGCCCTCCGGCGCCGGTACGCCCGGCAGTACCACCGCGCCGCCGCGCGGCACCTGGACGCCGGCGTCCCGCAGGGCCCAGTTCAGGCCGCGCAGCTGCTGCGGCGCGGCGTGGTGCTCCACCACCCGGTGACGCAGACCCGGCGGCAGCCACCGGGCCACCGGCGCACGCCCGCGGTCGTCGGTGGTCATCGCCTCGTGGACGACCACATGGATGTGCCATCCGCCGCGCACGGCGTTCTTCAGCAGGCGGCGGATCTCCTTGTCGTCCTGGGGCAGCGCGTTGATCCTCCCCAGGGCCAGGCGCGTGGCGGCGTCCTGGTTCCAGGCGGTGTCCGGCTCCTCCGGCCAGAACAGGCCCGTGGGGGAGGGCCATGCGTCGCTCCACGGCTGCTCGGCCTCCGCGACCAGCGTCCACTCCTGCCCGTGCCCGTCGTCCGCGGCGGGCCGCACGCTCAGCCGCGCCCGTACGGGCACCTCGCGACCGGCCCGCCAGCGGGCCTCGAAGACCCGCTCCGCCGAGGCGGTGCCGTCGTCGGGCAGCTCCAGGAAGTCGTCGATCGCCTGGCTGTCCTTGCGCTGTTGCAGCGTGCGCCGGAGAACGTCTTCCGCGGGGCCCGTGGTGTGGCGGCCGCGCGCCAGCCACACCGTGTCGGGAGTCATGGGGCGGACGGTGAGGGAGGTCTGCATGGGTCCATCTGTGAGCGGGGGTGGGGGCGCCTGCCAGTATCGTCGCCGTGCGCCGACGGGTGCTACCCGGGGTCGCAGGGGGTTGCGTAGGCCGGTGGTGTACGTGTCTACCACCACTCACCTCCCCGGCCGGTCCGGGGCGCGCCACGGTGGCCGCCCGGCACACCGGCTCCTGCGTCCGATGCGGCCTGCCCGCCGCCGGTGCGCCCGGTCGCGGGCACGCCCGGCTCTCCGTCCGTCTCACCCTCGGTCATGCGCACCGCCTCACCCTCGGTCATGCGCACCGCCTACCCGCGCCGGGCCGCAGCATGTGACGTGAGAGCGGCCGCGGACGACGACCGGGCAGCGTGATGGGGCACGGGGCGGCACCCGGGCGGCTCCCCGGGCCACGGGTGCCGCCGTAGGCACGGGATGTGCGCCGCGCGCGCCGGGTGTGCGCGGCGCGCCCACATCGGGCGATCTCACGCGTGGCCCGTCCGCCCCGCGGTCTTCGACAATGGTGCGCACGAGCAGGGCCCGCCCACCATCCGCATCGGGGCGGGTCCTGCTCGCTGCGGGAGAAAAGGGGCCCCCGGCCCGGCCCCCACGCAGCTACCCGTCTGCCCGTCGGGGCGCGGCGGCACCGGCCTTCTCCCTCGACGGTCCCGCTCGCCGCCGCCACCGCGGTCCTGCAGGGGATGCGCCAACCGGGTTGGCGCATCCTGGTGTTCGTCAACGGCGGCGGCACGGTGCGCCCCCAGCCGGCCGCGCGGGCACCTCCAACGCCTTCGCCGCCGCGAGCGCCTCCGCCGGGAACGCCGGGGCTTTTGCCGCTTCGCGGAGCCGATGCCGGGGTGACGGGTCCTCATGCCTGCCCGGTCACGGACCGGGTACACGTCCCGCACGAGCCGGTGTGGACCGAGAAGAGGGGACCGGGGGCAGTGGCGGTAAAGGCAATGGGGTGGGCGCACTCGTTCCGGATGTCCGAAGGCGTGCGCGCGGGCAGGGAGTGGACGCGCAGGCGTCTCGACGCCCTGCCCTGGGCCGCTGCGGAGCCGGACACGGTGGACGCCGTCGTGCTGGCGGTGTCCGAGCTGATCACCAACGCGCACGTCCACGCGCACAGCGACGCGCACCTGGTCCTCACGTGGGACGGCGACTGCCTCCATGTGAGCGTCCACGACGAGGACCCGAGGCTGCCACGCCGGCGCGACCCGGAGCCGGGTGAGGTCTCCGGCCGCGGAGTCGCGATCGTGAGCAAGCTGGCCGACGAGTGGGGTATGAGGTGCCAGCGGCACGGCAAGACGGTGACCGCGTGTTTCCGTCCGGCCGATCCCGAGGCCGCCGACCGGCGGGACACCGACGGCAGTTGAGCGCTGCGCACCGTCGCGTCCCGCTTCTGAAGGAGAAGTGTCGTGTACCTGGCACGAAGATCGAGTGATGACGACCCCTACGTCTGGCTGTGGGTCCTGGGTGCACTCGCGCTGTACGCGCTGATCAGCTACGGACTGACCTACCGCGCCCGCGCACGGCGCGGTTCCGCCCATCCGGCGCAGGACGCCCTGCACGACCTCAAGGACCGGGAGGACCCCCAGCCGCCCGAGAACCGCCTGGTGAGCCGCGTGATCATGCTGTGCGGGGCCGTGCTCACGGGGTGCGCCGCCTACCTCACCAATGGCGCGGTGCGGGTCCTGACGGTCGGGTTCACGGCCGTCGTGGCCGTGGTCGTCTGGGCGTACTACGACCACCGCACCCAGATGCGCGCCACAGCGCGCCGGTGACGCGGCACGGGCCCCTCGCTCCTCCCGGGAGGAGCGAGGGGCCCGGGTACGTCAGCCGGACGCCGGGTGCTGCCCGGGCCCCTCGGCGCCGGGGAACAGGGGAGTGGGTGACAGCTTAGTGTCCTCCTCACCCGGCTCCAGCAGGGTGTCGGCGGCTCCCACGATGAGCGGGTCGGGCGTGCCCACCGCCGCCGGGTCCTTGCTCGCGTAGTCGACGCGCGACAGCAGGCTGCGCATGGTCTCCAGCCGCGCGCGCCGCTTGTCGTTGCTCTTGACGACGGTCCACGGCGCGTGCTCGGTGTCCGTGGCGCGGAACATGTCCACCTTCGCCTCGGTGTAGTCGTCCCAGAGGTCCAGCGAGGCCAGGTCGGTGGGGGAGAGCTTCCACTGGCGCACCGGGTCGACCTGCCGGATCGCGAAGCGCGTGCGCTGCTCGGAGCGCGACACCGAGAACCAGAACTTCACCAGCAGGATCCCGTCGTCCACCAGCATCCGCTCGAAGGCCGGGCACTGGTCGAGGAACAGCTCGTACTCGTCCTTGGAGCAGTAGCCCATCACCCGTTCCACACCGGCCCGGTTGTACCAGGAGCGGTCGAGGAAGACGATCTCCCCGGCCGTCGGCAGGTGGGCGATGTACCGCTGGAAGTACCACTGGCCCGCCTCACGTTCGGTGGGCTTGTCCAGGGCCACCACGCGTGCGCCGCGCGGGTTGAGCCGCTCGGTCAGGCGCTGGATCGTGCCGCCCTTGCCCGCCGCGTCCCGCCCCTCGCACACGACGACCAGGCGTGCGCCGGTGTCCTTGACCCAGCGCTGGAGCTTGAGCAGCTCTATCTGCAGGATGCGCTTGGTCCGCTCGTACTCCTTGCGGCCCACCTTGCGGTCATACGGATAGTTCTCCCGCCAGGTCCGGATGGGACGCCCGTCACCGTCCAGTACGATCGGCTGCTCCCGCCGGCTGGTGTCCACGGTCAGCCCGTCCAGCAGCTTGTCCGCGTCTTCGGCGCTCATCACTCGACTCCCCGTCGGCTCGCACAGTCGGCACCGAGCGTACGGCGCAGTCCCATCGGATCGGCTCCCGTCGCTGGTCGAACGGCCAGACGGGTGCCCCGTCCGGCCCCTCCCATGTGGGATGCCGCGCATACGCGTCTTTCCCGTACGGCGCGACCCGACTGCCGACTGCCGAGTGCCGAGTGCCGAACGGTCAGGGCGCAGGAGGGGCCGGGGGCCGCCGCTCACAGCGCCGTGCCGGTCTCCTCCGCGAGGGCCCGGACCAGGCGGTCCTGGAATGTCTCGTCGTGGACGGCGGGGTGCGGCTGCGTGCGCTCGCCGTGGTACCAGTAGCCGCCGGTGGACAGGGCCTCCGGGTCGTCGCTCGAGGCCAGCCACTCCTGCGTCCGGTGCCCGAGTTCGAGGTCGTCCGGCGCGTGGGGCCCGCCCATCTTCGTCGGGACCCAGCCGGGGTCCACGGCGTTGCTCGCCACCCCCGGGCGCAGCCGGGCCACCGCGGCCGCCAGCGCCGTCACGAACAGCTTGCTGTCGGCGTACGACCCGGCGCTCGCACCCCGCCAGTCGGTGTTCTCCAGCGCCGACGGGCGTCCGCCGAGATGTGACCCGCTGCTCACGTACACCAGCCGGTGCGGCCCGCGCAGCAGGGCCGTCAGCAGATACGGCGCGACGATGTTGACCGGCATGACCGCGGGGCCGCTCCACACCCCGGCGTTGTGGACCACGGCGTCGAGCGGCCGCGAGGCTTCCAGCTCGGCGGCGACCCGCCGCACGGCGTCCCGCTCGGCGAAGTCCCCCACCACGACGTCCGCTCCGCGCTCGGCCAAGTCGCCGAGGACCTCGGCCCGTTCGGCACTCCGGGCGTGCACCACCACGTCGTGCCCGGCGTCCAGCAACGCCTCGGCCGTGGCCCTGCCCAGCCCGTCCGCCGACCCGGTCACCAGAATTCGGCTCACGGTCCCTCCCTCGGATCTGTTCCTGTGCGACGTGTTCCGCGGGAGTCCTGCCCCAACCCTGCCCGCCGCTGGTGACATGCCGCCGATCCGGCCGCGCAGCGCGCGCCGGCTACGGCCGTCACACCCGTGGCCCGCTTCGGATCTGCATGCCGGGGCGGCGGCGGTGCACCGTCACGTACGACAGGCCGCCCGGGCCCGCGCTCACGCTGCGGACACTGCCGTGCGGCAGCCAGACGAGACTGCCGGGCTCCACCGGGTGCGGCCCGGCCGCGGAGCCGAGCGTGCCGTCGCCGGAGACGACGAGCAGCAGGACGTCGAGGTCGGGTTCGGCGTGCGCGTCGATGGATCCCCGGGGCGGTACGCGGACGAGGTTGGCGTCCAGTTGCCGCCCGGGCTCGGCCAGCCGCCACAGGGCGCCGGTCGCCTCCGGGTCGGTCGCGGCGAGCGCTCCCGTGTTGCCGAGGATCCGCGGAACCGGCGCGTCGGCCGCGCCGGGAAACTCCTGCGGGTCAGTCATGGATCGCGCCACCGTCCGATACGGGCCTGCCCTGGGCCGGTCGACCTGCCCGGCCGGCGATCCGCACCCGTCCCGGGCGGACGCCCAGAGGAATCTAGCACCGGCCGCCGACCCGGCCGCGGCCGATGCCGCTCACTTCCTTTCGGAGGTTCGCTCGCCTCCTCGTCGACCTTCTCTTGGCAGGCCCGCTCACTCCTCGTCGGACGTGGTGGGGCGCGTCCGTCCCGGCTCCGGCTCCTCGCCCAGCTCCGCGCGCTGGAACAGCACGTCGCCGATGAACAGGTCGTACACCAGCACGCCGATCACACCGCCGACGAGCGGCCCCACGATCGGGATCCACCAGTAGTCGCTGAACGCCCCGGCCAGGCTGCCGGGAAACGCCAGCCCGTCCCATCCCGCCATCCAGGTGAACAGGCGCGGGCCGAAGTCACGGGCCGGGTTGATCGCGTAGCCCGCGTTCGCCCCGTAGGACATGCCGATGGCCGCCACGACGAAGCCGATCACCACCGGGCCGAGGTTCGCCTTCACGGCCGTGTTGCGCAGGTCGATGATCGCCACCACCAGCATGACCAGGAAGGCCGTGCCGACGATCTGGTCGATCAGCGGGCCCCAGATGCCACCGCCGAAGTACGGCGCCGGGAACGTCGCGAAGATGGAGAACGAGGCAAGGGTCTTCCCGTCCGTCTTCGGCCCCTTGAAGGCGGTGTCGAAGGCGTCGATGGCGTCGTGGTACACGGCGTAGACCAGGGCCGCCCCGGCCAGGGCGCCGAGCACCTGGGACACCCAGTAGGGCACGACCTTGACCCAGGGGAACCTGCGGCGGACCGCGAAGGCCAGGGTGACGGCCGGGTTGATGTGCGCCCCGCTGACGCCGCCCGCCACGTAGATGCCCAGGATCACCGCCATGCACCAGCCCCAGGTGATCAGGAGCCAGTCCCCGGCGCCGAGGAAGAAGATGGTGGGTCCCTCGGTACGGCCCGAGCCGGGCAGCGCGGCCACCGTCATCGCCACCACACCGCAGCCGAACGAGATGAGGACGAACGTCCCGAGGAACTCCGCCAGACACTCGCCCGCCAGACCTGCGCGACGTCTGAGCCTGGAGGGTTTCACCAGCGGCTTGATCTCGAGTGCCATGTGTCTTCTCCCTGGGGTCGCTGCGGTCACGGGTGACGCGCGGTAATCACGTGGTAACCCGTGGCGCGCGCCGCGGCAACCGCAGAGAGCCCCTCCGCCTTCCCCACCGCCGGACTGCGCTGCCGGGCGGCGCGGAGCGCGGTCCGCGCGGCGCCCGGGCCGTCCACGGGGACGGTCCCGGGCGCCGGGTGTCAGTCGGTCATCGCACCTCGCGGGCATAGGGCGCGACGGTGATCCGGTCGAGCAGCGGTGCGTGGCGCGAGCGGAGCAGGACGCCGGGGAACGTGTCCGAGGCGTAGGTGGTGCCGTCGAAGTTCGGCAGTTCCTCGGAGCGGAAGCCGATCGTGTTCTTCCCCTTCGTCAACTGGACCGGGACGGTCAGCTCCCAGAAGTTGTTCTCGTGGAAGCTGTGCGGGAAGCCGACGCGACGCGCCGCGCCGCCGTTGACGCTGATGTCGGCGTGGCGGGCGAGCGGGTCGGGGTTGTAGTGCGTGGCCTCGGACTGTTCGGGGTTGGAGTAGCGGATCCGTAGCGCGTACAGGCCCGCCCGCTCGGCCGTCACGGTGAACGTCGCGGTGTTGTCGTTGCCGGGCGCCCCGCCGATGCCCGTGATCGCCGTGCCGTCGGTGGCGAGGGACAGGGGGACGAGGGTGGCCGAACCGGCGAGCGTCGCGTCCCCGGCTTCGTAGGCGCGCGCCGGCAGTGCGCCCTGCGTCGGTGTGACCGTGAGGCGGTCGACGAGGGTCGTGGCCGGGCCGCCGGTGACGGTCACCTTGTTGACGCCGCCGGAGAGGGAGACCGCCGCACGGCTCCGGTCCTTGGCCAGGCGCAGCACGTCATGGCCGTTGACGGAGAGCCGGGCGCCGCTGCCGCCCAGGGTGTCGACCTGGAGGGTGGCCTCGCGGTCGGCCGGTGAGTAGACCCAGAACGTCGCGCTCTGGCCCTTCGCGATCCGGACCGCGCCCGAACCCGTGGCCGCCGGCCTCGGAAGGTCGTACACCGGCCGTGCTCCGCCGGCCGGCCACGCCAGTTCGCCCTCGTACACCCGCGTGTCCGCCGACGCGCGGGGGAGGGAGAGGGTGAGGCGGTCGACGATGGCGTCACCCCGGGTGACGCGCTCGCCGTCGGCGCTCCTCGCGGAGAGCGTCAGGGTGTGCTTGCCCTTGGTCAGCTCGACCTTGGTGTCGGTGTGGTCCCACACGACCCACTTGTAGCCGAGCGGCAGGTGCAGTTCCCGCTCGCCGGCCGCCTTGCCGTCCACGCGCAGGAAGACGTTGGTGGGGCCCTGCTCCTCCACCTTGTCGTAGGTGTTGAGGGAGTTGGCGAAGACGCTCAGGTCGTAGGTGCCGTCCTCCGGCACGTCCACGGCGAAGTCGAGCGCGACGTCCGAGCCGGTGCGCAGACCGCCGACGTCGTGGCCGCCGGACGTGTAGAACTTCGACACGTCCCGGGGCGAGCCCTCGGGGCCGTTCTTCGACCAGCCGGATCCGGTGTGCGCGGCGTCCTCCGCCTCGTACGAGGACTGCCAGCGCACGGGTGGCGCCTGCGTGCCCTTCGCCTCCCCGGCCGGGCTGAGGACGACCTCGTACGCCGAGGACTCCTTCAGCTTCGGCAGGACACCGTCGCCGAAGTCGAGCGCCACCGTGCCGTCCTCACCGACCGTCAGGTTCGTCTCGGCGAGGAGCCTCGGACCGGACGAGTCGCCGACCTGCCCGCTCCACTCGATCTCCCGCACCCAGGCGTGCACCCCGGTGCCGAAGACCTCCTTCGGGACGCGCGCGAAGGTGAGGTGACCCTGGCCGGCGGACCCGCCGAAGATCAGCCGGGACTGCTTCCTCCTCTCGTCGAGGGTGGCGACGCCCTGCATCGTGTAGTTCTCGCCCGGGAACGGCGGCGTGACCTTCACGGTGTGGCCGCTCATCGAGGCGTACGCGTTCAGCAGCCACCATTGCCCGTTGCCGCGGTTCGACTGCACCGCGGAGTCCGACAGGTTGCCGTCGATGTTCCAGTACGCGATGTCGGCGTCGACCTTGGACTCCTCGATCGCGGACACCCACTGGATCATCTGGCCCGGCACCGAGGTGTGGTAATTGAACGCGTACTCGTTGATGTTGACGGGCAGTCGGGTGCCTTCCCGGTCGGTTCCCGCGAACAGGTCCTTCTCCCACGCGCGGTACTTCGCCACGCTCCGGCGCACCGCCTCCGGGTGGCTCAGCTCGTGCCAGGTGACGACGTCCGGGAGGGTGCCGGCCGCCAGGGTGTGCGTGAGGAAGCCCTTCACCTGGTCGTAGAGGACGCTGGTGTTCGGCCCGGCGATGCGGGCGTCGGGCATCCTGCCCTTGATGAGCGCGTACGCGTCGTCCCAGGCGGCGAAGTAGGCGTCGGGGTCGCTGAGCCAGCTGACCTTGTCGTAGCTCCACTCGCCGGTGCCGAACATGTTGCCCTCGGGCTCGTTGAACGGCACGAAGACGATGTTGTCCTGGTACTGCTTCGGCAGCTTCAGAACCTGGTCGACCTGCCGGGCGATCTTCTCCTTGTAGAGCTTCAGCTTCTCCGCGGGGGTGTCGCCCGGCCACTGGTACGGGAAACCCCGGTGGATGTCGGTCATGTAGATGTACACATCACCGTCGGTGGAGTCGGCCAGCGGCTTCACCACCTCCAGGGCGTCGGCACCGGGGTGCTGCGGACCGTCCTGCGCCTTGGTGGAGACCGTGCGCAGCCCCATGCCCTCGATGAGGTTGTTGGTCGGGACGTCCGGCCCGTACACGCCGTAGAGGGTGCCGGAGGCGCCGCCGTGGAACGCGCCGGTGTCCGAGCCGAGGTCGACGGTGAGCTCCCCCTCGCGGACCACCGTGACGGTGGCCTGCACGGAGCGCCCGGCCGCGGTGCCGGCGGCCGTGAAGGTGCCGGGCGAGGCGTACTTCTCGGGAGGCACGGCGTCCCAGGTGACGGGCGTGTCGCGGTCGTAGCCGTCGGAGAAGGAGGCGCGGACGGCGGCGGGCAGCGCCGGGGCGGTCCCGGTGGTGGTACGGACCTCGAAGGACGTCCGTGAGAGTTCCCGGAGGGTCGGCACGGCACCGACCGTACCGGCCACCTGCTCGGGGCTCAGCGCCGCGTGCCACACGGTGAAGTCGTCGATGGCGCCGCGGAGCAGCGGGTCGGGGTAGAGGGACTTGCCGATGTACCCGGCGGCGGTGGCCGAGGCGTCCAGCAGGTCGCCCGCCTTGATGGTGGTGGCCGCGGAGGAGACCGGCACGCCGTCGAGGTAGGTGGTGAGCCGGCCGGCGGTTGTGTCGAGGGTGACGGTGACCGTCCGCCACTCGTCCGCCGGCAGGCTCGCGTAGCCGCGGACCTGCGTCTCCGCACCTCCGCCGCCGGTCGTCACGGAGGTCTGGAACAGCCCGTCGCCGTTCGAGGGCGTGCTGAAGAGGTACGTGGTGGTGTTCGTGCCCAGATCGAAGATCCGCTGCCAGGGCGAGGTGTCGCCGCTCCACTTCAGGCGGGCGGAGACGGTCAGGTCGGTCGTCCCGGCGAGCACCTGGCGGGGCAGGCGGACGTACGCGCCGTCGGAGGCGGGCGCACCGCCGGGCAGGGAGAGCGCCCGGCCCCCGGACGGGCCGTCGACCGAGCGGGCGGTGGAGCCGTTCACCAGGGTCGCCGTCAGGCCGTTGCCCGAGCTGTCCGCGATCTTCCCGGAGGTGAGGTCGTCCTGGTCGAAGGAGTAGCGGGCGGCGGGCTTCGGGGTCTCGGCGGCCTGCGCGGGGGCGGCCGGAGAGGCCAGCAGGCCCGCCCCGAGGGTCAGCACCACGGCTGCCGGAGCCCGGCGCCTGGAGAATCTGTCGGGGGATGGCATGGAAGGCGTCCTCAGTCGTCGTGTCGTCGAGTCGGTGTGTCGTCGAGTCGGTGTGTCGTCGAGTCGGTGTGTCGGCGTATCGGTGACGTGGTCGTCGTGCCGTCGCTTCGTCGAACGACGGGTGGCCGCACACTCGTCGAACCGGTTCGATCAGCGGCGTGTGCAGGGGTGGACGTATGAGCCGGAGGATGGGGACAGGGGTGCGCGGATGCGGACATGGGGTCCGTCCCACCGTGAACGGAGGGGGCGATGCGTCGAACCGGTTCGCGAAGCTAGCACCGGCGCTCCGGGCCGACAATCCCCGCGGCCCGACGATCCCGGGCGGCCTACGGCCTCACCGGCGGCGTGCGTGCGAGGTGTTGACAGGAGTCGGGGCAGTTCCTACGTTCCTGCCATGCGAACCGGTTCGACGAGCCAGGAGTTGCCGTGAACATCGGTGAGATCGCCCGACGCGCCGGTGTCTCCCGGAGCACCGTGTCCTACGCACTCAGCGGCAAGCGCCCGGTCTCGGAGGACACCCGCCGGAAGATCCAGCGGGTGGTCGACGAACTGGGCTACCGGCCCAGCGCCAGTGCCCGCGCCCTGGCCAACGGGCGCACCAGCACCATCGGCCTCGTCTTCCCGCCGGCCGGCGACCACTACACCGGGATGCAGCTGGACTTCATCGGCAGTGTCGTGGAGGCCGCCGCGGCCTACGACTACGACGTGCTGCTGTCGCCGAGCGGCGTGGACAGCGACCGGTCCTTCCAGCGGCTGCTGGGGGAGCGGCGGGTCGACGGCGCCATCCTGATGGAGATCCGGCTGGAGGACGACCGGGCCGAGCACCTGGCCGCCCTGGACTTCCCAGCCGTCGCCATCGGCCGCACCGCCCACCCGGAGAACCTCTGGTGGGTGGGGCTGGACCACACCGCGCTGGCGGCGGCGTGCGTCCACCACCTCGCGGACCTGGGCCACCGCCGGGTGGCCTTCGTCAACCGGCCCGAACAACTGCTGCGGGCCGGGTACGAATCGGCGCACCGCGGCCTGGACGGCTTCACCAAAGCAGCGGCCGAGCGCGGGCTGACCGTCCGGGCCTACTGCTGCGGGGACGACGCCGCCGCCGGCCAGCTCTGCCTGGAACGCATCCTGCACGACGACCCGGAGACCACCGCGCTGGTCACCCTGAACGAGGCCGCGCTGGGCGGCCTGTACCGGGGGCTGGCGCGGGCCGGCCGCCATGTGCCGCGCGACTTCTCCGTCACCGGAGTGGTGGCGAGCCGCTGGGCGGAGACGGTGACCCCGCAGCTCACCGCCGCCGACGTACCGGCCGCGGAACTGGGCCGGCGCGCCGTCGAACTGCTGGTGGAGCGGCTCGACCAGCCCGGCACCCCCGCCCGGCACCACCTGCTGACACCACCCATCTCCCTGCGGGCCAGCACCGGTCCCGCCTCCGGCTCCCCACAGCCCTGACCTCCGCCGCCCCCTGTCTCTCCGAGCTCTCCTCTTCTTCGGGCAGACCCTCACCGCCTGCCCTCGGTGTGCCCGAAGACCTCCACATCGCCCCTGCCACGGCACCCGTGTGCCCACAACGAAGGATTCCGCGATGCACAGCTCCTCCAGACGGCGTCTCACCGCAATGGCCCTGTCGACCGTCCTCGCCGCGGCCGGCACCGCCTGCTCGTCCGGCTCGGGCAGCACCGACACCAAGGGCGCGGGCAGCGGCACCTACACCCTCTGGGACCCCTACCCCCAGTTCGCCGAGGGCTCGGCGTGGGTGAAGCTGCTGGACGCCTGCGGCGACAAGGCCGGCGTGAAGGTCGAGCGGACCGGCTTCGACACCAGCGACCTCGCCAACAAGACGCTGCTCGCGGCCCAGCAGGGCAACTCCCCGGACGTGCTCATCGTCGACAACCCCGTGGTGTCGACGCTGGCCGAGGCGGGCGTACTCACCACGACCGACGAGAACAAGGCCGACACCTCCGCCGTGGACCCCAACCTCCTCGCGGCCGGCCAGTCGGACGGCAAGACCTACGGCACCCCGATCGGAGCCAACACCCTCGCCCTCTACTACAACAAGAAGGTCCTCGAGGAGGCCGGTGTCGACATCGCCTCCGTCAAGGACTGGACGTCGCTCACCGCGGCCCTCGCCCAGGTCGGCAAGGCCGGCAAGAAAGGCATCACCTTCTCCGCGATCGGCACCGAGGAGGGCAGTTTCCAGTTCCTGCCGTGGTTCTGGGGCTCCGGCGCCGAGCTGACGGAACTCGACTCCCCCCAGGCCGTCTCCGCCCTGACCCTGTGGAAGAACTGGCTGGACAAGGGCTACGCCCCCAACTCCGTCCTCAACAACACCCAGACCACCAGCTGGCAGGAGTTCGCGAGCGGCGACTACGCCTTCGCCGAGAACGGCACCTGGCAGCTCGCGGCCGCCAAGAAGGCCGGCTTCGACTACGGCGTCCTGCCCATCCCGGCCACCGGCGGAGGGGACGCGGCGGCACCGACGGGCGGCGAGTTCGTCACCGTCCCCGTCCAGAGCGACACCGGCCGCTACGCCACCACGGGCAAGCTCACGGCGTGCCTGACCAGTTCGGCGAACCTGTACGACACCGACACCACCCTGTCCTACGTCGCCCCCACCGAAGAGGTCCGCAAGAAGCAGCTGGCGGCCGACCCCGCGCTGAAGCCGTGGGTCGCCGCGCTCAAGGCGGCCAAGGGCCGCACCAGCGACAACCTCGGCACCACGTACCCAAGGATCTCCGAGCAGCTGTGGAAGGCCGTGCAGTCCGCACTGAGCGGATCCACATCGCCCGAGGACGCGTTGACGTCCGCTCAGGCCGCGGTCAAGTGACGGGGGACCGGTGAAACAGACCCTCCAGGTGCCTGCCCGACGCTCCGTGCGGGTCCGGCGCGGGGCGGCCGACGCCGGACCGCCCCCGGACCACACCGGGCGAAGCCGCCGCCCCGCCTCCCCGCAGTGGGCCGCCTGGGCCTTCCTCACCCCGGTGACCCTCTATCTCGTCCTCTTCTACGCCTATCCGCTCTACCGCAACCTCGAGCTGAGCCTGCGCGACTACACCGTCCGCTCCTTCGTCCAGGGCGACGCCCCGTTCACCGGCCTGGACAACTACCGGAAGATCTTCGACGACCCGACCTTCACCCCGGCCCTGCTCCACACCGTGGTCTTCACCGGCGTGTGCCTGGTCTTCCAGTACGCCATCGGGCTGGCCCTCGCGGTCTTCTTCAACCAGCACTTCCGGCTCTCGGCGACCCTGCGGGCGCTGTTCCTCGTCCCGTGGCTGTTGCCGCTGATCGTGTCGGCCTCGACCTGGTCGTGGATGTTCAACAGTGACTCCGGCATCGTCAACGCGGCGCTGCACCTGCTCGGCCTCGACTCCGTCAACTGGCTGACGTCACCGTCCTGGTCCCTCACCTCGGTGATCGTCGCGAACATCTGGATCGGCGTGCCGTTCAACCTGGTGGTGCTCCACAGCGGCCTGCAGTCCATCCCCGCCGGCCTGTACGAGGCGGCGGCCCTGGACGGGGCGGGCGCCTGGCGCCGCTTCTGGAGCATCACCTTCCCGCTGCTGCGTCCGGTCTCCGCCATCACCCTGCTCCTCGGACTCGTCTACACGCTCAAGGTCTTCGACATCATCTGGATCATGACCAAAGGCGGCCCCGCGGACGCCTCCACGACCTTCGCCACTTGGTCCTACCGGCTCGGCTTCGGCAACCTGCTGCCCGCTTTCGGCCCGGGCGCGGCCGTCGGCAACCTGCTGGTCGTCGCCGCCCTGGCGTCCGGCCTCGTCTTCATGAGGGTCCAGCGAAAGCAGGCGTACGCATGAGAAGCAGGCGCACCCCGGGGAAGACGGCCCTCGGCGTCCTGCTGACCGCGATCATGCTCTTCCCGGTCTACTGGATGCTGAACGTGTCCCTCACCCGCGACCAGGACATGCGCAAGTCCCCGCCCGACCTGTTCCCGATGCACGGCACGCCGGCCGGCTACCGCACCGTCCTCGACGAGCAGTTGCCCTACCTCGGTACCAGCCTGGTCATCGGCCTGGGCACGGTCGCCCTCACCGTCGCCCTGTCCGCCCCCGCCGGATACGCTCTGGCCACGTTGCGGCCGCGCGGCGGGGGAGTGCTGAGCTTCCTCCTCCTCGCCGCGCAGATGATCCCCGGCATCATCATGGCGATGGGCTTCTACGCCGTCTATCTGCAACTGGGCCTGCTCCAGTCCGTCCCCGGCCTGATCGTCGCCGACTCGACCCTGTCCGTCCCCTTCGCGGTGCTGATCTTCACCGCGTTCATGTCCGGCATCCCCGGCGAACTGCTCCAGGCGGCCCGGACCGACGGTGCCGGCCCGGTGCGCACCTTCTGGTCGATCGTCCTGCCGGTGAGCCGCAACGCCGTGGTGACGGTGTCGCTCTTCGCGTTCCTGTGGTCCTGGTCCGACTTCGTCTTCGCCGGCACCCTCGTCAACGGAGGGGCGCACGAGCCGATCACCCTCGGCATCTACCACTACATCGGCAACAACAACCAGGAGTGGAACGCCATCATGGCCACCGCCGTCGTGGCCTCGCTGCCCGCCGCGGTCATCCTCGTCCTGGCCCAGCGCTACGTCGCCGCCGGCGTCACGGCCGGCGCGGTCAAGGACTGACCCTCCCCTGCTCGAGAAACGAGTGACACCTCATGACCGCCAGCCGTTCCGGCCCGGCCTTCTCCGTCCACGACATCCCGTTCAGCACGTACGGGTCCTGGTTCGGCATCTCGCCCGTGGTGGCGGAGAAGACGTACGCCGAGGATCTGCACCTCGTCTCCCACCAGAACGGCATGCACGCCGTGCTGAGCCTGACCCCGCTGCACCCGGTGACGGGCGAGCGGGCCGAGACCCGCGTGGAGGCAATACCGGGCCTGCTCAGCTGGATCGGCGCGGACGGACGCGTCGACCTCGCCTTCGAGTCGCCGGACACCGTGCGCCTGCGGGGGAGCGGCCTGGGGATGGCCGTGCGGGCGGCCGCGCGGACCCTGACGCCGTTCAGCGGCAGCTACTTCTTCCACGACGCCGCCGCCGGTGCCCACGTGTTCACGTCCTACGAGACCGGACGCCGGTACCGGATCACCGCCCTGTCCGGCGGCCTCGACACGACCGGCGCCCAGACGCTGGGCAGCGCCGAGCGGGGTGTCGCCACCGTCCCCGGCACGGGCGCGACCTGGGAGATGGCGATCGAGGAACTCGGCACCGCCCGCCCGCCGTACACCTCGGCCGCCGCCTTCGCCGGCATCGTGGCAGCCGCCCAGGGCTCGTTCGCCGCGTTCGCGGACGCGGTGGCCCCCTGGCGCTCGCCCGCCACCCCGGCCGCGGAACTGGCCGCCTACGTCCTCTGGTCCGCCACCGTGAACCCGGCCGGTCTGGTCACCCGGCCGGCCGTGCTGATGTCCAAGCACTGGATGGACAAGGTGTGGAGCTGGGACCACTGCTTCAACGCCCTCGCCCTGGCACCCGGTTGCCCGGAACTGGCCCGGGACCAGTTCGCCCTGCCCTTCGACCATCAGGACGGCAGCGGCGCCCTGCCGGACTCGGTGACCCACTCCGAGGTCCTCCACAACTTCGTCAAACCGCCCGTCCACGGCTGGGCCTTCGGCCACCTGCGCCGCCGCCTGCCGGTGCCGCCCGGCCCGGCCGAACTGAGCGAGGTCTACCGCCGGCTGGAACGCTGGACGCACTTCTGGCTCACCGCCCGCCGCGCCCCGGGCTCTGTCCTCCCGCACTACCAGCACGGCAACGACAGCGGCTGGGACAACGCCACCACCTTCGATCCCGAGCGGGTGGTCGAGACCGCCGACCTGTCCGCCTTCCTCGTCCTCCAGCTCCGTGAACTGGCCCATCTGGCAACGGAACTGGGCCTGCCGGACGAGGCGCGCGGCTGGGTGCGTGCCGCCGAGGACACCCGGACGGCCCTGCTGGACCAGCTCTGGAGGGACGACCGGTTCGTCACCCGCGGCGTGGTCACGGGGGACACCTGGGGCAGCGCCAGTCTCCTCGACCTGATGCCCATCGTGCTCGGCGAGCATCTCCCGCCCCACGTCAGCGGCGCCCTGGCCGATCACATCAAGGCCCACCTCACCCCGTACGGCCTCGCCACCGAACTGCCGACGTCCCCCCACTACCTCGACGACGGCTACTGGCGCGGCCCCATCTGGGCTCCCGCCACCGTCCTCATCGAGGACGGCCTGCGCCGCGCCGGCCACCACCGCCTGGCGGACGACATCAGCACCCGTTTCCGTGCCCTGTGCGAAACCCATGGCTTCGCCGAGAACTTCGACGCCCTCGTCGGGACGGGCCTGCGCGACCGGGCCTACACCTGGACCGCCAGCAGTTACCTCCTCCTCGCGGAGGCACACGCACTCCGGGGCGACCCCGACCCGACCTGACTTCCGGCGGCCTCGCTCACGGCCCGGCTCACAGCCTGGCTCACGGCGCCGCTCACAGCCTGGCTCACGGCCCGGCTCACGGCCCGGCGAGACGCGAGACCCGGTCGTGCAGGCGCCGCACGTTGGTCCGCGGACTCCGGCTTCATCAGGACGCTGCGCGGGATGCGGTCGCCGTCGGCGTCACCGGTGACCTTCGGGCGGCGCCCTGCGGCGGCATCACGGCCGGCCTCGGCACATGCGGGCCATGCCTGTGTCCGGTAACGGCGTGATGCGGTCGCGATGCGCTGATTAGCATGGCTGCCGACACGCGACGGCCGTGCCGGCCTGACCCGGCCGACCGGTCGAACCGCTCCGGCAGACACCGAAAGGCGCAGCACTATGACGGGCCTCGGCGACGCCGCCGCACTGGACGACCCGGTGGGCGAGTCGCTGCGCGGGCACCACGCGCATCTCGCCCGCCGGCTCGGCGGTGCCGCCACCTACGTACCCGGGGTCGCGACGTTCTCCGCGGTGCCCGCCGAGCCGGACGCGGCAGCCTGGCAGGACCTGGCCAAGTTGCTGGGGCCGGGGGAGTTCGCGGACCTGTTCAGCTGTCCGGCGGCACCGCCGCCGGACTGGGAACCGGTCTTCGTCCTGGAGGGCCGCCAGATGGTCTGGGCCGGCGACAGCGTCCCGGAGCCCTCCCCCGACGAGTCCGGGGCCGGCGTGGTCCGACTCGGGGCCGAGGACGTGCCCGAGATGCTCGACCTCGTCGAGCGGACCCGGCCGGGGCCCTTCTGGCCCCGCACGCACGAACTCGGCACCTACCTCGGCATCCGCGAGGGCGGCACCCTGGTGGCGATGGTGGGGGAGCGGCTAAGGCCTCCCGGGTGGACCGAGATCAGCGCCGTCTGCACCGCACCCGAGGCCCGCGGCCGGGGCCACGCCGTCCGTCTGCTGCGTGCCCACATCGCACGGGTCGTCGCCCGCGGCGAACGTCCCTTCCTGCACGTGGCCGAAGCGAACAGCGGGGCACTCGCGCTCTACGAACGGCTCGGCTTCGAGACCCGCAAGCAGGTGACCTTCCGCGGCTTCCGCACCCCGTGAGGAGACCGGCCCGTCGGCCACGTGGCCAGCTCACGGCGACGTTCTCGACCACCAGTCGCCCGACGGCGTCCGAGCATCAGCCGAACCTCGGCGGTCTCGAAGGGTTCACCGCCGCCCGGCCCCAGCGGCGGTGACCCGGGCACCCGCGGGAACTCCACGGCAGGAACTCCACGGCACCTGACGGCCATGCCGAGGTTCCCTTCCGAGGCGTCCTATGGGTGAGCGCACGGTGCCACCACCCGCGCGAGCGGTGAGCGTCATGCACGGCCGGTAGCGGCCGGGCCACCGACGACACCGCGGAAGTCGCGCAGGGCGAGGGAGAGGAGCGGCCGGTGCCGGGCGAGGACGGACAGAGGCGCCCCGGGCCCGGTCGTGACGCGGCCGCGGCCCAGGGCCGGTCGTCCGGCGATCCGCACGGGGACACGGCACGGAGAACCGTCGGGCAACTGCTGGACCAGGTGGGCGCGGGCGGGCAGCCGGAAGGGCAGCCGCAGCACGTCGCGGTACATGAGGCGGACCGGCGGAACCCCGGGAACGGTCAGCTCGCCCCGGGCGCCCCGGCCGTCCGCCCGGACCGTGATCGCACCCAGCTCCTTCGGAATGCCCCACAGGGCGCGCCCACCGGCGAGGGAGCGTTCGTCGTCGACCCACGCCGCCACGCTGCACGCGGTGAGGCGGTGTCCCCGACGGACGGCCAGCGCGACGAGGAACTCGCGGTAGGCGAGGTCGCCGCCCGGCCGGTAGTCGACCCAGAACGTCACCAGGGTGGCGCGGCGCCGCACGACCCACGGGCGGACCCCGGACGGCAACGGCCAGGACGGCAGGTCGCCCACGGGGACGCGCCACAGCGAGACGAGCATGTCGCCGGTGAGGTGCCACGGAGAAGGAGGAAAGAGGACGTCTGATCGTTCCACGGTGTGCCGACCGGCCTTCCTCGGCTCGGACTCGTGGGCCGATTGTCCCACTCGGGGACACCGGAGGGGCGTCCGGCGGCACACGTGGAGGTGGGAGGCCCAGCCGGGCCTTCGGGCAGGGTGTGGCAGGCCGCCTGCCGCGGCACCCGCCGGGGCCCGTCCCCGGGTACGACGCGGCCGGCCGGCCGACGCGGCTTCTCGCGATCCGGTGACCGTCCCTCGCGCGGGGCCTCACACGGCGGCAGCGCGCGGCCTCGCGCCGGATCTCCCGGGCCGGTACGTCGATCGGCCGTCCCCGGGCGGGGTCACACCAGCCCCGGTGCCGTCATCCACCGCCACTGCGTGAACTGTTCCAGGCTGGCGGTGCCGCCGATGCGGGAGCCGTTGCCGGAGATCCCCATGCCGCCGAAGGGCGCGTTCGCGGCGTCCTTCGCGGACACGTCGTTGATGTGGACCATGCCCGTGCGCAACCGCTGCGCGAGGGCCGTCGCCCGCGGCACGGACCGTGAGTGGACGGCGGCGCTCAGTCCGTAGGCCGTGTCGTTGGCGATCTCCACCGCCTCGTCCTCGCCGCGGAACGGGACGACGGGGGCGACCGGTCCGAAGATCTCCTCCCGGTAGGCCGGCATGGACCGCGCGACCCGGTCCAGCACGGTGGGCGGGTAGAACAGCCCGGCGCGGGTGCCTCCGGCCAGGACGCGGGCACCGGCGGCCACGCTCTCGTCCACGATCCGTTCGATCCGGGCCGCCTGCCGCTCGCTGATGACCGGGCCGAGCGCCACGCCCTCGTCCCGCGGATCGCCGACCGGCAGCGCCTTCGCCTGCCGGACGAGCGCCTCGGTGTACGCCTCGACGAGGTCCGCGTGGACGACATGGCGTCCGGCCGCGACACAGGCCTGGCCCTGATAGCCGAACGAGCTCATGGCCCCGGCCGCGGCGGCCGCCTCCACGTCCGCGTCCTCCAGGACGACGATCGAGTTCTTGCCGCCCAGCTCCAGCTGGACCCCCTTGAGACCTTCCCCGGCGATCCGGGCCACCTCCCGCCCCGCCCCGGTGGAGCCGGTGAACGAGACCAGCGCGACATGAGGGTCGGCCACGACCGCGCGCCCGGTCGCCGCGTCGCCCGGGAGGACGTGCAGGACACCCTCGGGCAGTCCGGCCTCCTCGAACAGCCGCGCCACCAGGACACCGCCCGACACCGGGGTGAGGGGGTCGGGCTTGAGCAGCGCGGTGTTGCCGAGGGCCAGCGCCGGTGCCAGCGCCCGCATGGCGAACAGCAGCGGCGCGTTCCACGGGGTGATGACCCCCACCACCCCCAGCGGGACCCGCCACGCCAGACTCGTCCCGCCCGGAACCTGCGGCACGAGAACCTCGCCCGGGGGTCGTGCGGCGAGCCCGACCGCGTGCCGCAGCTGGGCGAGACCGGCCGCGATCTCGTAGTCGCCCTTGGCCGGGACGCCCCCCGTCTCCCGGACGATCCACGCACGGACCGCCCCGCCGCGCTCACCCAGGGCCCGAGCGGCGCGCAGCAGCACCTCGGCGCGGTCGGACGCCGGAGTCGCCGCCCATTCAGGTGCGGCCCGCGCGGCCAGGGCCCCCGCCCGTTCGACGTCGGCCGCGGAGGCCAGGCCCACCTCCGC
This sequence comes from Streptomyces sp. NPDC059696, assembly GCF_042733745.1. NCBI lineage: Bacteria > Bacillati > Actinomycetota > Actinomycetes > Kitasatosporales > Streptomycetaceae > Streptomyces > Streptomyces sp. NPDC059696. The sequence goes on from NZ_JBHWFG010000045.1 coordinate 38,928, forward strand.
CAGCGGCTCGCCGGTGGCCGGTTCGACGACCCGCCGGATGCCGCCCCCGGCGGTGCGCCAGCCCTCGCTGTAGATCTTCCCGGTCCACTCGGCCGCGTCCGGCCAGATCCGCTCGCCGTCGACAGGCATGATCACGACCTCCGCCCCTGGTCGGGGAGTTGCGCACGCTGCTCACCAGCGTCTTCGCCCATTCAACCTGTCGGAGGAGATATCTGTCATTCTTGGGTCATATCAGACTGAAGTAGTAAGGATGCCTACTGGGTGAGGCGGGTTGAGGCTCCATGGCGAGATCTGCGTCCGTCCCGGGCGAGAGCCGCGGGACACCGCCCGGGGACCTCGTCGACGAGGCTGCCACCGCGAAGGCCGTCGTGGACACGCGCGGCGTCGTCACGGAGTGGAGCGAAGGGGCACACAGACTGCTGGGCTACCCGGCCTCCGAAGTGGTCGGCAGGCCCGGGGCGGCGCTGCTCGCCGACAAGCTCCCGCCCGACCTCGTGAGTTCCCTGCCCACCCTCCCCAGGTGGAGCGGCGCGGCGACGCTCCTGCACCGTGAGGGCCACCCCCTCACCGTGCACCTCCTCGCCCACCTCCGGCAGAACGACGGTGCCGGCAGCGACTGGCTGCTGCTCACAGCGGCCGGCCGTCTCGGGACGAGCCCGAAGGACGACGCCTTCCTGCGGAGGAGCTTCACCCAGTCCACCTGCACGACCGCCCTGTACGACACCGGTCTGCGGCTGGTCTTCGCCAACGCCGACATGGAACGGGTGATCGGCCTGCCCGAGGAGGCGATGCGCGGACTGCGCGTCTCGGAGATCGTCCACCACCCGCAGGCGGACCGCGCCGAGCAGGCCATGCGGCGTGCGCTGGACACCGGCGAGCGGCAGGACCTCCAGGTCTCCCTGCACCTCGCGGGCCACGACCGCCCGAGCGTGTGGACCGTCTCCCTCGCCCCGGTCCGGGCGGAGGACGGCCGGGCACAGGGAGTGCTGCTCTCGGCGCACGACATGACCGAGCAGCACCTGGCGCGGCAGCGGCTGGCCCTGGTCAACGAGGCGAGCCGGCGCATCGGCAGCACGCTCGACCTGGTCCGCACCGCGCAGGAACTCGCCGACGTGGCGGTGCCCGGGCTCGCCGACTTCGTCACCGTCGACCTGCTGCCGTCCATCGACGACGGCGACGACCCGCCCACGGGTTCCCCGAGGGGCCCCGTGCGGCTGCGCCGCGTGGCCCACCAGTCGGTTCTCGAGGGGTGCCCCGAGGCCGTGGTGCCCAACGGGACCGTCGCCGTCTACCCGGACAAGTCGACGGCGGCCGAGTGCCTGGCTCTCGGCCGGCCCCTGATCCAGCAGGTCACGGGCGAGGCCATGGAGCACGTGCTGCGCCAGACCCCCGAGCGGGGCGAACGGATGCGGCGGTTCGGTTTCCACTCCGTGCTGGCCGTGCCCATGCGGGCGCGCGGCCTCACTCTGGGCGTGGCCACCTTCTCCCGCCACCGCAACCCGGAGCCCTTCGAAGAGGACGACCTGCTGCTCGGACAGGAGATCACCGACCGGGCCGGTCTCTGCATCGACAACGCCCGCCGGTTCACCCGGGAGCGCACCACCTCGCTCACCCTGCAGAGCAGTCTCCTGCCCCAGCAGCTCCCCGAGCAGTCCGCCCTCGAGATCGCCTCCCGCTACCTGCCCGCCAGCACCCAGGCCGGTGTGGGCGGCGACTGGTTCGACGTCATCCCGCTGTCCGGCGCCCGCGTCGCACTGGTCGTCGGCGACGTCGTCGGCCACGGCATCCAGGCCTCCGCCACCATGGGACGGCTGCGGACCGCCGTACGGACCCTGGCCGACGTCGACCTCCCGCCCGACGAGCTGCTCACGCATTTGGACGACCTGGTCGGTCACCTGGCCGCGGGGGCCGACGGCACCGGCGACATCGGGGCGACCTGCCTGTACGCCGTCTACGACCCGGTCTCGCGCCGCTGCTCCCTGGCACGCGCGGGCCACCCCGTCCCGGCGCTCCTCACGCCGGACGGACAGGTGGAGTACCTCGACGTCCCCGCGGGACTTCCCCTGGGGCTCGGCGGTCTGCCGTTCGAGGCCGTCGAACGGGAGCTGCCCGAGGGGAGCGTGCTGGCGCTGTACACCGACGGCCTCGTCGAGGCGGGGTCCCGTGACATCGACGACGGCATGGATGCCCTGCTCCACACGCTGCGGACCTCCGGCACCTCACTGGAGGGCACCTGCGACGCGGTGCTGCGCACCATGCTCACGGAGCGGCCGGCCGACGACGTGGCCCTGCTCGTGGCGCGCACCCACGCCCTGGACACCTTCCACGTGGCGTCCTGGGACGTGCCCCCCGATACGGCGGCGGTCGCCGTGGCCCGCAAGAACGCGTGCCGGCAACTGGCCGAATGGGGCCTCGACGCGTGCGCGTTCGTCACCGAACTGGTGGTCAGCGAACTCGTCACCAACGCCATCCGGCACGCCGAACCCCCGATCCAGCTGAGGCTGATCTACGACCGTTCGCTCATCTGCGAGGTGTCGGACGGCAGCACCACCGCCCCGCACATGCGGCGGGCCCGCACCTACGACGAGGGGGGCCGTGGCCTGCTCCTCGTGGCCCAGACGTGCCGGAGCTGGGGCGCCCGGCACACGAGCGACGGGAAGGTCATCTGGGCGGAGCAGGCACTGCCGTGACGGCGGCAGGCCACCCGCCTCGACGGCCGCACCAGCGGGCGGCGCCGACGTCACCGGCCGCCCGGTCACTGCCCGGCCGGCCCGTCGCTCACCGCGTGGGCGTGGCGGCTGAGGCGGGGTCCGGGAGGGGGCGCCGGGCGACCTCGTGGGCGTCCTCCGGTGGGACACCCAGCATGCGCAGGACCATTTCGGCCAGATTCACCGCCGCCTCGTCGCCGTCCAGATCGGGGAGGGCGAACCTCATCTCCGCCAGGGACAGCAGGGTTCCGCCGAGTGCGGTCAGGGCGACCGCCGGGTCGACGGGGGTGAAGCGGCCGGAGGCCAAACCGGCCTCCAGGTCGCGCAGTGCCCGCCGGGCCAGGCCGTTGTCGGAGTGGATGTAGCCGAGGCCCCGGCGGCGCAGGACCTGCATCAGCTCCGGGTGGGAGTCGACCATGCGGGCGCTGAGCCGGAAGCCCGCCGAGACGAGTTCCGCCGGGTCGTCGATGCCGGCCAGGTGCTCGTCGAAGTTCTGGCCGAACTCCTCCAGTGCGTCCACCACGGCCGCGTCGAACAACTCGGCCTTCGACTGGAAGTGGTTGTAGAAGGAGCCGAAACCGACGTCCGCGCGCTCGGCGATCGCCTGGATGCTGGCACTGGTGTCCCCGGTCTCGGCGAGGATCTGCCGGGCGGCGTGGATGAGCGCGCGACGGGTCTCGGCGCGGCGCCGCTCGAACCGGTTGCTGGGCGGGGCTGACGTAGGCATGCCCCGAGCTTAACCGCGGAGGCGATGACGACAGCAGCTCTGATGAATTCATCATTTCTCTGGGCGGGACGTCTTGACGAAGGAGTTCGTCAACCTTGATGATTTCCTCAACAAGGTGATGTCGCTCGGAGGGCGCCATGTCGGAAACCCGTGTCGACGGGGTCGGTGTCAAGACGGCCCATCAGGATCTCCACAGTGAGCAGGGCGCCCTGCGTGGCGAGCATCCGGGCCGTGCCCGGAACCCGGTGATCAAGGTGGCGGACCTGGCCTGGCTGGAGTTCGAGAAGCCGGACCTGGACCGGGCGGAGGTCTTCGCCCGGGACTTCGGGTTCGGGATCGCCGCACGAACCGACCGTGAGCTGTGGTTGCGAGGCACCTTCGCCGGATCCCCCTGCATGGTGATCCGCCGCGGCCGTACGTCCCGCTTCATCGGCCCGGTGTTCCGCGCGGCCGAGCGCGCCGACCTGGACCGGCTCGCCCGGGCGACGGGGACGGACGTACGGGACGCGGACGTGCCGGGCGGCGGCAAGGTCGTACACCTGCTCGACCCGTCCGGCTTCCCGGTGCGGGTGGTGCACTGCGCCGGACGGCTCCCCGCCCTGCCGGGACAGCAGCCGCTGCTCCTCAACTTCGGCACGGATCACCGCCGCAGGAACGCCACCCAGCGCCCACCCCGCGAGCCCTCCCGCATCCAGCGCCTCGGCCATCTGGTCCTGGAGACCCGCGTCTTCGGCCGGGCCCTGGACTGGTACCTGGACACCCTCGGCATGATCGTGTCCGACTTCCTGTTCCTGGACGGCCGGCGCGGCCGGGGCCCCACCATGGCGTTCATCCGCTGCGACCTGGGCGGGGTGCCGGCGGACCACCACACCCTGGCCATGCATCTGGGGCCGAGTACGGGATACGTCCACTCCGCCTACCAGGTCACCGACCTGGACTCCCTCGCCGCGGGCGGCGAGTACCTCAAGGAGCGCGGATACCGCCGCAGTTGGGGCATCGGGCGGCACATCCAGGGCAGCCAGCTCTTCGACTACTGGCGCGACCCCGACCACTTCATGCTGGAGCACTTCGCCGACGGCGACCTCTTCTCCAGCGACGTGGAGCCCGGCTGGGCGCCGATGTCGACCAGCGGTCTCGCCCAGTGGGGACCGCCGGCCACCCGTGACTTCCTCGGTGCGAGCCCTTCCCCGCAGCGGGTCCGCGATGTCATCGAGGCGCTGCGCGGCGACAACGAGATGGACCCGGCGCGACTGCTGGGTCTGCTCAAGGCCGCCGGCTCCTGAACCGCCCATCCTCACGAAGGTACTGACATGAGCACCAATGTCCTGCGCACCGCCGACGGCTGGTGGGTGGTCCTCCCCGCGGAGTCCGACCCGGCTGGAGCAGAGGGGACCCTCGTCCAGCGGGCCGTCCCCGTCGACACCAAGGCCGTCACCACCGCCGAACTGATCGCCGACCGTGACGCCGTGCGGGAGGCGGCGCTCTCCGCCGCCGAGGGCACGCCCGTTGCCGACCTGGTGGCACTCTCGCCGGTCACCACCCCCTGCCGGGTGGTCGCCCAGATGGTCAACTACCGCAGCCACGCCCGCGACTCGGGCTTCACCGGCGACATCCCGCCCACCTTCTTCCGCAAGGCGTCCGGCTCGGTCAGTGGCCCCCGGGACGCCGTCGTCCGGCCCTCCCACGTGGAGTTCCTCGACTACGAGATCGAACTCGGGCTCGTCATGGGCGCCTCCTTGCCCGTCGGCACCGTGGTGGAGGAGCGGGACCTGCCGACCTACGTCGCCGGGCTGGTCATCACCGACGACGTCAGCGCCCGCGATGTCCAGCTGACCAAGACGCAGTTCTACGAGAGCAAGTCCTACCCGACCTTCACACCGACCGGCCCCTACCTGGCGCTGCTGGAGCCGGAGGACTTCGCTCATCTCCTCGATCTGCGGCTGAAGTTGCGCGTCAACGGCGAGCTGCGCCAGGACCGCACCCTCGCCGACATGATCGTCCGTCCGGCGCGGGCGCTCACCCTGCTGGCCCGCTTCCAGAACCTGGACGCCGGTGACCTGCTGCTGACCGGCACGCCCGGCGGTACGGCGCTGAAGGCCCCGCCGAAGCCGATGGAGAAGATCGGCGCGCTGCTGCCGCCCGCGGTGAAGTGGAAGGCTTTCTTCAGGAGTCAGGCCAGGAACCCGCACTACCTGCACGCGGGTGACGTGATCACGGCGACGATCGCGACCCCGGACGGCCGGATCGACCTCGGCGAGCAGCGCACGCCGGTCGCGGACGCGAACCAGCACCCGAGGTGAGCCGCACATGACCGCCGATGAAGCCGCACGGGTGCCCGTCGATGAAGCCGCACGGGTGCCCGCCGATGAAGCCGCACGGGTGCCCGTCGATGAAGCATCACGGGTGCCCGCCGACGGAGCCGCACGGGTGCCCGTCGTGATCGTCGGGGCCGGGCCCGTGGGCGTGACCGCCGCTCTCCTCCTGGCCCGGCGCGGAGTGCGCAGCATCGTCCTCGAACGCCACCAGGACGTCTACCCGCTCCCGCGTGCCGTCGCCACCGACGACGAGGTGCGCAGGATCCTCCAGGCCGCGGGCGTGGAGGAGGAGTTCACCGCTGTCGCCCGCCCGGCGAACGGGCTGCGGCTGCTGGACGCCCGGCACCGGGTGATGGCCGAGTTCCGCCGCACCGGGCACGGCCGTCACGGCTACCCGCAGACCAGCATGTTCGACCAGCCCGATCTGGAGCGGCTGCTGCGCGACGCCCTCGCGCGGCGCCCGGAGTGCGAACTGCGCGGGGGAGTGGAGGTCACCGGCGTCGGTCCGGACACCACCGGCCCCGTGCGCGTCACGTACCGGGACGGCGGCGGCGAGCACGAGCTGTGGGCCGAGGCGGTCCTCGGCTGTGACGGCGCGAACAGCCTGACGCGCGACGCCCTCGGCGCCGTGTGGGAGGACCTGCGCTTCGAGGAACGCTGGAGCGTCGTCGATGTCCGCACGAAGGCCGAAGTCCGCTGCTGGGAGGGCGTGGACCAGGTCTGTGATCCGCGTCGCCCGGCGACCTTCATGCGCGTCGGCGAGGACCGCTACCGCTGGGAGTTCCGGCTCGGAAACACCGAGACGCCGGTCCGCGAGCTGATCGCGCCGTGGTTGCCGGCCTCCTTCGACGGGGACGTCCAGGTGCTCCGCGAGGCTCGGTACACCTTCCGGGCGCGGGTCGCCGACCGCTGGCGCAGGGGACGGGTCTTCCTGCTCGGTGACGCCGCTCACCTCACCCCGCCGTTCATCGGGCAGGGACTGTGTTCGGGCATGCGGGACGCCTACAACCTCACCTGGAAACTCGCCCGCGTCCTCCGGCAAGGCGCCGACGAACGGCTCCTGGACACCTATGAGAGCGAGCGCAAGCCGCACGCCCGGCATGTGATCCGGCTCGCGGTCGCCATGGGCTGGGCCATGACCGGCGGTCAGGACGGCGCCGCCACGATCCGCCGCAGGGCGCTGTCCATGGCCTGCCGTGTACCGGGCCTGGCCGAACTGGTCGGCCGTGACCTCAGCCCGCCCCTGACGGCCGGGCCCCTCGTCCGGCGCGGCACCCGCAGGAGCCTGGCGGGCTCGCACTGCCCGCAACCGTGGATCACCGCCGACGGGCGGCGTATCCGCCTCGACGAGGTGCTGGGCGACTCCTTCGCCGTCCTGACCGCCGCCGAACCGTGGCCCTCGCTGAGTGCCCTCGCCCAGGGGCTGGGCGTCCGCGCGATTCCCGTGACCGGCCTCGGCGACGACGGCACGCTCGCCGCCTGGCTGCGCACCGGCCGGGCCGATGCCGTCCTGCTGCGCCCCGACCGTGTCGTCATGGACGTCGTCCCGGCCGGTGGCCGCGCCTTCACCGACATTCCCGCCTGGGCATCGCTTCTGCACACCACCCGAAGCCCCCTGCCACCCCGACGGACCGCCGGGACCAGCCTGCCGAGGAGCGCCACACGATGACCGTGCCCGAGCCGTTCACGACGCCCGATCCACAGGCCGTCGCGGACAGCACCATCATGGACTTCGCCCGCCATGCCGGCCTGGCGGGCGCCGACTACGCCGCCCTGCACCGCTGGTCGGTCACCGACCTGGAAGGCTTCTGGGGTGCGGTGTGGGAGTACTTCGACATCGACGCCGACACCCCCTACACGCAGGCCCTGGCGGAGGACCGGATGCCCGGCGCCCGCTGGTTCCCCGGAGCCACCCTCAACTACGCCCAGCACGCGCTGCGCAACCTCGCCGACGACGCCGTGGCGGTCATCGCCCTCGACGAGACCGGCTCCTGCTACGAGGTGACCGCGGGGCGCCTGCGGTCACAGGTCGCCTCCGTCGCAGCCACCCTGCGCGACCTGGGCGTCGGCCGAGGGGACCGGGTGGTGGGCTATCTGCCCAACACCCCGTATGCGATCATCGCGTTCCTCGCCGCCGCGAGCCTGGGTGCCGTCTGGTCGGTGTGCGGGCAGGACTACGCCCCCAAGGCCGCCGCCGACCGGTTCGCCCAGCTGGAGCCCAACGTCCTGATCGCCGCCGACGGTTACCTCTTCAACGGCACCGCCCACGACCGCCGCGACGCCACTCTCGAACTCGCCCGCGCGCTGCCCACACTGAAGGCGACGCTGCTGGTGGACCACGTGGGGCTGCCGTGGCCGGCGCAGCCGTACCCGTCCTTGGCCGTCCCGTGGGAGGACGCCGCCACCCGTACCGAGGAACTCACCTGCACGCCGGTGCCGTTCGACCACCCGCTGTGGGTCGTGTTCTCCTCCGGCACCACCGGCCTGCCCAAGGGCATCGTCCACGGCCACGGCGGCGTCCTGCTGGAACACCTCAAGACCCTCGGCCTGCACTGTGACCTCGGCCCCGGCGACCGCCTCCTGTGGTACACCACCACCCACTGGATGATGTGGAACCTGGTCGCCTCGACGCTGCTGACCGGTGCCACCACCTGCACCTACGACGGCAGCCCGGTGCCCCTCGCCCAGCCCGACACCCTGTGGAAGCTGGCCGCCCGCCACCGCGTGACCGTCTTCGGCGCCAGCCCCCAGTACCTGCTGGGCATGGCCAAGTTCGGCATCGACCCGTCGGTGCACGACCTGTCGTCGATCCGCGTGGTCGGCTGCACCGGCTCCACCCTGCCGGCCTCCGCGTACCCCTGGGTCCGCGACCACGTCGGCGACCGTGTGCTGCTGGCGTCCATCAGCGGCGGCACGGACGTCGTGTCCGGCTTCGCGGGCAGCGCGCCCAACACCCCTGTCTGGGCCGGGGAGTTGTCGGCTCCCCACCTGGGCGTGGCGCTGGCCGCGTACGACGCCGAGGGCTTCCCGGTCGTCGACCGGGTCGGTGAACTCGTCGTCACCCGCCCGATGCCGTCCATGCCGCTGTACTTCTGGAACGACCCCGAGGGCACGCGCTACCGCGAGGCGTACTTCTCCTTCTACCCCGGCGTCTGGCGGCACGGCGACTGGATCACCCTCACCTCGCACGGCTCGGTGATCGTGCACGGCCGCTCCGACAGCACGCTCAACCGCAACGGCGTACGCCTCGGCAGCGCCGACATCCACGATGTCGTCGAACGCCTCCCCGAGATCACGGAAGCCCTGGTCATCGGCGCGGAGGAACCCGACGGCGGCTACTGGATGCCGCTCTTCGTCGTCCCCGCCGCCGGGGTGGTCCTGGAGGACACCCTCCGAGACAAGATCCGTGACGCCATCAGAACAGGCGCCTCACCCCGCCACGTCCCCGACGAGATCATCGAAGTGCCGGGCATCCCGCACACGCGCACCGGCAAGAAGCTCGAAGTCCCGGTCAAACGCCTGCTCCAGGGCGCCCCCGTCGACCAAGTGGTCAACCCGGCTGCCGTGGACGCCCCCGAACTCATCGACCACTACGCCCGCCTGGGGGCCGCACGCAGGGACCGATCGGCATGACCAGCACCCACACCGTCCTCGCCGTCGTACTGTCCCTGGTCTTCCTCCCCCTGGGGCTGGCGAAGATCGCCGCGGTGCCGTTCATGCGTCAGGCGGCCGCGCACCTCGGCATGTCACCGGGCCGTTACCGCGTCATCGGCGCCCTGGAGGTGGCGGGAGCCACCGGCCTGCTGCTCGGCCTGGCTCTCGCCCCGCTCGGCGTGGCCGCCGCCGGCGGACTGGCCGTGCTGATGGCGGCCGCCGCGACGGTTCACCTGCGCCACGGCGACCCGCTCACGCAGGCCTTGCCCGCCGCCGTACTGGCCCTGACGTCAGTGGCGTATGTAGGGGCGGCGATCACCACCGGCTGACGGGCCGGGCGCATCACCGCGCCGAGCAGGGGGCTGCCGATCACGTCATGCCCGGCAGGGCCCGGCAGGACGACTACTTCTGGACCGAGCTCGCGGCTCTCCCCCTCAAGACCGTCGGCCGTCTGCCGCTTCCCGGCGAGGCGGCATCCACCCAGGAGGACTGAAGAGCCGCAGGTCAAGCCGCCCGTGGGCCCCTTTCATCCTGCGACGTATCCTGCCCGCTTCCGTCCGACCGTGCTCACATCCAGCCCACTCCGCTGCACATTCACTTGGAAAATGCCAAAGCGTTCATCTGCGGCGAGCACATTCCGTAGTGTCGTGCTCACGTTCGCGGGAACGGCCGTGCAGGGGGAGGGGATTCGGCGTGCCCGGAATCGACGAGAGTCTGCTGGAAGCCATGCGCTTGCCAGGTGCTCGAGGGGCGTCGGTGGTCGATTGGATCAGTGGTCTTGCGCTGGGCGCGGTGGGAGACGCACCCGGTGGTGATGTGGAGGCGACGGCGGCGGAAACCGCCGAACTCGCCCGTCTCGCCACCGAGAGCGGCGCCCTCGCCCTGACCGGCAGGGCCCCGGGCGGACCGTCCGGTGGCGACCCGGCCGGGTCGCCCGGCCGGGACGCCGCCGACCCCATCGGCACCGGCGGGCCGTCCGGCAAGGAACCCCCCGTAGAGGACCTGATCATCACGAACGCCGACTCGTACCACCTGCTCAGGTTCGTCACGACGACCTTCGACAGCACGGTGTTCGTGCACTTATGGCTCGACCGCAGCGAGGGGAATCTCGCCCTGGCCCGCATCCGGCTGGCCGAGATGACGGACCGGCTGGTGCTCGGATGACCACACCCACCCGGGCCCTGCGCACGGAGGAACCCGCCTCGGCCCTGCTCAGCACCCTCGCCGTGCAGGAGGCGACCGGCGCCCTGTCCACCGCGTCGGGGATCGTCTACCTCGCGTCGGGACGCGTCGTCCACGTCGAATCCGCCGTCACCCCCGACCTCGGCGACCTGCTCACCCACAGCGGTGCGCTCGCCCCGGACGGCTGGTGGGAGGCGATCGACCAGGCCGGACGCCGCTGCCGCGTCGGGCGGCAGCTGGTGGACAGCGGACACCTCGCCGCCGGCGCCCTGGAACTGTGCCACCTGGGCGCCCTCTTCGACGCGGCGTACTTCGTCCTCGCCCACGACGGACCGGCCCTCCGGTTCCGGCCCGGAGTCGCGCACTGGCTCGGTGCGGTCCGCTCCGTCCCCGTGGACACCGTCCTGCGTGAGTCCAGACGTCGCCGCGAACTGCTGCACCGCATATGGCCCGAACCGGCCGTCGACCGCGCGCCCCTCGCCCGCGTGCCCGGCTCCGGCACGGCCGATCTGCCGGCCCGGCGCGGCCGGACCCTCGCCCAGGTCGACGGCGTCCGCACCGCCGCCCAGATCGCCACGGCCCTGGCCTGCCGCACCTTCCACACCCTCGTCGAGCTCCGCCGCCTCGCCGCCGCCGGACTGGTGGCCCCGGTGGCCCCCCTCGTCCCCGCCCCCACCCCTTCCCCGACCCCGGTCGAAGCCCCCGCCCCCGCCCCCGCTCTCGTGTCCGCCGAACCGGGCCCCCCTCCTCGTCCCGCCGCACCGGACGAGCCCGACACCGCACTGCTGCGACGGCTCCTGCACGCCTTGGAGGCACTGTGATCCGCGCGCGAAGACAGCGTGCCGAAAGGAGACAGCTCATGGCCGTCGAGACCGACGTCCTGGACGAACTGCGTCGGCTCCGCACCCGCATACCCCGGCTGACCGGATCCCTCGCGGCCACCGTCGACGGACTCGTCCTCGCCCACGACGTGCCGGACACCGAACCGGAGGGGCTCGCCGCGCTCACCGCGGCCGCCCTCGGCGTCGCCTACCGCATGACCGACGCCGCCGCCCGCGGTGACTTCCGCGAACTGCTGGTGCGAGGCTCCAGGGGCTACGTCGCCACCTACGCGGCCGGAACGACCGCCGTCCTCACGCTCCTCGCCGAAGACCGCGTCAACGTCGGCCGTCTCCACCTCGAAGGCCGGCGCAGCGGCGCCCGGATCGCCGATCTGCTCGCCACGCGTGTCGGCCCCGGCACCGGCCGCCACGCCGACCGGCAGCCCCCCGAGGAGCACCTCGCCACAGTGCCTCCGGCCACGGACCGGCCCATCGGCACCCTCCCGGTCCGCACACCACAGCGGCCCACACACCAGCCGCGCCCCCAGACGGGCCTCTGAGCCCACCCCGAACCTTCCGACCCACCGAAACAGCAGACCCAAAGGAAAGGAACCGAGCGCATGGCCAACACGGAGACCGCGCTGAAGGAATGCCTGAGCTCCATCGACGGAGCGAAGGCCGTCGCCCTTGTCGACTACACCAGCGGCATGGCCCTCGGCACCCTCGGCGGCACCAAGGACTTCAACCTGGAAGTCGCCGCCGCGGGCAACACCGACGTCGTCCGGTCCAAACTGCGCACCATGGAACTCCTCGGACTCAAGGAGGAGATCGAGGACATCCTCATCACCCTGAACACGCAGTACCACCTCATCCGCCTCCTGAAGGGCCGCGGAGGCAGCGGGCTCTTCCTCTACCTCGTCCTCGACGGGAGCCGGGCCAACCTCGCGATGGCCCGGCACCAGCTGCGCCGCATCGAAAACGACCTGGAGGTCTGAACCCGCACCACCGGACGGGAGCCCTCCGCCGCCCCGCGCAGCGGAGGGCCCCTCCATGCCGCGGGGCGAGAGCACAGCGGCCTCCGGCCGCGTCTACGGTGGACGCCATGACGGCACCCCTGGACGTGCTCGTGGTCGGCGCGGGCCCCACCGGACTCGCCCTCGCGCTCCAACTGCGCGCCTACGGAACCGGCTTCCGGATCGTGGACCGCTCGCCGGACCATGCCCGGGAGTCACGCGCCCTGGCGATCCAGCCCCGCACTCTGGAGATGCTGTCCGCGTACGGCGTGACGGACGACCTCGTCGAACGGGGCAACCCGGCGGTGCGGCTGCACCTGCACCTGCCCCGGCGGGTGCTGCACGTCCCGGTGTTCGACGTGGGCTGCGACGACACGCCGTACCCCTTCCTGCTCTTCCTCCCCCAGTCGGAGACGGAAGCGACCCTGACGGCCCGTCTGGCCGCGCGGGACGTGACGGTGGAGCGGGGCACGGAACTACTGGACGCCGAGCCGGACGGCGCGTACGTCAGCTGCCGCCTCAGCCACCCGGACGGCACCGAGGAGACCGTGCGGGCACGCTACGTGGTCGGCTGCGACGGCGCACACAGCACCGTGCGCTCCCTCGCGGGCATCGGTTTCGAGGGACACGCCTATCCGCAGACGTTCCTGCTGGCGGACCTGGAGGCCGACGGGATCGAACCGGGAGCCGTGCACACGTACATGACCGCCGCCGGGCTGCTGTTCTTCTTCCCGCTCGGCACTCCGGCCACCTGGCGGATGATCGCGATGCACCCGCGGGGCGCAGCCGGCGACGAGGTGACACTGGACCTTCTCCAGCGGATCGCCGACGACTGGAGCCCCGACAAGGTGATGCTGCGCGATCCGGTCTGGACGACGAGCTTCCGCATCCACGACCGCGGCGCCACCCACTACCGCAGGGGCCCGTTCTTCCTCGCCGGCGACGCGGCGCACATTCACAGCCCGGCCGGGGGACAGGGCATGAACACCGGCATCCAGGACGCGCTCAACCTGGGCTGGAAACTCGCCCACGTCTGCCGCGGCGCGGCGCCGGCGGAACTGCTTCAGACGTACGAGGCGGAGCGCGCCCCGGTCGGACACGCCGTACGCCGCCTCACCGACCGTGCCTTCACCGCCGGTACGAGCGGCCACCCTGCCCTGCGGCTGGCCCGCACGCGTCTCGCCCCGCTCGGTGCCCCGCTGCTCCTGCGCGCGACCGGCGCCCGGGCTCGTCTGTTCCGCACGGTCTCCGAACTCGGCATCCACTACCGCAACGGCCCGCTGTCCGTCACCGGGCCGCACCGCCCGCGCCGGGGCCCACGCGCCGGCGACCGGCTGCCCGACGCCCCGGCCGGACTCCAGCGGCACGTCGCCGGGCCCGGCTACCACCTGCTGCTCACCGGCCCCGGCCGGCAGCCGGAGGACGTGCCGCCGGGCGTACCACGCGACCTGCTGAGTGTGCGGCACCTGGGCCCGCGAAGTCCCTGGCCGGGCGCGACCCACGCCCTGGTGCGGCCGGACGGGTACGTGGGGTACCTGGGCCGGGGCGGCGACCTCGCGGGCCTGCGCGCCTATCTCGACCGCTGGCTGCCGGCCCCCTGACACAAGGGGGCCGGCGCCGGTCCGGCGAGGGATCAGCCGTGGTACGTGATGTACCCGTTGCCGTCCGCGTCCGAGCCGTTCTTCGTGTACGAGTGCACGTCGGCGCGGCTGCCCGACGGCTTGTACACGTAGATGGTGTCCTTGTCGTTGTTCCACATGAAGTTGCAGTTGTCGCGGTAGACGACGTTGTTCGCGTCGGAGTCGGTCCCGTGGCCGCCGCGCAGCTTCACGTAGTCACCCGGCTGGAGGGTGTGGCTCGCGGTGAAGGTGAACTTGTTGCCCGCGGCGTCCTTCACGACGTACCCCTTGAGGTTCACCGTGGTGGAGCGCGAGTAGTTCTTGACGGTCAGGTACTCGTCCTTGGTGTTCCCCCCGGAGCAGCGGTTGGAGTCGCTGCCGGGAGCGTCGTACTGGATCCCGCGGATCTTCAGCGCGGAGTCGTACTCGGCGGCCTGAGCCGGCACCGCCGACAGGGCGGTCAGGGCTCCGGCGGCGAGGGCCGTGGTGGCGACAAGGCGTATGCGCATGGACGTTCGTCCCCCCTGCATGGCCTTCAGGTGAAGGCGATGTGATGGTTCGGTGAAGCATCCGGATCGTACACGCTTCAAGTACGCAGCGGGGCGGGTTCGGTGGCATTGCCACCCAA
>NZ_JBHWFG010000046.1:0-51854 GCF_042733745.1 Streptomyces sp. NPDC059696
ATATCAACCCAACTCACTTTTCGTTGACGCGCAAAACAATACAAACTGACACCCCCCGACACGGCCCCTTCTCGCCGTACGCGGGTGCGGGTGCGTACGGCTTCGCGTCGTAGGCGGTGGCCCCAGCAACACCGGGGCCCAGCTGGCAAGAGGGCGTGTCTCACAGGGGTGGATGGTTCCTTCGGGTGCTCATGGAACCTATCGTCAAGGTCATGTTCGCTGTCTACGCCGCCCGAATCGACCGCGACCAGCCGCTGTCCGGCCTGGAGTTGGGGGAGCGTCCGGCTCCCGAGGCCCGTCCCGGCTGGAGTACCGTCACGGTCAAGGCCGCCTCCCTCAACCACCACGACCTCTGGTCCCTGCGCGGCGTGGGCCTCGCAGAGGACAAGCTGCCGATGATCCTCGGCTGTGACGCCGCCGGTGTCGACGAGGACGGCAACGAGGTCGTCCTGCACTCCGTGATCGGACAGAGCGGGCACGGGGTCGGCCCGAAGGAACCCCGTTCCATCCTCACCGAGCGTTACCAGGGCACCTTCGCCGAACAGGTCTCCGTGCCGACCTGGAACGTCCTGCCCAAGCCCAAGGAGCTCTCCTTCGCGGAGGCCGCCTGTCTGCCGACGGCGTGGCTGACCGCGTACCGGATGCTGTTCACCAACGCGGGGGTACGCCCCGGGGACTCCGTGCTGGTGCAGGGCGCCGGTGGCGGTGTCGCCACGGCGGCGATCGTGCTGGGGAAGGCCGCGGGACTCCGGGTCTTCGCCACCAGCCGGGACGAGGCCAAGCGAAAGCGGGCCCTGGAGCTCGGGGCCGTCGAGGCGCTGGAGTCCGGGGCGAGGCTGCCGCAGCGGGTCGACGCCGTCATCGAGACCGTCGGGGCCGCCACCTGGTCGCACTCCGTGAAGTCGCTGAGGCCCGGCGGCACCCTGGTCATCTCCGGGGCCACCAGCGGCGACCGGCCCTCCCACGCCGAGCTGACCCGGATCTTCTTCCTCGAGCTCAAGGTCGTCGGTTCCACGATGGGCACCAAGGACGAGCTGGAGGACCTGTTGTCCTTCTGCGCCGCCACCGGTGTGCGGCCAGTCATCGACGAGGTCCTGCCGATGGACCGGGCGCGTGAGGGCTTCGAGCGGCTTGCTGCGGGCGAGCAGTTCGGGAAGGTCGTGCTGACGAATCCCTGAGTCCCCTTCAAGGTGCGTCGACGGTCGGTCCGGTGCGGGCCGGCCGTTTTCGCGCGCCGGGTGTCAACTGGGGTTGACGCGAGTGGGGTGTCAACGTAGGTTGACAGCATGACCGAAGCAACGGATCTCGCCGAGCGCGCGGGTGACCGTGACCCACGGGTCGGCCTACGGGCCGTCGCCGCGCTGCGTCGGCTCCTGGAGCAGTTGGAAGCCGTACAGGTGCGCAATGCGCGCAACCAGGGCTGGTCGTGGCAGGAGATCGCCACCGAACTCGGTGTGAGCAGGCAGGCCGTGCACAAGAAGTACGGGAGGCATTGATGTTCGAGCGGTTCACGAAAGACGCCAGGGATGTGGTCAAGGGCGCTTACGCGTATGTGGAGGGGAGTGGTGGCGATGGACGGTGTGTGGAGCCGGAGCACATGCTGCTGGCGCTGCTCGACCGGGAGGGCAGTCGTGGGTCTTTCGCGCTCGCCGCGCTCGGGCTCGACGAGCGACGGGAGTCCGTGCGGGAGGCTCTGCGTGAGGCATGGCGGCGGGCCGGGCTGACGCAGGCCGAGACCGACGCGCTCGCCGGGCTCGGGATCGACGTGGAGGAGATCGTCACCCGGGTGGAACAGGCGCACGGCGTCGGAGCCCTGGCGGGCGGCTCGAAGGACAAACGGTGGTGGTCGGGGCGTGTTTCCTTCGGGCGGGGGGCCAAGGACGTGCTGGAGCGCTCCTTGCGGGTCGCCCTCGCCCAGCGGGACCGGCACATCGGGGACGAGCACATCCTGCTGGCCCTGACCACCCGCCCCGGAGTGCCCGCCGAGGTCCTCGCCGGGCACGGGGTGACGTACGCCTCCGTGGTGCGGGTGCTGTACGGGAGTGGCGGCGAGGCCAAGGCCGGCTAAGGGGCCGCGTCCTGGGTGCCTATTTCTTCTGGGTGCGCAGGAGGGCTCCTATGTGGGCCGCAGCGGTCGACAGGTGGCGGCGGGCGTCGCGCAGCTGCTCGGGCGTGACGCCGTGGTCGCGGGCCGCGTCACGGATGTCGTCCCGGAAGCGGTCGAGCAGGCGGTCCAGGTCGCGGGCCGGGTCGCCGGTGGAGTCCGCGGCGTCCTCGTGGGCCCAGGCCGGTTCGTAGGCGGCCGGGAAGTCCTCGGCGGGCCGTGAGGGGGTGCGCCCCTCGGTCGGCTTTCCGGTGCCGGTGCCGGTGGCGGTGCCTGTGGCGGTGGCGGCGCCTGCGCCGGCGCCTGTGCCGGTCCAGTCGAAGCCGAAGTCCTTGCCGTAGTCCTTCCCGAACTCGCCGACCTCCTTGACCAGTTCGCTCAGGCCCTCGCGCAGCCCCGTCGGCCAGTCGCCGCGGGCGAAGTGGTCCTGCACCTGCTCCTGGACGCGGCGGGTGATGCGCTGGACCTGCTCCTGCGCCTGGGCGCGGGCCTGTTCCTGGGCCTCCTTCGCCTGGCGGCGGGCGCGCTGGGCGTCCTCGCGGGCGCGGCGGCTCTCGTCCTTGGCGCGCCGGGCCTGTTCCTTCCACTCCTGCCGGGCGCGGCGCATCTCCTCCTTGGCGATGCGCCAGGCCTCCTTGTCGCCGTGCTGTGTGAAGTCGCCGAAGGGGGCGCCCGTCGTGCCATCGGTCCCCGTGCCGTTGCCCCGGCGGGCCTCCGTCGCCGCCGCCCGCATCTCGCGGCGCAGGTCGCCGGCGGCTCCGCGCACGTCGGCCTGGATCTCCGCGGCCAGTTCCGCGACCGACTCGCGGATCTCCAGCTCCAGGTCGGCCAGTTCGCCGCTGCGGTCGGCCAGTTCGGCACGGCCCGCGTCGGTGATCGAGTAGACCTTGCGGCCGCCCTCGGTCGTGTGCGTGACCAGGCCCTCTGCCTCCAGCTTGGCCAGGCGCGGGTAGACCGTGCCCGCCGAGGGCGCGTACAGCCCCTGGAAGCGCTCTTCGAGGAGGCGGATCACCTCGTAGCCGTGGCGGGGAGCCTCGTCCAGCAGCTTCAGCAGGTAGAGACGGAGGCGGCCGTGGGCGAAGACGGGAGGCATGTCAGAGCACCTTCTTGTCGGTTGTGCCGTCGGCCGGGGTGGTGGGGGCGTCATCGCCCGGGCCGGAGACGGAATTGTCCCCCGAGCCGTCCGGGCGGTCGCCCGCCGGGGCTGTCGCCGCGCTGCCGCTGCCGGGCCCGGTCCCCCGTGGCGTGTCCTCCCATGGCGTGTCCTCCCATGGCGCGTCGTCGTGATCCTCCTCGCCGGCCGGGCGGCGGAGCAGGGCGATGGAGCCGGAGACGGTGGTGGCCCGCAGTTTGCCGGTGCCCGCGCCCAGACGGCCCGTGATCTTGTGGGCTCCCCACTGGCCGTGCACCCGCAGGCCGTCGAAGGCGTTGGAGAGGGATCCGCTCGCCGTGTTCGCCTCGACCTCCGCGTCCGCCGGGTACGGCAGCCGGATGGCGATCTCGCCCGAGACGCTGGTCAGCCGGACGTCCGTCGGGCCGTTCGGATCGAGGTCGACGATCATCGAGCCGCTGACCGACTCCGCCCGCACGGAGGGGCCGGAGCCCTCGATCACCGTCAGATCCCCGGACACGGAGTTGAACCGCAGGTCGCCGGTCACGTCCTGGGCCTCCAGGCTGCCCGAGACCGTGTCGGCACGCACCGGGCCGGAGAGACCCACCAGGGTCGTGTTGCCGGTGACACCCTTGACCACCGACGTGCCCCGGATCCCGGAGACCACGGCGGCGGCGCCCACCACGCCCACCTCGACGCCGGTGCCGGCGGGGACGGCCAGGGAGACCACCGCGCTGCGACGCCAGCCCTTGCGGTCCAGCCACTTGAGGAAACCCTTCCAAGGCAGGTCCTCGTAGGCCACCGTCAGGACGCCGTCCTCGTGGGTGACCAGCAGGGGCGGGCCCTCGATCTCGGAGATCTCCAGGCGGGCGGAGGGCTCCTCGGTGCCCACCACGTTCACCGTGCCGTTGACCAGGCGTACACGCAGGTCGCTCACCGGCTCGTCGAAGGTGAGCTTCCTCGGCTCTGAGACGGACCACTCGGACATGGCGAAGACCTCCCCGAACGGACGCGCCATATCGCGTCCTCTCGTATTCACGATATATCGCGGTCGGGGAAAGTCAAGACACCCGTTTCGGGGACGGCGGGGAGGCCGAGCAGGCTCCTGCGGTCTCCGGGAACATCGGCACGAGCGTCGGCGCTGAAATGGATCATGGTCGGCCGGGCGCGGTCACCGGGGGCCGCGGCGAGATCCCCAGGAAGATCGTTGATTGGTGAGGGGGGCGGCTGCCGTCAGCCGGGTGCCGGAGGGGGACCCCTCATGCGGGCAGGTGCAGGCGGCCGTCCTGGACTTCGGCGATCTGGTCGGCGGCGGTGAGGTGGGTGCGGTCGTGGGTGACCAGGACGGTGGCGGTGGCCTGCTCGTGGGTGAGGCGGGTGATCAGGCCGATGACGGCAGCGCCGCGTTCGCGGTCGAGGGCGCTGGTGGGTTCGTCGACCAGCAGGATGGTGGGGTCGTTCATCAGGGCCCGCGCGATGCTGACGCGCTGGCGCTGACCGCCGGAGAGCTGGTGGGGGCGGCGGTCGGCCTGGTCGGCGAGGCCGACGGCATCGAGGAGTTCCTTCGCGCGGGTCCGGGCGGTGCGGGGTTTGCGTCCGCCGATCTGTGCCATGACCTGGAGCTGTTCGGCGGCGGTGAGGGAGGGCAGCAGGTGGGGCTGCTGGAAGACGATGCCGATCTTGTGGCGGCGCAGGTCGGTGAGCTCACCGCGGCTCATGCCGGTGGTGTCGGTGCCGTCAATGGTGACCGTGCCGGAGTCGGGGGTGATGAGGGTGGCGGCGACGGCCAGGAGGCTGGACTTGCCGGAGCCGGACGGGCCGACGACGGCGGTGAGGCTGCCGTGGGGGACGTCGAGCGTGACCTGGTCGAGGGCGGTCAGACGGGTCCCGCCGTCGGGGTAGGTGAGGGTGATGTCGGTCAGGCTCAGGCTCATCGGGCACTCCCCAGGGCGGTCAGCGGGTCGACGGAGGTGATGCGGCGGACGGACAGACCGGCCCCGAGGGCGCCGAGGAGGATCATCACGGCGGCGGGGAGCAGGACGGTGGCGGGGGTGAGGAGGAACGGCACCGTGTTGCCGGCGACGAGGGAGCCGAGGCCGGCGGCGATGCCGGTGCCGATCAGGGTGCCGCCGGTGAGGAGGACGACGGCTTGGCCGAGGGCGTCCTTGAGCAGATCCGCGGTGGAGGCGCCGAGGGCCTTGAGGACGGCGACGTCGCCGCTGCGCTGGATGGTCCACACGGTGAAGAAGGCGCCGACGACCAGGGCGGAGATGGCGAACAGGAAGCCGCGCATCAGCTGCAGGGAGCCGTTCTCGGAGGTGTAGGAGCCGATCGCGGACAGCGAGTCCTCCTTGGAAACCGTCCTCGTGTCCGCGGCCCGGTCGGCGGCGGCCGTGTCCGCGCCGGAGGCGGTGGTCAGGGCGATCACGGTCGCGGTCGGGCCGTCACCGTCGGCGGTGGGGGGTGCGGCCTTCCGCCAGACAGCGAGGCTGGTCCAGACGACCGGGGTGTGACTGAAGAACGCGTCTCCCCCGACAGCGGCGACGGTCAGCTGCTGCCCGGCCAGGGCGAGGGTGTCACCCGCGCTGATCCCGAGGTCGTCGGCGGCGGTGGTGGACAGCACCACCGACCGCTCGTCCAGCTTGTCGCTGTGCGGGGCGAGGCGGGAACCGGGCTGGACGCCGAAGGCGGACACCCCGGTGCTCCTGTCGCCGGAGGTGGCCTTGGTGGTGGTGATCCCCAGCGGCTCGGCACTCTTCACGCCAGGGGTTCTGGCCCACTGCTGCCACTGCTCGGCGGTGACGGTTGAGTTGGAGTACGACACGTCCTGTCCGCCGCCGGGCGCCTGGAAGGCGATCTTGTCGGCGGGCAGGCCGGTGATGGCGGAGATGTTCTGCCGGCCCAGGCCGGCGGTCAGGCCGGACAGCAGACCGACCAACAGGGTGATGAGCACGATGACGGTCCCCATCAGGGCGAAACGCCCCTTGGCGAACCTCAGATCGCTCCAGGCGACGAACACGTCGGTGGCCTGCCCTCTCTTGTGGTGGAACCGGGTAGGACCTCACCGTCGCCGTTGGCCCCCGGTGTGCGCGTCTGGCGCAGGAGGGCACTTTCCGGGCCGGAAGACGGCACGGGGGTTGTGACTTTCGATGGAGGCCGCCTCACGTCCCGGTCCGTAGGGTTGCAAGCACTGTGAACACCGTCGCTCCCGCCCCGACCCCGACCAGCCGGGCTCTCGCCTGGTGCCTGCACCTGCTGATCATCGCCCTGCTCGCCCTGGCCGCGGGCCGCGCCGTGACCGGCAGCCGGCCGCACACCGCGATGACCGTCGCCCTGGCGGGGGCGTGCGCCGCGGTGTCCGCGGCCGGACCGCTCGTGCCGCGCATCCGCCGCTCCCGCCGGGCGGCTACCTGGTGGCTGGGCGTGGTCGGCGTCTTGTGGCTGGGGCTGCTGACCGTGTCCGCCGACGGGGTCTGGGTGGCCTTTCCGCTGTACTTCCTCCAGCTCCATCTGCTGCCGCGCCGCACCGGTCTGGCCGCGGTCGCCGCGACCGCGCTCGTGGCGATCGCCGCGTTCGCCGCCCACACCGGGTCCTTCAGCCCGGCGATGGCGATCGGTCCCGCACTCGGCGCCGCCGTCGCCGTCGCCGTGGTCTGGGGATACCAGACCCTGTACCGGGAGAGCGAACAGCGCCGCAAGCTGATCGAGGAACTCACCGCCACCCGCGCCGACCTGGCCAGAGCCCAGCACACCGCCGGGGTGCTGGCCGAGCGCGAACGCCTGGCCCGCGAGATCCATGACACTCTCGCCCAGGGACTGTCCAGCATCCAACTGTTGCTGCGCGCCGCTGAACGCGCGCTGCCCGGCACCCCCGAGACCGCCGCCCGCCACGTGGACCAGGCCCGCCAGGCGGCCGTGGACAACCTCGCCGAAGCACGCCGCTTCGTCGCTGCCCTCACCCCACCCGCCCTGGACAGCCACACCCTGGCCGGCGCCCTGGAACGCCTGTGCACCACCACCAGCGCCCGGCACCGGCTCGCCGCGCACTTCCACCTCACCGGCCGGGCGGCCCCGCTGCCGACCGCGCACGAGGTCGCCCTGCTGCGCATCGCCCAGTCCGCCCTCGCCAACACCGTCCGCCACGCCGACGCCACGACCGCCGACGTCACCCTCAGCTACCTCGGCGACCGGGTCGCCCTCGACGTCGTCGACGACGGAACCGGCTTCGACCCCGGCCTGCTTCCCGCCCCCGACCCCGAAAACGGCGGCTTCGGACTGCCCGCCATGCGTGCCCGCATGCACGCCCTCGGCGGCACCCTCACCATCGCATCCGCCCCGGGCCACGGCACCACGCTGGCCGCACGGCTCCCCCTCCCCCCGACCACCGACCCCGAGGACCGTCCGTGAGCGACCAGCCGATCCGACTGCTTCTGGCCGACGACCACCCCGTCGTGCGCGCCGGGCTGCGCGCCGTGCTGGAGACCGAACCCGGCCTCACCGTCGTCGCCGAGGCCGCCACCGCGGAAGACGCCGTCGCCCGCGCGGCGCTGGGCGACATCGACGTCGTCCTCATGGACCTGCAGTTCGGCAGAGGAATGGGTGGCGCCGAAGCCACCGCGGCGATCACCAGCCGGCCTGGCGCCCCCCGCGTGCTGATCGTCACCACGTACGACTCCGACGCCGACACCCTGCCCGCCATCGAGGCCGGCGCCACCGGCTACCTCCTCAAGGACGCTCCGCCCGAGGATCTGGCCGCCGCGGTACGGACCGCAGCCACCGGACGCACCACACTCGCCCCCACCGTCGCCGACCGGCTGATGAACCGCCTGCGCGCTCCGCACGCCGCCCTGACCCGACGCGAACGCGAGGTTCTCGTTCTGGTCGCCGAGGGACTGTCCAACCAAGCCATCGGCGCACGCCTCCACCTGACCGAGGGCACGGTCAAATCTCATCTCACCCGCATCTACGCCAAGCTCGACGTCGACTCCCGCACCGCCGCCGTCGCCACCGCGACCGACCTCGGCCTCATCCGCCGCTGACCCGAGCACAGGCGGTTCTCGCATCTGCACGGATGCGGGAGTGCTGCGAGAGCCCCGCACCGACCACGTTTCCCCGGGCCGCCGTCAGCGGAAGTCCTCTCAAGACCTCGGGGTGACCTGGGGGTGGTGCGCCACGGCTCTGACAGACCGCGGGGTGCATCTGACGCCCGCCTGCTCCTCGCGCACGGCACGCCGGGGGATTCTTGGAGACGCGCGGATGACGTCGCCCGGGACCGGAGCCGGTGGCTACTCGTCGTCCTCGTCGTCCAGACGCGCCAGCCACGTGGCCAGTCGCTCCACCGGCACCTCGAAGTCGGGATTGAGATCGACGAACGTCCGCAGTTGCTCGGCGAGCCACTCGAAGGTGACTTCCTCCTCGCCGCGCCGCTTCTCCAGTTCCTCGATGCCACGGTCCGTGAAGTACATGCCTCAAGGATAGGTGCGCGAAAACGGCCGGGCCGCACCCCCGAAGCGGGGATGCGGCCCGGCCGCGAACGACGTGCGAGGGCGATTACGCCTCGAACACCTCACGCACCAGCTGCTCCTGCTCCGCCTGGTGCCGCTTCGCGGAACCCACCGCCGGGGACGAGCCGTGCGGGCGGGAGATGCGCCGCAGCCGCTCGCCGTGCGGGACGTCCGCGCCGACCGCCAGGTCCAGGTGGTCGATCAGGTTGAGCGCGATGAACGGCCAGGCACCCTGGTTCGCCGGCTCCTCCTGGGCCCACAGGTACTTCTCGGCGTTCGGGTACTTCTTGATCTCCGCCTGGAGCTCGGCACCCGGCAGCGGGTACAGGCGCTCGATGCGGATGATCGCCGTGTCCGTCACGCCGCGCTTCTGGCGCTCGGCGTCGAGGTCGTAGTAGACCTTGCCGGCGCAGAAGACGACCTTCTTGACCGCGGCCGGGTCGACCGAGGAGTCGCCGATGACCGGCTGGAACTGCCCGGTCGTGAACTCCTCCGCCTTCGCCGCCGCCGCCTTCAGGCGCAGCATCGACTTCGGCGTGAAGACCACCAGCGGCTTGTGGTGCGGGTTGTGCACCTGCCACCGCAGGAGGTGGAAGTAGTTCGACGGCGACGTCGGCATGGCGACCGTCATGTTGTTCTGCGCGCACATCTGGAGGAAGCGCTCGGGGCGGGCCGAGGAGTGGTCCGGGCCCTGGCCCTCGTAGCCGTGCGGCAGGAGCAGCACGACGCCGGAGGTCTGGGCCCACTTCTGCTCGGCCGACGAGATGAACTCGTCGACGACCGTCTGGGCGCCGTTGACGAAGTCGCCGAACTGCGCCTCCCACATCACGAGCGCCTCGGGGCGGGCCAGCGAGTAGCCGTACTCGAAGCCCATCGCCGCGTACTCGGAGAGGAGGGAGTTGTAGACGTTGAGCCGCGCCTGGTCCTCGGAGAGGTACTGCAGCGGGGTGTACTCCTCGCCCGTGCTGCGGTCGATGATGACCGCGTGGCGCTGGCCGAACGTACCGCGCTGCGAGTCCTGGCCCGCGAGGCGGACCGGGACGCCCTCCAGCAGGAGGGAGCCGATCGCGAGGGTCTCGCCCATGCCCCAGTCGATGGTGCCGTCCTCGACCATCGCCGCCCGGCGCTGCAGCTGCGGCAGCAGACGCGGGTGGACGGTGATGTGGTCGGGGATGTTGACCTGGGACTCGGCGATCCGCTTGACGACCTCCGTGGTCACCGCGGTGTTCACGGCGACCGGGAACTCGGCCTGCGGGTCCGTCGGCTCGACCGTGGCCGGCTGGGACGTGGCCTCACGGACCTCCGTGAAGACCTTCTCCAGCTGGCCCTGGTAGTCCTGCAGCGCCTGCTCGGCCTCTTCCAGGGTGATGTCGCCGCGACCGATCAGGGACTCGGTGTAGAGCTTGCGCACCGAGCGCTTCTTGTCGATCAGGTCGTACATCAGCGGCTGGGTGAAGGCCGGGTTGTCCGACTCGTTGTGACCGCGGCGGCGGTAGCAGATGAGGTCGATCACCACGTCCTTGTTGAACGCCTGGCGGAACTCGAAGGCCAGACGGGCCACACGGACCACGGCCTCCGGGTCGTCGCCGTTCACGTGGAAGATCGGGGCCTCGATCATGCGGGCCACGTCCGTCGCGTACATCGAGGAACGCGAGGACTCGGGGGCCGCGGTGAAGCCGACCTGGTTGTTGATGACGATGTGGACCGTGCCGCCGGTGCGGTAGCCGCGCAGCTGCGACATGTTCAGGGTCTCGGCCACCACGCCCTGGCCCGCGAAGGCCGCGTCGCCGTGGATCGCCACCGGCAGGACCGTGAAGTCCGTGCCACCCTTGTTGATGATGTCCTGCTTGGCGCGCGAGACGCCCTCCAGGACCGGGTCCACCGCCTCCAGGTGCGAGGGGTTCGCGACCAGGGAGACCGCGATCTGCTCGCCGTCGAGACCGGTGAAGGTGCCCTCGGCGCCCAGGTGGTACTTCACGTCACCGGAGCCGTGCATCGACTTCGGGTCGAGGTTGCCCTCGAACTCGCGGAAGATCTGCGCGTACGACTTGCCGACGATGTTGGCGAGGACGTTCAGCCGGCCGCGGTGGGCCATGCCGATGACGACCTCGTCCAGGCGGGACTCGGCGGCCGAGTCCAGCACCGCGTCCAGCAGCGGGATGACGGACTCGCCGCCCTCCAGGCTGAAGCGCTTCTGGCCGACGTACTTGGTCTGCAGGAACGTCTCGAAGGCCTCGGCGGCGTTCAGACGGCGCAGGATGCGCAGCTGCTCCTCGCGCTCCGGCTTGGAGTGCGGCCGCTCCACGCGGTCCTGGATCCACTTGCGCTGCTTGGGGTCCTGGATGTGCATGAACTCGATGCCGGTGGTGCGGCAGTACGAGTCACGCAGGACACCGAGGATGTCGCGCAGCTTCATCATCGACTTGCCCGAGAAGCCGCCGACGGCGAACTCGCGCTCCAGGTCCCACAGGGTGAGCCCGTGCTCGGTGATGTCCAGGTCGGGGTGCTTGCGCTGCTGGTACTCCAGCGGGTCGGTGTCGGCCATGACGTGGCCGCGGACCCGGTAGGAGTGGATCAGCTCGAAGACACGGGCGGCCTTCGTGACGTCGTCGTCGTGGCTGGCGTCGATGTCCTTGAGCCAGCGGACCGGCTCGTAGGGGATGCGCAGCGCCTCGAAGATGTCGTCGTAGAAGCCGTTCTCGCCGAGGAGGAGGTTCGCGACGATCCGCAGGAACTCGCCGGAGGCGGCGCCCTGGATGACCCGGTGGTCGTAGGTCGACGTGAGCGTCATGACCTTCGAGATGCCGAGCTTGTTCAGGGTGTCCTGGGAGGTGCCCTGGAACTCCGCCGGGTAGTCCATGGAGCCGACGCCCATGATCACGGACTGGCCGGGCATCAGACGCGGCACGGAGTGGACGGTGCCGAGGCCGCCGGGGTTGGTCAGGGAGACCGTCACACCGGTGAAGTCGTCCATGCCGAGCTTGCCGTCGCGGGCGCGGCGGACGATGTCCTCGTAGGCCTGCCAGAACTCGAAGAAGTTCAGCGTCTCGGCCTTCTTGATGCCCGCGACCACGAGCTGGCGGTCGCCGTTGGGCTTGACCAGGTCGATGGCGAGGCCGAAGTTGACGTGCTCCGGCTTGACCAGGGTCGGCTTGCCGTCCTTCTCCGCGTAGGAGTAGTTCATCGACGGCATGGCCTTGATGGCCTGCACCATCGCGTAGCCGATCAGGTGCGTGAAGGAGATCTTCCCGCCCCGGGCCCGCTTCAGGTGGTTGTTGATGACGATGCGGTTGTCGAACAGCAGCTTCACCGGGACGGCGCGCACGGACGTGGCCGTGGGCACTTCCAGGGAGGCGTTCATGTTCTTCGCGACCGCGGCGGCGGGGCCGCGCAGCACGACCTGCTCGGGGCCCGAGGGGGCCTCGGCGGCCGGCTCGGCCTTCTTCGCGGCGGCGGCCGGCTTGGCGGCGGGCTTCGCGGCCGGGGCGGCCTTCTGCGCCGGGGCCGGGGCCGCGGCCTGAGCGGCGGGCTTCGCCGGGGCCGGAGCCGGGGCGGGGGCCGGAGCCGCGGCGGGCTTCTCGGCGGCCGGGGCCGGGGCCTGCGCGGGAGTGGCCGGAGCGGCCGGCTGAGCGGTGGTGGTGGTCCCCGCGGCCCCCGCGGCCGCGGTACCCGCCGGAGCCGAGGCGGCGGCCGCCCCTGGCTTGTAGTCGGCGAAGAAGTCCCACCAGGCTCGGTCTACCGAATTCGGGTCCTGGAGGTACTGCTGATAGATCTCGTCGACGAGCCACTCGTTGGCACCGAACGACGCGGCAGGGTTCTTCCCCGCTTGGTCGGTGTCGGTCGAGATGCTCGAGTTACTGGGGGACTGTGGCGACACGGCGGCAACCGCCCTCTTCCGCTTCACAAGATGATGGACAGCGGGAATCAAGGCTACGCCCCCTGGACGGGGAAGGTCAGGCCGGGCCCGTGCAACGTCGTGCAAGTCACATCTGGAACCGTGTTTCGGGGCTTGAAATGGCGGGAAACAAGCGTGGTTCCGCTTCGTGAGGGAAGGGCGGGGCAGGGCCCGGGGCGCCGATGGCGCGGGCCCGTGCCTGATCACACGTGTCCGTCAGCGCGGACGCCCGTGGATCTTGTGGCTCCGCTTCGAACTTTACGTCAACTTGGCACAGATGTAAGTCCCGGAAGAGTGACAAGAATCCGGCAACCTCGCTCGGATTCGGCCACTCCGATCCGGCCCCCGTGCAGGTCCACCGCCCAGCGGGCGATCGCCAGGCCGAGGCCCGTGCCGCCGTCGCTGCCCGGGCCCTGCGGCCGCTTGGCGCTGCCGCGGTTGAACCGCTCGAAGACGCGGTGCCACTCGGACTTCGGAATGCCGGGGCCCTCGTCGAGGACCTCCAGCTCCAGCGACTCCGGCAGGGAACCCCGCCGCGCCTTGACCGTCACCCGGCCGTGCGGCGGGCTGTGCTTGACCGCGTTGTCGATCAGGTTGGCGACGACCTGGTGGATGCGCTCGGGGTCGGCGTGCGCGGTCAGCTCCGGCGGATGGACGTCGAGGTGGAGATGGACGTCCGTACGGGTGTGACTGCCCGAGCCGGTGGCGATGCCCGCGCGCACGGAGGCGACCATGTTGGCCTCCTTCAGCACGCCGGACAGGTACGGCCACACCTCGAACCGCCGCTGTTTCAGCGGTACGACGCCGTTGTCCAGGCGGGACAGGTCCAGCAGTGTCTCCACCAGCCGCCCGAGGCGCTCGGTCTGCTTCAGCGCCGTGCGCATGGTCTCCGGGTCGGCCTGCGTGACGCCGTCGACGATGTTCTCCAGCACCGCGCGCAGTCCCGCGATGGGCGTGCGCAACTCGTGTGAGACGTTCGCCACGAGTTCCTTGCGCTGGCTGTCCTGGGCCTCCAGCTCGTCGGCCATGGCGTTGATGGTCACGGCCAGGGCGCCCAGCTCGTCGCGGCGGTTCTCCCGCGTGCGGCGGGTGTAGTCGCCCTGCGAGATGGAACGGGCCACCGCGGTCATCTCGTCCAGCGGCGCCGTGAGCGAATGGGCCACGAACTGCGTAATGAGAAGCGTGGCGATCATCGAGAAGACCGTGATGAAGCGCAGCTCCGTCTTGGTGTGCACCGCGATCACCGACAGACCTGTGGTGATCAGCACCGAGATGACGACCAGCGCGCCCAGCTTGGTCTTGATCGAGAACGGGCTCACCCCGCCCCAGGGATCCGGCTCCCGGGGGTTTCTCCGTGCGGCCGGCCCGCCGCTCATGGCGTCGGGGTCTCCAGGGCGTACCCCACGCCGTGCACCGTGCGGATCCGCTCGGCGCCGATCTTCCGGCGCAGCGCCTTGATGTGGCTGTCGACCGTGCGGGTGCCGGAGGCGTCCGCCCAGTCCCAGACCTCGGCGAGCAGCTGCTCCCGGGAGAGCACCGCGCGCGGGGTGTTCGCCAGGCACACCAGCAGGTCGAACTCGGTGGGCGTGAGGTGGACGTCCTCGCTGCGCACCCGGACCCGGCGCTGTGCGTGGTCGATCTCCAGCTCGCCGAGGCGCAGGATGCCGGAACGGGGTGTGGCCGCCGCGATGGCGGCGCGCTCCACCCGGCGCAGCAGGACGTGCACGCGCGCCGCCAGCTCCCGCATCGAGAACGGCTTGGTCATGTAGTCGTCGGCGCCGACGCCGAGCCCGACCAGCATGTCGGTCTCGTCGTCGCGCGCGGTGAGCATCATCACCGGCACCGGGCGGGCGGCCTGCACGCGGCGGCAGACCTCCAGACCGTCGAAGCCGGGCAGCATGATGTCGAGGATCAGCAGGTCGGGCTGCCACGCCTCGGCGGTGTCGACCGCGGCCGGGCCGTCGCCCGCCGTTTGCACGAGGAATCCCTCGGCGCGCAGGCGGGTCGCGATGGCGTCCACGATCGTCGCGTCGTCCTCGACCACCAGGACCCGGCGCTGTGCGCCCGGAGTAGCCGTCGCCGAACCGTTGTGGGAGGTCTGTGTCTGCTCCATCGCCCGCCCCTGGGGTGTGCTTTCCGGAATCAGTGGGGTGATTCCTTCTGACTGGCTATGCCTGCGCATGGTTGCGATTGACGCTTGAATGATCGGCGTCAGAGGAGCAGCGTACGGGGAGTCAGTACGCCTTTGCTATCCAGGGCTGATGGCGAGGTGCACGACGTCCGGAACGCCCCGGGCAACCGGGATCTCTTCGGTACGCACCTGCTGGAACCCGGCATTCCGCAAGGTTTCTTCGAATTCCGGTGACGGCTGGGCGGACCAGACCGCCAGAACCCCGCCGGGTCTCAACACCCTTGCGCAGCTTGCCAGTCCGGCTTCCCGGTAGAGAACTCCGTTGCCCTCCGTGACGGTCCAGCCGGGTCCGTTGTCGATGTCGAGACACAGGGCGTCATACGTGGCGGATGTCTCATTGACGTGTGCGACGAGATCGGCCTCCACGATGTGCGTGCGCGGATCGGCCAGGGCCCGGGCGGACAGGACGGAGAGCGGCCCGTCGCGGTGCCATTCGACGATCGCGCGCTCGCGTTCCACCACCGTGATCCGCCCCCAGCGCGGGTCCGCCGCGGCGTGCGCGAGGGAGAAGCCGACGCCGAGTCCGCCGATCAGGACCTCGGGGTGGTCCCGTCCGGTCAGCGCCTCCAGGGCCGCGTCGACCAGCCGCCGCTCCGAGCGGCCGTCGGAGGTGTCCATCAGGAAACAGCCGTTGGAGATGATCTCCAGCCGGTCGCCGTGCCGCCGCAGCACCACCTCACCGTGGGGGCCCTCGCGACGGTCCAGGACATCGGGAATGTCGTACGAGGTAGGCATGGGGGCATCCTGACAGGGGAGGGGCGTGTGGCGCCTCGCAATTCGCCGGGCCTCACGCCGGGCTCGCGGCGGGGCTCTCGGGTCGCTGTGCATCGGCACTCGCGTGGCGAGGGTCACAGACAGCGCGGTGACCGGGGCGAAGGCTGGGACCAGAAGGAAAGGAGTGTCCGCTGTGGAACGCACCGCACCACCCCGCGAGACGGCCGCACCCACGCCGACGGGCGCGCTCGGCCCCCTGGTCCCGGGGTCGCTGGACGGGGTGCCGCGGCAGCGGGGCCCACGGGACGGACCCCCGGCGGACGTACGGCAGCCCGCCCCGGTGGCGGAGCCCGCGCTGCGGCGCATCCGGCCCTGGCGGCTGCTGCCCACCCCGACAGGCACGCCCTTCACCTTCGGATACGCACTCCTCCTCGGCCTCACCTCGCTGATCTCCGCGCATGCCGACCCGGCCCTCGTGCACGCCCTGCTCCAGGGCTCCAGCACGGATGTGACGCACCTGCTGCGCACGCCGGAGCTGGTGCTGGTCGGCAGCGCGCTGTGGGTCGCGGGCGGGGTGACCTCGCCGTTCGCCATCGCCTTCGTACTGGTGCTGACCGCGCTGGAACGGCGGATCGGGGGCGTGCGCACAGCCGGTGTCTTCCTGCTCGGGCACATCCTCGCCACCCTCGCGACCGAGGTCCCGGTGGGCCTCGCCGTGCTGGCCGGGCACCTGCCCGACAGCTCACTGCACCGCCTCGACTACGGCGTCAGCTTCGGCGTCGCCGCCGGCGTCGGCGCCCTGTCCGGCCTGCTGCCGCCGTGGCTGCGTCTGCCGCTGCTGGCCGGATTCGGCTGGATGCTGCTCCAGGACCTGCTCGCCTTCACCGACCCGATGACGAACTGGGGGCACGTCATCGCCCTGGCCATCGGCATCGCGACCTGGCCGGCGGTCCGACGGTGGTACGCGGCACGCCTCGGCCCGACCGGGACTTGAGGCCCTGCGGAAGGTGAGGCCCCTCAGGCCCGGGCGGAAGGCAGTGGTGTGCGGGGGCTTCCGCGGCTGAGGTGTGAGGTCCTCAGTCCGGACGGAAGGCAGTGGTGTGCCGGGCTTCCGCGGCTGAGGGGTGAGGCCCTTCAGTCCCGGGCGGAGGACGGCGGGTCGTGCCGGGCGCTGGTCAGCGGGGCCACCACGGTCCAGCCGAGCGCCTCGTAGAGCCCCCGTCCCGCGGGTGTCCCGGCCAGGACGCCGGTCCGCGCCCCCTGCCGGGCGGCGGCGTTCTGCAGTGTCCTCATGACGAGGCTGCCCAGGCCCTTGCGGCGGTGTTCGGGCGCCGTCTCGATCTGGTCGACGACGGCGGTCACGCCCGTCGGGGCGATCTGGCCGCGCGCCGCCAGGGACCCGTCCGGCGCGGCCACCATCAGCCGGGTCACTCCGCCCCGCGTCCACTGGCGCAGCCGGTAGCCGTCGGGCGCCTCGGGAGTGCCGTCCGCCACCAGCGGGACGGTCATCAGGCAGCCCGGCTCGGGATCGATCCACCAGCTGTCGTCCAGCCAGCCGGAGACCACCGACGGGTCCCGGAAGGCCTTGAGCCAGACCCCCTGCCCCGTGACCTGCTCGGCCACCTTGCGGACGGTCGCCTCGTCGAGGTCCTCGCCCGTCGCGCCGAACACGTGACGTGTGACGTGCCCGTACATGCCCACGCCGATCGTCCGGCCCCACGGCTCGGCAAGCGGCGGGGCGGCCCCGCGCGACACGACCCATCCGTCCACCCATGCCTGCACGGTGCTGTCCACGCCATCCCCCTCAGTGAGCGCTTTGTAATGATCGCTGAGCCTGATCGTCTATTACTCGGCTGACCTTACGCGCGCCTCGGTCCCGGCCGTCACCGGTGATCGCTGACAGCGAACAGCCCCTGGGGAACATCCGGGCGCGCTCAAGCATTGAGTCGGCATAGCTCAACTTGACTGCCGAAGGGGAGATCATGGCTTCGACGTCCTCACCGCTCACCCTGCCCGTGCTGCCGCTCGACGGAGAGGTCGTGCTGCCCGGGATGGTGGTCCCGCTGGACCTGAGCGATTCCGAGGTCCGTGCCGCGGTGGAGGCCGCCCAGGCCGCTGCCCGGTCAACACCCGGAAAGCCCCGGGTACTCCTGGTGCCACGCATCGACGGGACGTACGCGAACACCGGTGTGCTCGGCACCGTGGAACAGGTCGGCCGGCTGGCCGACGGCGACCCGGGCGCGCTGATCCGCGGCCGGGAGCGGGTGCGCATCGGCGCGGGGACCACCGGTCCCGGCGCGGCCCTCTGGGTCGAAGGCACCAGCGTCGACGAGACCGTCCCGGAGCCGCTGCCCGGGCAGATCGCCGAACTGGTCAAGGAGTACAAGGCCCTCGCCACCGCCTGGCTGCGCAAGCGCGGCGCCTGGCAGGTCGTCGACCGGGTCCAGGCCATCGACGACGTCCCGGCGCTCGCCGACAACTCCGGCTACTCGCCGTTCCTGACCACCGAGCAGAAGATCGAGCTGCTGGAGACCACCGACCCGGTGGCCCGTCTGAAGCTCGCCACCCAGCACCTGCGCGACCACCTCGCCGAGCAGGACGTGGCCGAGTCGATCGCCAAGGACGTCCAGGAGGGCGTCGACAAGCAGCAGCGCGAGTTCCTGCTGCGCCGCCAGCTGGAGGCCGTCCGCAAGGAGCTGCGCGAGCTCAACGGCGAGCAGGAGGGCGAGGAGTCCGACGACTACCGCACCCGCGTGGAGGCCGCCGACCTGCCCGAGAAGGTCCGCGAGGCCGCGCTCAAGGAGGTCGACAAGCTGGAGCGGTCCTCCGACCAGTCGCCCGAGGGCTCCTGGATCCGCACCTGGCTCGACACGGTCCTGGAGATGCCGTGGAACGAGCGCACCGAGGACGCCTACGACATCCGGGGCGCCCAGGCCGTCCTGGACGCCGAGCACGCCGGCCTGGAGGACGTCAAGGAACGCATCACCGAGTACCTGGCGGTGCGCAAGCGCCGTGACGACCGGGGCCTCGGCGTGGTCGGCGGGCGGCGCGGCGGTGCCGTGCTCGCGCTCGTCGGGCCGCCCGGCGTCGGCAAGACCAGCCTCGGCGAGTCCGTCGCCCACGCCATGGGCCGTAAGTTCGTGCGCGTCGCCCTCGGCGGCGTCCGCGACGAGGCCGAGATCCGCGGCCACCGGCGTACGTACGTCGGCGCACTGCCCGGCCGTATCGTCCGGGCCATCAAGGAGGCCGGGTCGATGAACCCGGTCGTGCTCCTCGACGAGATCGACAAGGTGGGCTCGGACTTCCGGGGCGACCCGGCCGCCGCCCTCCTCGAAGTGCTCGACCCCGCGCAGAACCACACCTTCCGGGACCACTACCTGGAGGTCGAGCTGGACCTGTCCGACGTGGTCTTCCTCGCGACCGCCAACGTCCTGGAGGCGATCCCGGAGGCGCTGGCCGACCGGATGGAGATCGTCCGCCTGGACGGCTACACCGAGGACGAGAAGGTCGTCATCGCCCGGGACCACCTGCTCCCGCGCCAGCTGGAGCGGGCCGGGCTCGACAAGGACGAGGTGACCATCGACGAGGGAGCGCTGCGCAAGCTCGCCGGCGAGTACACGCGCGAGGCGGGCGTGCGCACCCTGGAGCGGTCCGTCGCCCGGCTGCTGCGCAAGGTCGCGGCCCAGCACGAACTGGGCGAACGCGAGCTGCCCTTCACCGTCCGGGACGAGGACCTGCGCGACCTGATCGGCCGTCCGCACCACGTGCCCGAGTCCGCCCAGGACCCGGCCGAGCGGCGGACGTCCGTGCCCGGTGTGGCGACCGGTCTCGCGGTGACCGGGGCGGGCGGTGACGTGCTCTACGTCGAGGCGTCCCTGGCCGACCCGGAGACGGGCGCGGCCGGGCTGACCCTGACCGGTCAGCTGGGCGACGTGATGAAGGAGTCCGCGCAGATCGCGCTGAGCTTCCTGCGCTCGCACGGCGCCGAGCTGGAACTGCCGGTGGCGGACCTGAAGGACCGGGGCGTGCACATCCACTTCCCGGCGGGCGCGGTCCCCAAGGACGGCCCGAGCGCCGGCATCACGATGACCACGGCCCTCGCGTCCCTGCTGTCCGGCCGGCTGGTCCGCACGGACGTGGCGATGACCGGCGAGGTCTCGCTGACCGGGCGGGTCCTGCCGATCGGCGGGGTGAAGCAGAAGCTGCTCGCCGCGCACCGGGCGGGTGTCACCACGGTGATCATCCCCAAGCGCAACGAGCCCGACCTGGACGACGTCCCGGCGGAGGTGCTGGACAAGCTCGACGTCCACGCCGTCACCGACGTCCGCCAGGTCCTGGAGCTGGCGCTCGCGCCCGCGACCAACGGGGCGGCGCCGGAGGTTCCGGTCGCGGCGTGACGGGCGTGACCGGATAGGGGAGGCCCGGGTTCCTCGTGAGGGAGGCCCGGGCCTTCACCGTGTGGTGGCCCTGTGGACACGAATGCCCTGACCTGCGGAATACTTGCCGAACTGCGGTGATCACGGCAGGTGGCGGAAAATTCATGTACCGGAATTCTCACGACCGGGCGACGACCGAGGCAGGGGCTGACGTGCACGAGGGCGGCAACGACGACGGACACCGCGACGCCGGTGTGCCAGGACCGGGCGTGGCCGGAACCGGACCCGGTGTGGCGGGAACCGGTGTGGACCAGCCCGCCTTCCTGGCCCTCGAACGCGAGCTGACCGTGCTGCTGCGCCGCGCGAGGGCCAGCCAGGGCGAGATGGCCCGCGAGGTGCACCCCGACCTGGAGTCGTCCGCGTACGGCCTGCTCGTGCGGCTCGACGAGTGCGGGAAGCAGCGGGCCACCGAGCTCGCCGCCTACATCGGGGTCGGCAAGGCGACCATGTCCCGCCAGCTGCGTGCCCTGGAGGAACTCGGGCTCGTGGCGCGCGAGCCCGACCCCGCCGACGGACGCGCCTGGCTCGTCGCCCTCACCCAGGAGGGCCACGACCGCGTCCGCCGGGTCCGTGAGGCACGCCGCGCCCGCTACGCCGGCCGCCTGGCCGACTGGGACTCCCGCGAGGTCACGGAACTGGCCCGGCTGCTGCACCAGCTCAACCGCGGCATGGAGAAGTAGCCCGGGCGCGCGTCCCGGAGAGCCGGAACCCGCCGCCCACCGGAGATCTGGAGCCTGCCGTCGACCGGCGGCCTAGAACTCGACGTACACGGCCGTCGCGTCGTCGTGCCGTTTGCTCCGGCCCAGGAAGGTCTCGGCGGCGTCCGACCGCTCCAGGGTCCGGACCCGGTCCACCAGGGCCTGCGGGCCTTCCTTGCGGACGAGGCGGAGGCAGTCCGTCCAGTCGCCCTGCTCGAACCGCTCGACCCAACGCGCCGCGCCGTCGGTGAGCGCGGCCAGAGCGCGGACCTCGCCACGGGGCACCTTTCCGGTCACCGCCCGGGCCGCCACCGAGGGGTCGGCGGCCGCCGTGAAGAAGCCGCCCTCCAGGTTGCGGAACGTGGAGTCCACCAGCGCGTCCGTGGCCAGCGCCGAGCGGGGGAGCAGGGCCAGCCGGTCGTCGAGGACGGGCGTCACCACGCCGTCCGGCGACTCCAGCAGCAGGGCCGAATCGGACAGGACCAGGTACTCCACCGTGGCCGGATTCCAACGCGTCACCACCACCGTGGCCTGAGGGGTGCGAGGGTGAGAAAGGTCACAGGTTGCGGCGTGTGCCTCGGAGGTACGCGCGATGGCGTGGGACAACGCGTCGACCAGGGGAACATCCGGGAGTGAAACGGTCAGTTCGGTCAAGGCTCCGCCGAGGCGCGCGGTGAACCAGGGGACGGAATGCAGACAGCCCGTCCCGGTTCTCGGCGGTGTGACCCCGTCCAGGACGACGACGGAACCGCCTTGTCCCGAGGCCGGTAGTCCGACAGCGGCGAAGTCCTCGTTGGGGCGGTCGGCGTCTCCCGGCTCGGACACGAGTTCAGTGCGCATCCAGCCAGTCTGCACGAGCCCTTCACAACGTCCGCAGAAGACCGGCAACGGTTGCCGTACCGGCGCAGCCGCGCAGGTCAGACGCCGGGTTTGGGAGGGAATGATTTGTTCCGGGAAGGCGTGGTGGCGAATACTGCCACCGGCCGTCGCCGTCGTCCAACCGGCGTGCCACGCAAGGCCCCTGCAAAGGCCTGCGGAACTTGCCCCTCAACTCCCGTCCGGGGTTCACTCCTTCGGGTGGCGGGTCAGGTGATGCGCGTGCGCTGCCCACCGGCGCTGGGAGGGTCGGGAAGTGTACCGGGAGTACGCACCAGTTGACGGAGCGTCATCCGGGCCCAAGGGTTCACGAGTCAGGAATGCGAGCACCGGTGCAGAAGACGCGGCCTCGTCGCACAGGCAAGCAGACAGCCCCCGTTCAGGGCGCTGAGCCGACGCCCCCCACCGGCACGGGCCGTCCCACCCACGTACGCAACCGGCTGATCGTGGCCGTTGCCGTGGTGGCCGCCGCCATCGCCGGCGCCGGCACCCCGTCCGTGCTGGCCGCCTCCGGGCAACTCCACGACTCCCAGCAACTGGTGACGCTCGCGGAGCAGACACAGGCCTCCCTCGCCCTCGCGCACTCCCTCGCCGACGAGCGGGACGAGGTCACCTCCTACATCGCCGCCGGGCGCCCCAAGGACAAGGCGCCCTCCGAGCAGCGCAGCGCCCGGGTGGACCGGCAGGTCGAGGAGCTGCGCGCCGACACCGACACGCCCGCCTCGCTCCGCTCGGACCTCGACGGCATAGCGGCCGTGCGCAGGGCGGCGCTCACCGGCAAGAGCAGCGCCCTCGAAGCGCACCAGGCGTACTCCGCCGCCATCACCGGGCTGCACCGGCTCGCCGAGCAACTGGCGCAGCAGACCCCGCCGCGCGCGGGAGAGGGCGGCTACGCGCTGGCCGAGCTGGACTCCGCCGTCCAGCAGGCCGCCGCGGCCCGCGGGCTGCTGCTCGCCGCCCTGAGCGTGCCGCGCAGCACCGGCACGGTCATCGACCCCGTCACCGGCCTGCCGACCGAGACGTCCACCTCCTCGGACGCCGACACCCGGCAGCGCGACGCCCTCAGCGCCGCCGCCCAGCAGGCCCGGCTGCGCTCCGACGCGGCCCTGGCCGACTTCCGCGACACGGCCCCCAAGCCCGCCCGGGCCTCCTTCGACTCCACCGTCACCGGCACCGAGGTCAACTCCGCCGACAAGTACCTCGCCACCCTCACCGATCAGCCGACGCTCTCCCGCGGCGATCTCGCGACCGGCACCAAGAAGCTGGACACGGCCCTGTCCGCCCGCGTCGACCTGATGCGCGGCGTCGAGTCGGCCCTCTACGACCGCCGCACCAAGGACCTCGAAACCCTGCGCGACGACGACGTCACCGCGCTGGAGATCCGCGTCGCCCTCCTCGGCGCCCTCATGCTGCTCGCCGTCGGCGTCGCCACGGGCATGGCCCGCAGCCTGACCCGCCCGCTCGCCGTCCTGCGGCTCGGGTCCAAGCGCCTCGCCGAGGCCGAGGACCCGGCGGCCGAGGAGCCGGTGAAGTTCACCGGCCGCAACGACGAGTTCGCCCAGGCCGTCCGCTCCGTCAACGCCCTGCACGCGCACGCGGTCGCCCTCACCGAGCGGATCACCACACTGGAGTCCGACCGCAAGCACCTCGTCGGGCAGCGCCAGAAGATGGCCGACGCGCGCGAGGAACTGCGCGGCGAACTCGCGGAGTCCGCGGCCCAGCTGGAGCGGCTGCGCACGGCCATCGGCGGGACGTTCGTCAATCTCGCCCTGCGCACGCTCGGCCTCGTGGAGCGGCAACTGGCCGTCATCGAGAACCTGGAGGAGCGCGAGCAGGACCCGGACCGGCTCGCCACGCTGTTCAAGCTCGACCACTTCGCGACGGTCATGCGCCGGCACAGCGAGAACCTGCTGGTCCTCGCCGGCACGGAGCACGTCCAGCACGCCGCCGGGCCCGTGCCGCTGGTGGACGTCGTCCGGGCCGCTGTCAGCGAGATCGAGCGGTACGAGCGGGTCCGGATCGCCGCGCTGCCGCCGCACGCGCACATCGCGGGGTTCGCCGCGGACGACCTGTCCCACCTGCTCGCCGAACTCATGGAGAACGCCACCTCGTTCTCCCCGCCCGACCTGCCCGTCGAGATCTCCGGCTGGCTGCTGGAGAACGGCGAGGTCATGCTCTCCGTCCAGGACGAGGGCATCGGCATGACCGAGGAGCGGCTGGAGCGCCTCAACTCCCGCCTCACCGACTTCGACCCCGAGGCGCCCTACGACCAGGAGGGCGAGGACGGTCTCGGCCTCGGCCTGTACGTCGTGGCCCGGCTCGCCCACCGCCACGGCGTGCGCGTCCAGTTGCGCGAGCAGAAGCAGGGCGGTGTCGCGGCGGTCGTCGTCGTGCCGCGCACGCTGCTGGCCGCCGCCCCGGCCGTGGCCGTACCTGCCTCCGGCCCCCTCACCGGCACGACCCACTCCTTCTCCTTCCCGGGCGCCGACGCGGAGGCCAACTCCAACGTCCTGCCCGGCCGCGCCTCCGGCGACGACCCGCTGGTGGCCCTGGCGGAGAAGGCGGTCGAGCGCGGCGAGGCAGCCGAGATCACCACCGCCGCCCAGCACCCGGAACCGGCAGGGGAACCGGAACCGGCCGAGGCGACGGAACCGGCGCGGGCGCGGGAGGTGCCGGAGGCGGCACCCTCGGCGACATCCACCGATGCGGTGGCGGCCGCGACGGCACCCGCCGATCCGGTGGCGCCCGCCGGCCCGACGCCACCCGCCGGCCCGGCGACGCATCCCGAACCGGCGGCGCACGCCGGCCCGGACGAGACCGCCGCACCCGTGGAATCCCCCGCAGAAACCACGATGGAGCTGCTGATCCCCGCGCAGGCGGGGGAGCCGGACCCGGTGGGGCACGGACCATCGGTCACCGGCGGCGGGACCGGCCCGTCGGGACAGCCCGCGTCCGAAGCCGCCTCCCGCGAGGGCGGGACCGGCCCGTTCGGGCAGCGCGCGCACGAGGAAGCCCATGGCACGGGTGGTGCCGTGGACCCGGACGAGAGCCCGCAGCACGAGCGCGCGGCCGACGAGGAGGAGGACCGCGTCACGGACAAGGGCCTCCCCAAGCGCACTCCGAAGATCACCGCACAGACCACCGCCCCGCGCCAGCGCAGCGGCTCCGTGGACGCCGAAGCCCTGCGTCGCCGCCTCGGCGGCTTCCGCCAGGGCGCCCAGGCGGGGCAGCGCGACGTGGAGGCGGAGATCGCCGAGAGGACGGCCTCGCACCAGCGGCCGGCCACCGGCGCAGCACGACCAGCTGGATCCGAAGAATCCACGGGGGGCACAGTCGAGGAGGCAAGCAGTTGACCGCTCCCAGTACCTTCGGACTGATCGGACTGAGCAGTGAGGCCCGCAACCTGCACTGGTTGCTGACCAACCTCGTCGAGGAGGTACCCGGCATCCTCTCGGTCGCGGTCGTCTCCTCCGACGGACTGCTCCTGCTCTCCTCCGACGACCACCGCAACAAGGAGGCGCGGGACGCCCTGCAGGCCCGCGGCGCCACGCGCACCGGCCCGCGCGGCTCCGCCGCCGACCTGGCCACCATCGTCTCCGGCATCGGCAGCCTCACCATCGGCGCCGCCCGCCTGATGGACTTCGGCGGCGTCCGGCACACGATGGTCGCGATGGACGAGGGCAGCCTGTTCGTGATGTCGATCAGCGACGGCTCGCTGCTCGGCGTCCACGGCTCCGCGGACTGCGACATGAGCGTGGTGGCGTACCACATGGCCCTGTTCGTCGGCCGTGCCGGTCACGTCCTGACGCCGGAACTCCGCAGCGAGCTCCGGAAATCCCTGGAGGATTCCCAGACGACGGGGAGTGCCCGATGAGCAGTACGCCCAAGCACCACCTCCCGGTCCGCGGCGGCGACCGCAAACCCGCCCGGGTCCGCCCCTACTCGCTCACCGGCGGCCGCACCCGCTTCGGCCACGTCCTCCTCGTGGAGACGTTCGTGGCGAGCACGGCGGCACTGGACGCCCCGGAGGAGCGCAAGGAGCTGACGAACGGCCACCTCTCCACCCGCGTCATGCCGGAGTTGCGGGCCATCGTCGAACTGTGCCGCCGGATGCGTACGGTGGCCGAGATCGCCGCGCTGCTGAAGATGCCGCTCGGCGTGGTCCGCGTGCTCCTGAGCGACCTCGCGGACCAGGGAAAGATCCGTGTGTACGGAACGGGCACCGGCCATGGCACGGGCCGCCCCGACCGGGCTCTGCTGGAAAGGGTGCTGAGTGGACTCCGTCGTCTCTGACGCCGCTCACGGCGTCACTGGTTCATCCCCGTTCGTCGAGCCCGGCGAGAGCATGCACGCCTGGGAGACGGACCGCACCCGTGCCCCCATAGCCACGAAGATCGTGGTGGCGGGCGGCTTCGGCGTGGGCAAGACCACGCTGGTCACCTCCGTCTCGGAGATCACGCCCCTGCAGACCGAGGCGCTGATGACCGAGGCGAGCGAGGCGACCGACGACCTCACCGCCACACCGGGCAAGTCCACCACCACCGTGGCCATGGACTTCGGGCGCATCACGCTCGACGACGACCTGGTGCTCTACCTGTTCGGCACGCCGGGCCAGCAGCGGTTCTGGTTCATGTGGGACGACATCGTGCGCGGAGCGATCGGCGCCGTCGTCCTGGCCGACACCCGCCGTCTGAAGGACTGCTTCCCGGTCCTGGACTACTTCGAGAGTTCCGGGCTGCCGTACGTCGTCGCGGTCAACCACTTCGACGGCAGCGAGCTGTTCGAACCGGAGGACGTGCGGG
Source organism: Streptomyces sp. NPDC059696 (assembly GCF_042733745.1). Taxonomy (NCBI): domain Bacteria; kingdom Bacillati; phylum Actinomycetota; class Actinomycetes; order Kitasatosporales; family Streptomycetaceae; genus Streptomyces; species Streptomyces sp. NPDC059696. The sequence continues at coordinate 26,332 of NZ_JBHWFG010000046.1, forward strand.
AGGCCCTGACCATCCCGCGGCACATACCTGTCATGATCATGGACGCGCGTCGCCGGATCTCCGTGATCGAGACCCTCCTGGCCCTCGTGGGCCACGCGCTCGACGAAACCCCCGAGTAGAGGACAGCCCCGCATGCGGAAGATACTCGTCGTCGGAGCCGGTCAGTCCGGGCTCCAGATCGCCCTCGGCCTCCAGTCACAGGGCTACGAGGTCACCCTGATGTCCAACCGGACGGCGGACGAGATCCGCACCGGCCGGGTCATGTCGACGCAGTGCATGTTCCACACGGCTCTGCAGCACGAGCGCGATCTCCAGCTGAACTTCTGGGAGTCCCAGGCCCCGAAGATCGAAGGACTCGGCGTCTCGGTCGCCGCCCCCGGTTCCTGGTCCGAGGGCCCCGCCGCCCGGGCCATCGACTGGCTGGGCAGGCTCGACGGGTTCGCGCAGTCCGTCGACCAGCGCGTGAAGATGGCCGGCTGGATGGAGACGTTCGCCCAGCGCGGCGGGCAGCTCGTCATCCACGGCGCGGCCGTCGGCGACCTGGACTACTTCTCCCGCACCTACGACCTGGTGCTCGTCGCGGCCGGCAAGGGCGAACTGGTCCAGATGTTCGGCCGTGACGTGGAGCGCTCCCCGTACAGCGAGCCGCAGCGCGCGCTGGCCGTGGCGTACGTCCACGGCATGGGCCCGCGCCCCGAGCACCCGGGCACCGAAGCGGTCCGCTGCAACCTCGTGCCCGGCGTCGGCGAGCTGTTCGTCATGCCGACCCTGACCACCTCCGGCCGTGCCGACATCCTGTTCTGGGAGGGCATACCCGGCGGCCCGCTCGACGTCTTCAACGGCGTCAAGGACCCCGCGGAGCACCTCTCCCTGACCCTGGAACTCATGGAGCGGTACGTCCCCTGGGAGTACGCGCGGGCCACCAAGGTCGAACTGACCGACGCCGGCGGCACGCTGGCCGGCCGCTACGCCCCGACCGTCCGCAACCCCATCGGGCGTCTGCCCGGCGGCGGTCTGGTGCTCGGTGTCGCCGACGTGGTCGTGGCGAACGACCCGATCACCGGGCAGGGCTCCAACTCGGCCTCCAAGTGCGCCGCCGCGTACCTCTCCTCGATCGTCGAGCACGGCGACAAGCCGTTCGACGAGGAGTGGATGCGCGCCACCTTCGACCGCTACTGGAACACCGCCCAGCACGTCACCAAGTGGACCAACGCGATGCTCGCGCCGCCGCCGGAGCACATCCTGAACCTCATCGGCGCCGCCGGTGAGCTCCAGCCGGTCGCCGACCGCTTCGCCAACGGCTTCGACAACCCGGCCGACTTCGAGAACTTCTTCTACGAGCCGGAGAAGACGCAGGCCTACCTCGCCGAGGTGTCCGGCGCCGGGGCCGCGTAACCGTCGTAGCCCTCGTCGGATCCGTCCGTGGCACCCTCGGGGAGCTCCGGCGGCCGGTAGCGCCGCAGGGGCTCCCCGTCCGGGTCCGGTCGCACGGCACCCAGGACCGGGTTGGCCGCGATCGGGGAGACCTTGACCCGCGCGCCCGGCCGGGGTGCCTGGACGACCAGGCCGTCGCCGAGGTACAGCGCGACGTGTGTGGCCTTGCGGAAGTACACGACCAGGTCGCCGGGGCGCAGCTCGTCCAGCGGGATCCGCTCCAGGCGCCGCCACTGCTCCTGGCTGGTCCGGGGCACGGGCGTCCCCGCCTCGGCCCACGCCCGTGAGGTCAGCCCCGAGCAGTCGTACGACCGCGGGCCCTCCGCGCCCCACTCGTACGGCTTGCCGAGCTGCCGCAGGGCGTAGCGCACGGCACGGCTGCCTTCGGCGGACGGGGGGCGGGTGGGAGTCCCGCTGTCGTCGCCGGCTTTGTCCTGGCCGGCTTTGTCTCCGGCGGTGTTGATCTTGCCGCGCTTGCCGTACTTGCCGTACTTGCCGTTCTCGCTGTTCGTGGTGTTCTTGCCGTCGGCGTCGGCGTCGGCGTCGGCTTCGGTTTCGGCCTCGGTCTCCGTTGCCGTTTCGGCTTCCGCTTCCCCGGCCTCGCCGGGGCCCAGTGCGCCCGACGCCAGGAACTCCTGCTGCGCCTTCGCGATGCCCTTCCGCTCGAACTCGGCGAGGTCGGTGAGCTGGTCGCGGCTGAGGGAGGCGAGCAGTTCCTCGACGTCGTGCAGACGCGCGCGGACCTTGTCCCGCTCCTTCTTGCGCCGCTCGGCGAGTGCGAGCTGCCGGTCCAGTGCTGTGCGGGCCTTGCGCGCCAGCTCGTGGGCCTTGCGCTCGTCGCCGGTCAGCCTGCCGATGGTGTCGGCCCGCTCCCGCGCCAGCCGGCCGATCACATGGCCCTGCTCGATCGCGTGCTGCGGGTCGCGGGCCAGCAGCAGCCGCACGTACGGCGAGATGTCGGTGCTGCTCTGGTACTGCTGCCGGGCCAGCCGGCCGGCCGCCCCCCGGCTGTCGTGCAGGGAGAGCCGGGCGCGGGCGAGGGCGCGGTCCACGCGGTCGGTCTCGGCGCGCTGCTCCGTGAGCTTCTCCTCGGTGGCGTTGTAGGCCTCGGTGGCCTCCTCGGCCTTCCGGTACAGCTCCTGAAGATCCGTCAGGAGAGCGGCGACCTCCTGCTGTTCCGTGTCCGGCTCGGGCGCGGCCGTGGCCGGGACGGGTGCCAGGACGGTTCCGGCCGCCGTCGCCGCGATGCAGACCAGACGCAGCAGCTTTCCTGACATGCCATCACCTCCGTTGCGGGGGCGGCGTGGTGCCGCCGGACACCGTGAGGATCAGGCGTGTGCGTGCGGTGCGCGCGGTGGGTGTGCGCGGTTCGGCGCAACCGGGTCACCCGTCGGCGTCGTCCGGCTTGCCGGGCGGCGTGGCGGCTGGCTTCGACCAGGGCCAGTTGAGCCGGCGGGGCGGGACGCCCTCGGGGGCGTACGTGTACTTCCAGCGGTTGGACAGGCCGGCCTTGCCCGGTCCCCGGGGGACGCGGCGGTAGACCAGGACGGTGTCCGGCCCGCCGTCGGGGTCCGGAACGGGGATGCGGTACGTCTTGGGCGGGTGGCCGGTGATGCCGAGGAGGACGGGCAGGACCCTGCCGTCCATGGGGCCGCCCTCGAAGGGGGTCTCTTCGCTCTTCACGGGATCAGTCTCGGACATCCCCGGCGAGGGCCCGGACCAGCGCGTCGGTCTGCGGGTCGCGGCGGGCGGTCACCGTCAGCATGGCCACGAACTGCTCGACGAGCCAGTCGCGCAGCTCCTCGGCGGGGGGCTGCTTGTCCTCGTCGAGCCAGATGAGCGACGAGGCCTCCACGGCGGTGATCCACATGCGGACGGTCATGCGCAGGCGCGGGCCGGGGTCGGAGACCATCAGGTGCCTGAGGATGTGCTCGGCGGCGACCCGCCGTACGCCGTCGACGATGGCGGTGGTGCGGGAGGTCTCGACGACGCTGCCGCCCTGCAGGAGGGCGCTGAAGCCGGTGTCGTGCTGGTCGACGAAGGTGAGGTAGCGGTCGAGGGCGCGGGACAGGCGGGGGAGGAGCGGGCCTTCGCGGGGTTCGTCGAAGCAGTGCTGGAGCTCGTCGGCTGCGGAGCGCAGGGCGGCCTCGTAGAGCTGTTGCTTGCCGCCCGGGAAGTACCGGTACACCAGGGGCCGCGAGACGCCGGCCGCCTCCGCCACGTCGTCGAGGGACACCTCCTCGGGGGCGCGGTGGGCGAAGAGGTTCAGCGCGGATTCGAGCAGCTGACTGCGGCGTTCCTCGACGCTGAGTCGCCGGTAGGCGGGGGTGGGGGCGGCTGGTGTCATGCCTCGCAGGGTAATCGGGGGGCCGGGGGCTGCGTAGCGGTGGCCGGGTGTGTGCCTTCGCCTTCGCGTGGGGTGGGGGTCGGGGCCGCGCCGGGGGGTGTCCGTCCTCGGAACGGCGCGCTGGGGCCCGACGCCGACCGACTCCCCGTTGACGCGCCAGCCGCCGCGGGCGGACACCCCCCCGGACACGGCCCCTTCCCGCCGTACGCGGGTGCGGGAGCGGCGTGGCTTACGCCAGCAGGCCCGACGACTTCCACAGGCGCCGGCCGACCCCGCGCAGCACTCCGATGTCGTCGAGGAAGTCGGTCAGGCGCTTGGAGCCGTTCTGCATGACCTCGCGGCGGTGGCCGCTCGCGCGGACCTGGGCGAGGGCCTCCCGCTTGTCGAGGCCCACGTTCGTGTAGACGTCGGGGTTCACGAAGGCCACCGAGAAGACGCGGGCGAACTCGCCGGAGGTGATGCGGGTGAACTCCTGGGACCACTTGGGGGCCGTCACCATCTGGCGGCGGAGTTCCTCGCGGGCGTAGCGGACGTGGCGGGCCTCCTCCACGACGTGGATGCGGGTGACGCCTCGGACCAGGGTCTGGACGCGCTCGTCGGGGAACGTCAGACGCTGCATCCAGTCGAGGACCTCCTCGCCCAGCAGGGTGGCGGTGAAGGAGCCGGGGGTGGTGGAGATGGTCTTGAACAGGCGGCCCAGCTGCTGGTGGGCGCGGCTGACCGGGTACCAGGGCGTGTCGCCGTGGGAGATCAGGCGGGCGAACATCTTGGAGTGGCGGCACTCGTCCTCGATCTCGGTGAGTGCGTAGCGGACGTGTGCGCTCGTCGCCGCCTTGTCGTAGATGTGCCGGACGAGCAGCTGCATCAGGATGATCTCGAACCAGATGCCCAGGGAGGCCAGGGCCGCCGCCTCGTGCTGGGAGAGCAGGATGCGCTGTTCCTCACCCATGCGCTTCCACAGCGGGGTGTCGTAGAGCGAGACCAGCTCCGGCGGCCAGAACCACTTGCCCTCCTCGAAGGGCGCGTCCCAGTCCAGCTCCTTGTCCGGGTCGAAGGAGTGCTTGGCGGAGGAGTCGAGGAGCCGTTGGGCCACCTGCTCCCGGTCCTTCAGCAGGCCGAGGGCGTCGCGCAGGCCGTCGAGCGCGTCGGCTTCCGTCAGGGTCGTCATGGCTGCCCACCTCGTTGTGCACACGTCACTGATGTACTTATGAGACTGCTTGTCAGCAAGCTCGTCAATCCCCTGCGCGCTACTTGTTGACCCCGTGTCTACCTCGTGTGAGCCTGCGGGCATGCCGAGCTTCGACCTGTACGCCATGGAACCGGAAGAGCCCGTACGACAGGTGCCGGCGAGCGGCGCGGCCCGTTTCAACTGGGAGTACGACGACGGCCGCGCCCGCCTTCTGGCCCTCTATCAGAAGGGCAAGGACAAGCAGTGGGACGGCCAGAAGCGCATCGACTGGGAGCTGGAGGTGGACCCCCGCGATCCGCTCGGAACCCCGGACGAGGCGATGTCCCTGTACGGGACCAGGCACTGGGCCAAGCTGAACGAGAAGGACAGGGGCGAGCTGCGGCAGCACTACGCCTCCTGGCAGTTCAGCCAGTTCCTGCACGGCGAGCAGGGCGCCATGATCTGCGCCGCGCGGATCGTCGAGTCCGTCCCGGATCTGGACGCGAAGTTCTACTCCGCGACCCAGACCATGGACGAGGCCCGGCACGCCGAGATCTACGGCCGCTTCCTGCACGAGAAGATCGGGATGCTCTACCCGATCAACGACAACCTCCGGTCCCTGCTGGACGACACCCTGCGCGACGCCCGCTGGGACATGCCCTACCTGGGCATGCAGGTGCTGATCGAGGGCCTCGCGCTCGCCGCCTTCGGCATGATCAGGGACACCACGGACAAGCCGCTGCCCAAGCAGATCCTGGCGTACGTCATGCAGGACGAGGCCCGGCACGTGGCCTTCGGGCGGATGGCCCTGCGCGACTACTACCGGCAACTCACGGACGCCGAGTTGCGGGAGCGCGAGGAGTTCGTCATCGAGGGCTGCTACCTCATGCGCGACCGGCTACGGGGCGTCGAGGTGCTGGAGAACTTCGGCATCCCCAAGGCCGAGGCGGAGGAGTACAGCGAGCAGTCCGAGTTCCTCACCCTCTTCCGCAAGCTGTTGTTCAGCCGCATCGTCCCCTGCGTCAAGGACATCGGCCTGTGGGGCAAACGCCTCCAGCAGGCCTACGTCGACCTGGGCGTCCTGGAGATGGGCGACTCCGACCTCGACCTGCTGATGTCCGAGGACGAGGAGATCGCCGAGAAACTGGACGCCCAGCGCTTCGCGGCGGAGGAGAGGGAACGGGTGGCCGAGGTACGCGGGGCGATCGACGCGGGGCGGGCGGCCGACGGCTGAACGGCCGTCAGAGGGCGCAGCCCAGACCCTCCGGCACCTCGCCCAGCAGCGGCGTCGCCCCCTGGGGCGGGAACGACGTCCGCAGGGTGAACGCGTACGGCGTCGGGCCGTGCGTACGCAGGTGCAGCACGCGGGACTCCGCCTCGGCGACCGTGGGCCGGTGGCCCGCCGGGACCCACCACAGGGCGACCATCGCCTCCCGCACACGCTCGAACCACTCCCGGCGGCGAACGAGCATCTCCCGGTGCCGGCCCTGGTACATGTACGCGGTCAGGGCGTCCGTGTCGCGCCACACGGACATGTTGATGATCAGCCACGAGTCGCCGAACACGGGAACGTCCGTGGCGTCGTCGCCCCCCTCGCCCTGCAGACGCCAGACGAAACCGTCGGCACCGTCCGCGTCCGCGTTCACTGGGTCGAGGCTGTCGACGAAGTCCTTCAACTGCGGGGAGTCCAGTGGGGCCTTGAGGCGGCCGAGGTTGACCTGGGCGAGTTCGTACGCGGCGGGCTCAGTCATGAACCGAACGGTAGGTCGGGTGCCCGGCGGCGCGGTAGCCCCGTCTCATCAGCCGGGCGCTCAGTGCGACTTCAGTACCGCCTCCATCACCGCCCGGGCGATCGGCGCCGCGTCGCCGCCCCCGCTGATGTCCCCGCGGTCCGCCTCCGCGTCCTCCACCACGACCGCCACCGCCACCCTCGGGGCCAGATCGCGCGCACCCTGCGCCCAGGAGACGAACCAGGCGTAGGGGATGCCCGAGTTGCCCAGGCCGTGCTGGGCGGTGCCGGTCTTGCCGCCCACCTTGGCGCCGCGGATCGCGGCACCGCGCCCGGTGCCGTTCTCGACCGCGTCCCGCATCATCGCCCGCAGCCGGACGGCGGTGGACGGGTACATCGCCTGGCGGATCCCGCGCGAACCGGCCGTCGCGAGGGTGCTGCCGCCCGGCCGGGTCGTGCGCTCCACCAGGTAGGGGTCCCGCACCTGGCCGCCGTTGGCTACGGCCGCCGCGACCATCGCCATCTGCAGCGGCGTGGCCCTGGTGTTGTACTGGCCGATCGAGGACAGGGCCAGCTGAGCCTTGTCGAGGGTGGTGTCGAACGTCGACCGGGCCACCGGGAACGGGATCCGCAGCTCCCCGTTGTTGAAGCCGAAGGCGTGTGCCGTGGCCGTCATGCCCGCCACGCCCACCTCCACACCGAGCTTGGCGAACACCGTGTTGCAGGAGAACGTGAAGGCCTCGCGCACGGAGGCGTCCGCGCAGCCCTTCGAGGAATTGGTCAGCCGCGTCCGCGTGCCGGGCAGGCGGTAGGGGTCGGGGGAGTCGGTCGGCGCCTCGAGATCCGTGACCACACCGGCGTCCAGCGCGGCGGCCGTGGTGACCACCTTGAACGTCGAGCCCGGCGGATAGGTCTGCCGCACCGCCCGGTTGAGCATCGGCTTGTCCTTGTCCGCGGTGAGCCGCGCCCAGGCCCGGGCCGCGGCCGAGCCGTTTCCGGACAGCGGCTGGGGATCGTACGACGGGGCGGACACCAGGGCCAGGATCCGGCCCGTCGACGGCTCCACCGCGGCCACCGCGCCCTTGCGTCCCGCCAGCCCCCGGAACGCGGCCTGCTGCGCCTGAGGCAGCAGCGTCGTCACGACGTCCCCGCCCGCGTTGCGTGCCCGGGTGAAGTCGTTCCACAGCGGGAACGGCGCGAGCATCGGATCCGCGCCGGACAGCACGCCGTCCTCGGTGCTCTCCAGGAGCGTCGTCCCGTACAACTGGGAGGCGAAGCCGGTGACCGGGGCGTACAACGGGCCGTTGGCGTAGGTCCGTTCGTAGCGGAGGTGCTCGCGGGTGTCCCGGGAGCCGGTGACGGGGCGCCCGCCCACCCAGATGTCCCCGCGCGGCTGCTCGTAGCGGGCGATGTCCGGTCGCCGGTTGGCCGGGTTGCGGTCGTACGACGGGGCCTGGACGACCTGGACCCGGGCGGCGTTCACGAGCAGTGCCACCAGCAGCAGGGCGCAGAAGTACCCGGCGTGCCGGATGTGCCGGGTCACCGTGCGTCCTGCCCGTCGTAACCGCGCCGGGCCGAGTCGCTCACCCGGACCAGCAGCGCCACGATCGCCCAGTTGGTGACCACCGACGAGCCGCCCTGCGCCAGGAACGGCATCGCCATGCCGGTCAGCGGGATCAGCCCGGTCACCCCGCCCGCGATCACGAACACCTGGAGCGCCACCAGTGAGGCGAGGCCGACCGCGAGCAGCCGGCCGAAGGGCTCGCGCTGCGCGAGCCCGGCCCGGAAGCCGCGTTCCACCAGCAGTCCGTAGAGGAGGAAGACGGCGCTGAGGCCGGCCAGGCCGAGTTCCTCGCCCGCGGTGGCCAGGATGAAGTCCGACTTCACGGCGAAGCCGATGAGGAAGGAGTGGCCGAGTCCGAGGCCCGTGCCGAGCACGCCGCCCTCCGCGAAGGCGAACAGCGACTGCGCGAGCTGGTTCGCGCCCTCGCCCGCCTCGATGGAGGCGAAGGGGTGCAGCCAGGTCTCGATCCTGCTGTGCACGTGCGGTTCCAGCCGGCCCACGGCGATTGCACCCAGCGCGGCCAGCAGCAGCCCCACCGCGATCCAGCCGGTGCGGCCGGTGGCGACGTAGAGGAGCACCACGAACAGGCCGAAGAACAGCAGCGACGTGCCGAGGTCGCGTTCCAGGACCAGCACGCCCACACTGACCAGCCAGACGGTGACGATCGGGCCGAGGACGCGGCCGGTGGGCAGCTGGAGCTTCCAGACCCGGCGGCCGGTGTAGGCCAGCGCGTTGCGGTTCGCCGCCAGGTACGCGGCGAAGAACACCGCCAGCAGCACCTTCGCGAACTCGCCCGGCTGGATGGAGAACCCCGCGATCCGGATCCAGATGCGGGCCCCGTTCACCGCCGGGAACAGGATCGGCAGCGTGAGCAGGGCCAGGGCCGCGACCACGCAGACGTACGTGTAGCGCTGGAGCACCCGGTGGTCCCGCAGCAGCAGCACGACCAGGATGAACAGGGTCACGCCCAGCGTCGACCACACCAGCTGGGCCGGCGCCGCCCGGTCGCCCGGGGTCTCCAGGTCCAGCCGGTAGATCAGCACCAGCCCCAGCCCGTTGAGCAGCACCCCGATCGGCAGCAGCAGCGGGTCGGCGTACGGGGCTCGCAGGCGTACCGCCAGGTGGGCCAGCAGAGCCAGCACGCCGAGGCCGGCACCGTAGCCGGCGGCGCCGGGCGGCAGCGTCCCGTGGCGGGCGAGACCGACCGCGCAGTAGCCGTACACCGACAGCAGGACGGCCAGCACGATGAGGGCGAGTTCGATGCCCCGGCGCCGGGGGAGGCGGCGGACGGCGGGCGTGGGCGGGTCCGCCGTCGCCACGGTGATTCCGGCCTTGCTCATGTCCGGAACCTACCCAAACAGTGCGTCTTGTGCTTCTCTTGTGCTTCTTTGGGTGACCGAATGTCAGCACCAGCGTGGCGCGGGGCCGATGTTGTCGATGTACCGGGCCGCGCCCCAGGCCCAGGTGCCGTCCGTCAGCAGGTACCAGAGCGGGTTGCCCTGCACGGTCTCGCCGCCCGTCTTGCAGAAGATGCTGACGACGTCGCCCCGATGGGCGTACCGGATGATCTGCGAACCGCGGTTCGGGGCGCTGCGCAGAGCCAGCGTGCTCGCCGTGACGACGCCCCTGTAGCGGCCCTGGTTCTGCCCGCCGTTCCCGCCGTTCCCGCCGCTCGGGTCGTGGTGGCCGCTGCCGCTCCAGTTGCCCGGGTCGCCGGTGCCGCTTCCGTTGCCGCCGCCGTTCCAGCTGTCCTGGCCGCTGTTGCCGTTGCCGCTGCCGTTCCAGCTGCTCTGGCCGCTGTTGCCGTTGCCGCCGTTCGGGTCCCGGTCGTCCTGCGCGGCGGCGGCAGGGGTGATGGCGGCCGCGGCGGCGAGGAGTCCGGCGGCGGCTGCTATGCAGAGGCGGAAGCGCAGGGACATGGGGGATACCTCCATGTGGGGGTGAAAGTGCCGAAGCTGACTAATCGCCACATTAGGAGCGGGCTGCGGGTGCCGCCCCCCACGCTGGGCCAGAGGAGGACGCCCTGCGGACCCTCACTCCGCCGCCAGTGTCAGGGTGGCCACCGCGCCGCCCTCCGGCGCGTTCGCGAACTCCAGCCGCGCACCCAGCACCTCCGCCTGGCCGCGCGCGATGGTCAGCCCCAGCCCGTGCCCCCGCGCACCGCCCTCCGTGCGGAACCGCTGCGGGCCGTGCGCGACCAGGTACTCCGGGAACCCGTCCCCGTGGTCGCGAACCGTCACCACCGGACCGTCCACGGTCAGCACCACCGGCGCGCGCCCGTGCTTGTGCGCGTTCGCCACGAGATTGCCCAGCACCCGCTCCAGCCGCCGCCGGTCCGTCTCCACGGACACGTCCCGCACGACCCTGACCTCCGTGCCGCTCCCGGCCGCCCGCACCGCCCGCTCGGCCAGCGGTCCCAACTGCTCGGTGTCCAGCTCCAGCCGCTCCCGGCCGGTGTCCAGCCGGGAGATCTCCAGCAGGTCCTCGGTGAGCGTGCGCAGCGCCGCCACCCGGTCGCGCACCAGCTCCGTCGGACGGCCCGGCGGCAGCAATTCCGCCGCCGCGTGCAGCCCGGTCAGCGGCGTACGCAACTCGTGCGCGACATCCGCCGTGAACCGCTGCTCGGCCTGCAGCTTCCCCTGCAGCGACGCCGCCATGGAGTCCAGCGCGGCGGCGACCGCGGCCACCTCGTCCTGCGGACTGCCCTGCGTACGCGGGCCCGTGCGGGGATCGTTCACCCGGGCGTCCAGGTCGCCCGCGCTGATCCGCCGGGCCACCCGGGCCGTGGTGTGCAGCCGGCGCGTCACCCGCGTCACCGCGAACGCCCCGACCAGCAGCGTCGCCCCGATGGCCAGGCCCGACGACCACACGATCGCCCGGTCCAGACCCGCGATCGTGCGGGCCTGCTGCGAGTAGTCGACCGCGACGGCCAGCGCCCGCCCGCCGTCGACGGGACCCGCCGCCCACATCGTGGGGCGTCCCTCCCGGTCGGCGACCATCGTGCCGCGGTCCCCGGCCACCGCCAGTTCCCGCAGCCGCCGGGGCAGCCCGGGCGGATCCACCCCGGCGCCCCGCCACAGGGTGTCCCCGGCCTCGTAGCGCTGCGTCGCCTGCGTCAGCCGCTGCAACGCCTGGTCACGGGCCTGGCCGACGGTCTGGTTCGTCACCTGCACGTGCACCAGGACGCCCAGCAGCGCCGCGAGCGCGCAGCACATCACGGTGATGAAGGCGGCGGCCTTCGCGGCGAGCGTCCCGGACCACGGGGGGAGTACGGGCCTCATCCGCCGCTCGCCGAGGGGGAGAGGGTGGCCGAGGGGGAGAGGGTGGGTGAGGCGGGGGTGGAGTGGCCGGGCGAGGCGGACGGGGGACCGCCGGCGGAGGACGAGGGGTGCCGGGAGTGCGGGCGCGTACCGGTGCGCAGCATCTCGTCGTGGGTGAGCAGCATGGCCTTCTGGTCCCGGTCCCAGGTCCACTGCAGGCGGTACTCGTAGCCCGCGACCTCCGACGGCGAGCGGATCACCAGGGAACGCCCGGCCAGCTCGACACCGCTCAGCGCGTCCTCCCAGGCCATCACCTGCACCAGCCGGTGCTTGTCGACGGTGTAGACGCGCACCGCCGTCGTCTTGCCCGGCAGCAGCGGGAAGCCCAGCGTCAGGTCGTCGTGCCCGTCGCCGGTCAGGTCCCGGTAGTACGGCCTGAGCACCGGGCACTTCCCGTGCCCCGGGCCGCGGCCGCAGTCGGCCATCTCGCGCTCGGTGTCGCGGTAGGGCGCCTTCGGGCCCTCGAAGTCGCCCGGGTTCCGGGCGACCTCGGCCCGGACGATCCGGACCGGGTCGACGCGGCGGATGTCGTCGCCGGGCACCTTCACCCCCTTGACCACCTCGGTGTCCACCTCACCGATCTCGAACGCCGGGCTGGAGGCGGGCGTCAGCTCCGGCCAGAGCCGGGCCGGCCCCTGCGCCGTAGGGGTCGACCCCGCGCCCTCCAGACCGCCGGCGTCCCCGCAGCCCACGGCGGCGGCCAGCAGCAGGGCGACGACGGTCAGGCGGCGGGCGGCCTGTCCGGGGCGGCTGAGGGGCACTGCACTCCTGGCGGTTCGGATCCACGGGTGATCACGGCGGACTCACGTCGGGCATACGGCCGGCGCACGACCGACACGTGGCGGCCGTACCACCGGCGTCCGGCGGACGCACGACCGAGGCGTGGCGGACGTACCACCGGCGTCCGGCGGACGCACGACCGAGGCGTGTTGCACCTCCGCAGGACGTACGACAGACGTCCGGCGGACACACGACGGACGCGACGACCGGCCGCCTACACCTTATTCGCGGGGAAGTCCCATTTGCGCGAGAGGGGGGCCCGTGTGCGTACATCCGTACGGCGTCCCGCTACTCCGTGAGCTCCTCCAGCAGCCGGGCCGTGGCCAGCCCGGCCCGCAGATACTCGACGAACAGGTCGTTGTGCAGCGCCCACGGCGAGCGACGGGCCCGGATCAGCCGGATCGCCGCCTCCGCGGAGCTGCCCTGGCGCATCAACGCGTGCGCGACGACGAGACCGGAGCGGTTGTACCCGTGGAAGCAGCGGACGAGGACCCGCCGGCCCTCCTCCAGCGCCTCGCACGCGGCCTCGGCCAGCCGGATCACCCCGGCGAGCTGCGTCCCGTCCAGCGGCCCGTCGGGGATGGGCCACACATGGTGCCGGACGCCCGGATCGGGCCCGTGGCCCGGCAGCCGCAGCAGCGTCTGCACGAGATCGAACTCGTCCCGTACGACGGCGAACTCCAGGTGCCCCAAAGCCCCTGTGTACTCGTGACCGCCCATCCAGAGCCCGGGAACGACCTCGCTCCACGGACTCTCCGGGGCGGGGACGTCCGGCTTACTGCGGGTACGCAACGGCGCCTCCCCACCATGGCCGCCCGAGGGTCCGCGGGCTGCCTGCCCAACTCCTCTCCAAGGTAACCGGGTTCTTGCCCCCGCAGCACCCCGCCTGTTCCCATGGACTGGGGTGATGGTGCATGAACGGACTGCGCGTCATACCGACCTGGCGGCACGGCCGGGAGCGGCTGTACGTCTGCCTCCCGGACGGCCGCCACATCGCCTGGTACGACCGTGAGGCCGCCCGGGTGAACCTGCTCGGCCGGGACCGCGAGGACGACGTCCTCAGGGCTCTGGGGCCCTTCATCACCGGCCCCGTGACGGTGGGGGCGCCCCCGGTGCCCACCCCCGCCGAGCTGGCCCGCCTCGCCCTCCACCCCGACGACGACCTGGCCCCCAACCGCCCCGGCGAGACCCTCCTCGTCGCCCTCGACCGCGACCCCGGCCCCGCCCACCGGCTGCGCCCCGACCCGCGCCGCAGGGCCCTGGCGGCCGAGCAGACGATCGGTGACGCGCTGGACCGCCTCGACGGCGCGGGCTGGCACACCCTGCACTCCGTGCCGCTTCCCGGCGGCGACCGCATCCACCACCTGCTGATCGGCCCCGGCGGCCTCTACGCCGTCCACGCCCTGCACGCCCGCAAGCAGCGCGTCCGGGTCGCCGACCCCATGATCACCCTGGGCCGCCGCGACCCATACCCCCTGCTGCACCGCCTGCGCACCGACGCCGAGCGCGCCACCCACGCCCTCACGGCGGAGGTCCGCCCCGTGCTCGCCCTGGTCGACCCGGCCGCCCTGACGATCCCGACCGCACCCCGTGAGATCCACGTCCTGACGGCGGCGGAGGTGGAGGGCCTGGCACGGCGGGGCGGGGTGCTGAAGCCGGCGGACGTGGAGGCGCTGCACGCGATGGCACGCGACCGGAATACGTGGGTGCGGGTGTGAGGCGCGTAGGGGAGCCGGGCGCCGGTCGGGGGCGTGCTTCGGGGCGTGAGCCGCCGGTCGTCCGCTACGGCAGGGTCCCGGCCGCGTCCGCGTCCAGCAGCGGGGCCAGGAGGTCGCCGTGGTCCTGGACCCTCGGGGCGATGTCGACCGCGCGGAAGTCCAGCTGCCCCGGCGCGCGGCACTCCTCGATCTCCGCCCAGGTCACCGGCGCCGAGACGGTCGGCTCCGGGCGGGCCCGGAGGGTGTACGGGGCCGCAGTGGTCTTGCGGGCGGCGTTCTGGCTCCAGTCGACGAAGACCTTCCCCGGGCGCAGGCTCCTGGTCATCCGGTGCAGCGCGAGCCGGGGCATGGCCTTCTCCGCCTCGACGGCGAGTTCCCTGGCGTACTCGGACACCCGCTCGGAGGACGCCCCGCGCACGGCGGCGAGCAGGTGCAGCCCCTTGGAGCCGGAGGTCTTGGCGTAGGTCTCCAAGCCGTCGCGCGCGAGCCGGTCCCGCAGCCACAGCGCGACCTCGCAGCACTGGACGATGCTCGCCGGCGCCCCCGGATCGAGGTCGAACACGATCCGGTCCGCCTCCTCCGGTGTGCCGACGAGCCACTGGTGGGTGTGGAACTCGGTCACGAGGTTCGCCGACCACATCAGGCTCGGCAGATCCTGCACCAGGACCATCCGTGACGGCCCCTCCACCCGGGGCACCTCGGCGGTGGTGACCCACTCGGGCGTACCCGGCGGCACGTTCTTCGTGAAGAACACCTGCCCGTCGGGCCCGTCCGGGTAGCGCAGGAAGGACACCGCCCGGTCCCGCAGATGGGGCAGCAGGACCTCGGCGACGGTCGCGTAGTAGTGCAGCACCTCGCCCTTGGTGAAACCCGTGGCGGGATACAGCACCTTCTCCAGGTTGCTGAGAGCGACCCGTCGCCCCTCCACCTCTGTGATAGGCGCCATACGATAAGAATTCCACGCAAACCATGACGAACACTCCCCAGAGTGACCGGAAGGGTGCTGCACGTGAGATCCATTTGGAACGGCGCTATCTCGTTCGGCCTGGTCAGCATTCCGATCAAGCTGGTGAACGCCACCGAGAGCCACTCGATCTCCTTCCGCCAGATCCACACCGAGGACGGCGGCCGCATCCGCTACCGCAAATTCTGCGAACTGGAGGACCGCGAGGTCACCCAGGGGGAGATCGGCAAGGGCTACGAGGACGCGGACGGCACGATCATCCCGATCACCGAGGAGGACCTGTCGAGCCTGCCCCTCCCGACGGCCAAGACCATCGAGATCGTCGCCTTCGTCCCGGCCGACCGGATCGATCCGCTCCAGATGGACGCCGCGTACTACCTCCAGGCGGGCGGCGCTCCGGCGGCGAAGCCGTACACCCTGCTCCGGGAAGCCCTGAAGCGCAGCAACAAGGTGGCGATCGCGAAGTTCGCCCTGCGAGGGCGCGAGCGCCTGGGCATGCTGAGGGTCGTCGGCGAGGCCATCGCCATGCACGGCCTGCTGTGGCCGGACGAGGTCCGCGCGCCCGAGGGCCTGGCCCCCGACACGAACGTCACCGTCCGCGACCAGGAGCTGGACCTGGCGGATGCCCTGATGGACACCCTGGGTGAGGTCGACCTGGAGGACCTGCACGACGAGTACCGCGAGGCCGTGGAGGAGGTCATCGCCGCGAAGGCCGCCGGCGAGGCCCCGCCGCAGGCCCCGGAACCGGCCACGGGCGGCAAGGTCCTGGACCTGATGGCGGCTTTGGAGAACAGCGTCCGCGCGGCCCGCGAGTCCCGGGGCGAGGAGGCGGAGCACGCCGAGGTGAAGCCGCTGCCGCAGCGCAAGACGGCCCGGGCGGCTCCCAAGCAGACCGGCGGCAAGAAGTCGACGTCCACCGCGAAGAAGACGGCGGCCAAGAAGACCACGGCGGCCAAGAAGTCGACGTCCAAGTCCAGCCAGGGCCAGGGCACGACGAAGAAGACGGCGTCCAAGAGCACAGCGAAGAAGACGGCGGCGAAGAAGTCGACGTCCCGCAAGCGCTCGGCCTGACAGAAGGCCGGGGAACCGGGGCCCCTGAAATCCGGGGGACTGGGAAGCCGGAAGGAACCGGAGGAGACCGGAGGGGACCGGAGGACCGGAGGACCGGAGGACCGGAGGACCGGAGGAGACCGGAGGAGACCGGAGGAGACCGGAGGAGACCGGAGGAGACCGGAGGAGAGACCGGAGGACCGGAGGAGACATGTCGCAGCCCGCGGGCGACGACCGCACCAGCGACGGGCCGGCTCATGACACCGGCGACGCACTCGACGTCCACTTCATCGGTAACGCGACGGTGCTGCTGTCGTACGGCCCGCTGACCCTGCTCACCGACCCGAACTTCCTCCACCGCGGTCAGTACGCCCACCTCGGCTACGGCCTGCTGAGCCGCCGCCTGACCGAACCGGCCCTGGACGTGCACGAACTGCCCCGCCTCGACGCGGTCGTGCTGTCACACCTGCACGGCGACCACTGGGACCGACGGGCCCGTCGGCACCTTGACCACACCGTGCCGATCCTGACCACTCCGCACGCGGCCCGCCGCCTCAGGGCCGTGCACCGCTTCCACCGGACGGCAGGACTGCGCACCTGGAAGGCGCTCACCCTCCAGCGCGACGGCGTCCAGGTCACGGTCACGGCCCTGCCCGGCAGGCACGCCGGCCAGGCGGTGCTGCGCAGGCTGCTGCCGCCGGTGATGGGCAGCATGCTGGAGTTCGGCCCCGCCGGAGGGCCGCCCCGCATGCGGCTCTACCTCTCGGGCGACACCCTCGTGTACGACGGCCTGAACGAGATCGCCGACCGCTTCCCGGCCGCCGACCTGGCCGTCCTGCACCTGGGCGGCACCCGCCTCCCCGGCGGCTTCCTGGTCACGATGGACGGCGCCCAGGGCGCGGAACTGGCCCGCCGCCTCGACCCCCGCCTCGTCCTGCCCGTGCACTACGAGGACTACACGGTGATGCGTTCGCCCCTGTCCGCCTTCCTCGCCGAGGCCGACGCGATCGGCCTCGGCGACCGCGTCGTCCACTGCGGCCACGGCGACCGCATGCACCTGCCGTGCGGTGCGGGGGCGGTGCCGGAGGTGTACTGAGCACTGCCCCTCAGCACGGCCGGGCGACGGACGAACGACCACCGAGGTGTACCGGTCCCGTCGGTCAGGTCGGTCAGGTCGGCCAGGTCGGTCAGGCCGGTCAGGTCGGCCGGATAGGTCAGACAGACAGGTGGGACAGGTCAGGCGACCCGCCTGCCCCCCTGCTCCTCGGACTCGTCCTCCTCGTCCGGCAGATGGACGTCGTCGACGGCGATGTTGACCTCCACGACCTCCAGCCCGGTCATCCGCTCCACCGCGTTGACGACGTTGGTCCGCACGTCGGCGGCGGTGTCGGCGATGGCGGCGCCGTACTCGACGACCAGGTCGAGATCGACGGCGGCCTGACGCTCGCCCACCTCGACCTTCACCCCCTGGGTGACTCCACTGCCCCCGCCCGGCACCCGCTGGCGCACAGCCCCGAAGGCCCTGGTCATGCTTCCGCCGAGGTTGTGCACCTCGGGAATCTCGCGGGCGGCCATGCCCGCGATCTTCGCGACGACGGTGTCCGCGATGGCGGTGTTCCCACGGGTGCCGGCGGCGCCCTTGCCGCCCTGCGACGGCGCCCCGTCCTGCCTGCCCGCTGTGTTCCTGCGCTGAGTGGTCTCGGTCATGACCGTCACCTCGATGGTGGTGAGGGGATGAGCAGCGTCGTTCCTCTCCACCGTAGAACAATGGTGCGGATGGGGCGAAAGTGGCAATTCACCGCCCCTGAACCTCACCCTCCCCGGGTGAGGCCTGCCCGCCTCGCCGTGGGCAGGCTGGGCGTGGGCACGCGGAGAGCGGCCTGCGCCGCCGACCGGGCCCACCCGCGCCGATCGCGCCGGGAACGGAGGACGACCATGACCACGCAGACGTATCTCGCCTACGACTTCCCACTGTTGAGCGCTTTCTGGACGGTGCTCTGGGTCTTCCTGTGGATCATGTGGTTCATCCTGCTGTTCCGGATCGTCGTCGACATCTTCCGGGACGACTCCATGAGCGGCTGGGCGAAGACGGGCTGGCTGGTGTTCTGCTGCGTCCTGCCGTTCCTCGGGGTCTTCGTCTACGTGATCGCCCGCGGCAAGAACATGGGCCGCCGCGAGGCCGCCCAGGCACGCGCCCAGCAGGAGGCGTTCGAGAGCTACGTCCGGGAGACCGCCAAGGGCGGCGAGAACCGCTCCGGCAGCGTCGACGACCTCGCCAGGCTCTCCGAGATCCGAGCCCGCGGTGACATCACGGACGAGGAGTTCCGCAGGGCGAAGGAACTGGTCCTGGCCGGCGGCCACCCCACACCGGACGACTGGAGCACGCGGTAGCGGCCAGGACCGCCCCGGGGCGGAGACCCGGCACCGGCACGCCACCCAATGAACGGGCCACCGGCGGGACGGTGCTCGCGACCACCAGGGACCTGCACCCACACCGGGCCTCAGACCTTCCCCCTGGGGTCCCTCCCGTCTTGCCTTTCACTTCATGGAGCGATACCTGAGCGGAAAGGTCCACCTGAGCAGCGCCGCCTGTCCACTGTGCTGCGCGGACCCCTTACCCGCTGAGCCCTCGGGCCCGATGGCAGCTGCTTCTTTCAGGAGTTGGCTTCACTGGAGGACGCTTCCTCGCCCGCCAGCCACGGCGCCGAAGCACTGCTCCGACAGGTCGGGTCCACGCATCAACAGACCGGCGAGGGCGAGCATTTCAAGCACTCATGAGGGCCGTGTGCGCGAGGGTTAGGCAGTCCCGGCAGAGCGCCTCGGAAGAGATCGCGGAAGCCATGGCTCGCTGACCTGAGACGAGCCCTCAGCTCGCGCACCATCAGCCTGGGCGGCACACGCCTGCACACACGCGAAGACCCCGTCCCAGCAAGCGCTGATGGCGGGGTCTTCGGGCACCTCACACAAGGTGCCCCCGGCAGGATTCGAACCTGCGCACACGGCTCCGGAGGCCGCTTGGCCCTCGGGCAAAGCAGCAGGTCCGAGGTTCACACGCGATCGGTCGGGCGGAGTCAGTCCACGAATGGTCCACGGCTCGCTGGGCTAGCGGGCGGCCTTCGGGTAGGGCTACCAACCTGCACCATGTGCTGCGACCGAGCAGTGAACCGGCGGTCGTGCACCACCCCACAGAGTGGCAGCTCGCGAGCTGAAGTCGGGGGCGCCTTCGTGTTGTCAGTGCACCGCTAGATGCTGGGCAGGTGAAGAGACCGAAGATTGACCACGCTACTGCGACGCTCGAACTGCGCGCATCTGGTGTCGAACCTGTGCAGCAGTATCCAGGTAGAACGTCGATTCCCTTCCTTGTTCGTTGCCTGAAGCCGGGGTGCGAAGGACACGATAAGCCGTTCCGAACATACCTAAGCTCCGTCCGAGCATTAGCGAAGATGGGAAGAGTCGCATGCACGCGCTGTCTAAAGCGAGAGCGAGCCAATCAGCGCAGATCAGAAATGATCAAGCTTGGGCATGTCCTACCCATGGTCGAGGTCGTCGACGCCAGAACCGCAACACGAGCTTGGTGTCTGCGTTGTTGGACAGTCTGTGACCCCGGACCTCGACTCGACAACATTAAGCACGGTCAGGGAGGCTGCGAGCGCTGCGGTGGCAAGAAGCGGCATCCCGAAGGATACGCCAGACAGCTGGCACGAGAGTGGGGGTACCTTCCTGATCCGGCGATCCCCTACCGGAACGATGCCACGAAATGGCCCGGCCACTGTATCGCCAAGGGGCATCGTTGCTCACCAGTGCTCAACAGTAGGTTTCGAAGTGGGCCGTGCGAGGAATGCGCAGAAAACGGCTTCAAACCCGCGAGGCCAGCACTGTTGTATCTAGTCGCGTCACCCCGGCTCGCTGCCGCCAAGATCGGGATATGCGAGGACAGCCCCAAGAACACGAGGCTCGCTGATCACCGCCGGTCTGGTTGGAACGTAGTTGAGACGATGCGGTTCGCAGTCGGTGCTGCGGCTCGCGCTGTTGAGAACGAGGTTGTGCGGTATTGGCGTCGCTCGGGTTTCCCTGTGGTCCTCGACAATGGGCTCGCCTACATCGGCTACACCGAGACGGTCCCGCTGTCTGAGGTCTCCGTAGTGGAAATCTGGACGAGGGTCTGCGCGTCGGCAGGACGAGAGATGCCGTAGCTCAACGGCCTGAATATAGATGAGGCAGACGTCTGTCGGACTCCATAGCAACCGACCGTCGATCCGGTCGAAGAGGGCGACGGCGGATTCAGGACCGTGGGCGCTGACCTCATGTGCCGGGTTCGGATCGAACACGTGCACGGATTTCGACACGGACGTTCCTAAGCGCACCTCTTAGGCCGGCCACTGGGAGGGGCGCCTGGACGCTGGCGGCTGATATGCACGCAAGGCACTCAATGGGCAGGATACGGCACTTCAACGAGCTGTCCGTGAGACGAGCGTGGCAACTATAACAAGCCACTACGTCGAATTTCAGCCACGCACAGTGCGAGAGGTTGATCCACTTTTCACACAGTGCACGTTGTGGGAACATGTCAGCTGCACATGCATCCCAGGGGGGGAGGAATAGTGTCTGTTTCGCTGTTTCCCGGAGTAGGGGCCGGAACGCTTCTTGAGTCGACGCTTCTCGCGGAGACTCGGTCGATCCGCATTGGGGCGATTCATCGTCTCGACTATTCCGAGGCGATCGTTCTGACGCACGACAAGTGGAAGTTCGAGGCTGGCGGTATCCCGCAGTACACCTTCCTCCTGGCCACGGCGCGAGACATCGATGGGGATTCCCATGATGATGACGAAGTGCTGCTGCTGCGCGTAGATGGAACTGCGCCGCTCGCGATGGAATCGGATTTGCATGCAGTCCGAGAGGAAGCGTTGCGGGCTGCATTGTCGAGCAATGGCGACGCATCTCCCTCTGTGGTTCTGGATATTAACCTCGATCCCTTCACCAAGAACCGAGTCTCGTTCACTGGCCTCAGGTGTCGAATCTTGGGCACCTTTTATGAGACCGACATCGACGGTCGTAAGCGACTCGACTTCGGTGCCGACGTCGACAATTTCTATGCCACGTCGACGTATCGAGTCCTGAAGCCGATCGGTGATGGGCTTTCTGAAATCGCCTCGTATCTGAAGCCTTCCGAGAAGGATGTGGAACGTGTGCGAATTGGCGCCGTGCGCTACTCGGCCACGCGTCGGCGCGCTAAGGTTGCAAAACAAGACGACTCAGCCGTGACGGTCAATATCCACGACTTCATCGGCACAAAGACTGGCTTGCTTGGAATGACCCGCATGGGCAAGTCCAACACCGCGAAAATTATTATTGCCCGGACCTTTGTTGTGTCTGAGCGGCGTCGGTCTAATGGTGAAGGGCCGATTGGTCAGCTGATCTTCGACCCGCAGGGTGAGTACGCAAACCCCAACACTCAGGACGGGACAGAGATTGCGGCGATTGGTGAGAAGCACGTCCGTATCTTCAAGTTTGGGGCGGATGGCACGCAGCCGCATGTTCGACCACTGGGTATCAACTTCTTCGACCCGGAACAAGCCGGCGCCGTACAGGGGCTGATCGCCGACAAGCTGCGTTCCGACGGATCGGCTGGCTACATCAACGACTTCGCGGTGACTAGGTTCACGGATGTCCAGGGAAACTTCAGTGAGACCACGCGTGCGCAACGAGGGCGTCTGATTCTTTACGCTTCGCTAATTCGCGCCGGATTCACACTGCCCAAGTATAACGCCGGCACTACATACCCCTTCTCCGTCCTCATCGGCATGAGGGAACCGCTGCGGAAGGCGATAGAGCAGAAGAAGAACAAGAAATTCTTCACTTCGGCAGGTAAAACGACGGTTTCCGTGAAGGGAGCCGACATCCGGGACGTAGTCGATACGATCATCGAGTTGCGTAAGGATGGCGACCCTGAAGCCGAAAACTTCTGTGATGATGTGCGGTGGACGTCTACAGAGCCGATCTATACAGGCCAAACCGGTCAGTCCGGAAACGTCCGAGGATGGCGAAACCTGCTGGATCTGAAGGACTTTCATAACGAGGCGACTCAGGCTGATCCCGCTGAGGAAATCTACGATGAGCTGACCAAGGGAAGGGTCGTCATTGTTGACCTTCATGTTGGGTCTCCGCCGATCGTAAAGACGTTGTCCGAGAACATCACCCGTAGGCTTCTGGCGAAGCAGACGAATGTGTTCACTTCCGGAGACGTTCCGCCCTCGATTCAGGTGATGCTGGAGGAAGCGCATAACCTGTTTTCGTCGGACAAGTATAAGGACGACGCAGATGTGTGGGTAAAGCTCGCGAAGGAAGCAGCCAAGCTGAATATCGGCATGACCTATGCAACTCAAGAAGTTTCAGGAGTGGCGCACCAGGTAAAGGCCAACACTGCGAACTGGGTCGTGGCGCATCTGAACAACACTAAGGAGTTGCAGGAGTTGTCGAAGTTCTATGACTTCGGCGCCTTCGCTCCGGCAATCCTCTCTTCGGAAGACCGAGGGTACGTGCGATTGAAGACATTGTCTTCTCCGTACATCGTGCCGGTTCAAATCGACAAGTATGACCTCAACCTGGTGAACGAAGCTAGGGCGGCGGCTGGCGACTCTCCTCTGGCTCCGAAGAATTAGAAGCGGAAGTGCCATGGGCTACGAAACTGTGAATGGTTCCCCAGAGCGGGCGTCACGTGTAGGTCACACAACTGCAGCGCTCCGTGCCCTTGCTGATAGGGCAAGCTTCTATGTCCCCGCGGATAAAGTGGGAGACGTCAAATGGCTTGTGCCGAAAATCAAGCGTGCTGGGGCGTTCCCGTCACGACCAGAACACCTCACATCGGCGATTGCCATCGATGGGTCTCGGATCACTGAGCGAGTTCGCGATGGGCTTCCGTCCGTCGTGTACGGCTACGCGCAAGCTGCTGCAGCCTACGTCGACTTGGGGGTCATGGAGTTTCAAAGATCTGCCCGCTTCGTTGACCCTGTTGCGATTGAGAAGGCTGTCAACACGGCCCTGGTCTCACTCGACCTACCCGTTGCCGGCGCTTACAGCCGAGCAGGGGTCGGCATCAGCACGTCTTGGAGGGAAAACCTCAACCACATTTTTAGAAGTAAGAAGGTCGAGGTCAACCGGCTTAACCAGTCTCTCCTAGATCTCCTGTTTCTGCTTCATGGACAGCCAGGTAAACCGGCAACTACAGTCCCGGTTAACTGCCCATCCAGCGAGTGCAGTGCCAAGGACGTTGCAGTCTCCTTCCGAGGGGGAAGCTGTCCTTCGTGCAAGGAGCCCCTGTATCCGACCGACGTACTTCGTATTCATGAAGAAGTCACGGAGGAGGGGGCGAACGAATCAGCCCTCGGTCGACTGATGTCTGTGCTGGAGCTGCTCGTTCTCGTCGGGCTGACTAGCCTCCTCTGGGAGCAGTCCCGGAATGAGCTACTGCGTTCCACGCTATTCATCGTGGATGGCCCCTTGGCCATGTATGGACCGCCGGCGAAACTTCGCGGTCGCGCCCAAGAGTATTTCCAAGCGATGACTTCAACAACTCCGGGACACGGACCGTATATCTGCGGTTTGGAAAAGACCGGAGCGATGGTCGACTACGCTCGCCAGCTAGCTCGTCATGATGTACTGGAGCCTGGTGACTTGCTTGTTTGCGATCAGGAAGTAGTCAAGGTCATAACGAACACGGAAAATCCGGCTGCCTACGGAAAAGAGACGTACTGGGGGCGGAAGTTCGTTTACCGGGCAAAAGATGGTCGTATCGTCGTACCGACCGTCATGCCTGAGCGGGGTGCTGCGTACGACGCGGCTGGTGGGCAGCCCGGTCCTGATGGCTACCCAACCCTGCCTGCCATTTTGGACGTCATCGATCGGACAGGGTCCTCCATGTATCAGGATGGAATTATTCCTGTCGCTGTGGCGCACGGTAAGGCTGCGTTCCCGATTGGTGTCGGCACCGACGTGTTGAGGCTGGTGGCGGAGCACAAGCTAGGCTTGGGAAGCGCGTCGACACCGAACCCGTAGCAACGAAGTGGGAGGGGCTGCATGAGCTCGGTTAGTGCTTCAGGTGACTCCGAGATCCGATCCAGCGGACGTAGCTCGCAGCCGCACAATGCCCGCCTTGCAGCGATTCCGAGCGCACCGCGGAGCATCCCTGGTCGGCCAATGGCTAACCTGGAAGTAGGCCAGCTCACGCATCCCCTTGCGATGGGTAGGTACCAGACGCCACTTCGGTATCCAGGTGCCAAGACTGGCTTGTCAAGCCTCATTAGCGAGTTGATTGAGGCTGCGAAGAAGTCTTCCCAGACCAGGAAAGTGGACCTGCTCGTCGAGCCATTTGCCGGAGGAGCCTCTACTTCCCTGCGGCTTGTTGGTGCTGGAGTTGTCAACCGCATTCTTCTGGCTGACGCGGACCCATTGGTAGCAGCATTTTGGCAAGTTGCGGCTTCCGATGCGGAGAATCTCGTAGACAGGATGGCGGAAGAATACTCGCTCTACGTCAGCAAGGGCGGGGTGACTGCCCTGGATCGTTGGGACTTCTGGCGCTCGTGGATTCCCTCGCCTGGCATGACGGAATCGACTGCGCGCTTCGAGACAGCCATGAAGTGTCTATTCCTGAATCGCACTACCTTTTCGGGAATCTTGCACGGAAGTGCTGGACCTATCGGAGGACGTCGACAGGAGTCTAAGTACTCAATAGGTTGCCGCTATAATGTCGATGCACTGGCTGAGCGTATCCGTTATGTCGGCTCTCTGTATGATGCAAATCGCCTGGTCGACGTGTGGTGTAAAGATTGGAAAGACACTCTAGCCGACGTACCGGAATGGTATGCTGATCTAATTCCTGATCGAGTCTTGGCTTATCTGGACCCCCCCTACTTGGAAAAGTCGCAGAAGCTGTACCAGACTTCGTTTGAGCCGCAAGGATACCCGAATGCGCCTGTAGCTGATTTGCAATGGGATGACAATCTTTTGCACTATCGTTTGGCGGATTATCTGAATCATTGCATGCAGTTTAGGTGGATTTTGTCGTATGACGCCAAGCCAGAATTGCTCACGGATTCTGGACTGTATGCAGCGAATCGGATGAGCCCCAATCCGAGCGATAGGGCAATTCTCGGGGTCAGGAACTGGAATATTACAAAACGTGTAGTTACGTTGCGGTACACGGCCTCGGCGCGCCAAGGTCGGGGGGCAGCCGAGGAAATCCTCATCACCACTCTTCCGCCCGCTACCGTTCCACTGAATGATGACTTCAGGTCTGTCGACTGCATACTCAAAAACGAGACTGATAGGCCGAGCTAACGCTTCCTACGAAAGGTCGGCGGAGTCTTAATGACCGAGTCAAGCGGCTGTAGCGGTGTGTGTCCTTGCTGGTGGGCTGGTGGTGAAGGGGCGGTCGTCGCGTAGCAGGGCCCAGA
>NZ_JBHWFG010000047.1:0-51531 GCF_042733745.1 Streptomyces sp. NPDC059696
CGTGCCGTGGGGCTGCTCACGCGTGCCCTCCGAGCGCGGGAAGAACTCGTACCAGGAGCCGTACAGGGCCCGCTCGCGCTCCACCAGCAGCGGCAACGGCTCACTGCTGGTGACCAGCTCCCGCAGCGGATAGCGGGCCAGCACCGCGTCCACCTCCGGCGTCAGCGCCCCCGCCAGCCGCGACGCCGCGGGACGCTCCTCGTCCCGCAGGGTTTCCGCCGCAGCGAGCAGCACCGCGCGGCCGGCTCCCTTCGGTGTGCCGGCCGCTGCCCGCTCGAACAGTTCCGCCCCTTCTTCCAGGACCAGATCCGGGTCGATGCCGGCCGGGACCTTTATGCCCGCCGCGTGGCGCCAGGTGGCCACCGGGTCGCTCCAGGCCTCCACCCGGTACGACCAGCGGCCGACGGCGTCCGCGGTGACCTCGGCGCCCCAGCGGTCGCTGCCGGGGGCGAGTTCGCGCATCGGGGTCCACGGGCCGGGGCGGCCCTCGGGGTCCTCCAGGACGACGTTGGCGGCCACCGCGTCGTGCCCCTCCCGGAACACGGTGGCGGTGACCTCGAACGACTCACCCACGACCGCCTTGGCCGGCCGGTTGCCGCCCTCCACGGCCGGGCGGACGTCCCGTACCGGGATGCGGCCGATGGCCCGGGTCCTCCTCATGGTCCTCACCTCCAGCGTGCTCGAAAGCCGGGCCGCGGGGCCCGGTTCAGGGGACGGGTGTGCGGGAAGGCCGACTACCTTCCCGCCGTGGATCTGCGCTCGGCAGCCGGGGATCTGCGTTCCGCCGCCGATGTCCGGCGTCTGACCGCCGTGGCCGGACGAGGCCGTTCCTTCGGTTCCGGCACACAGGTGACGTGCTGCTCCTGCAAGCAGGTGATCTGCTGCTCCTGCAGGTAGGTGACGTGGTTCGTGCGCAGGTACCGCTCGGCGGCGTCCGCCGCCTCCCGGGCACAGCGCTTGCCCATCAGCACGCAGAGCGTGTAGCCGGAGTCCTCGAACGTCGTCCGCACCGTGCGGTCGTTCGGTGCCGCGAGCATCACGCGTTCCCAGGCCCGGTAACGCCGCAACTGCCGGGCGACTTCGGCTTTGGCGGGTAGCAGCATGGCGCCGATCACCTTTCGGGGCTCGAGGGGCACGGTCTCCCGACGGTCGGACGGCGGCCGTGCGTCAAGCGGCACGGACCCGTAACGGCGATCGAGTTCTTCACACATGGTGCACGCGTGACGACACAGCGTCTTGTTGGGTCTTCAACCACTGACCGCCCTGCTGGGCCGTTCGGGCGCCCCGGACCTGCTCACTTGGGCACGCAGACGCCTCAGCTGTGCGCTCGTGTTGCACGAACGGGCTAGCACCCTCAGGCTGAGGGTGACTCAGAAGCGATAGGCGCTCACGTTCCGTGTTCGGGGAACGTCCCGCAGACCGCGGGAGTGAGAAGGAACTGAGCTTCGCGGTGAGGAGAGCCGACCGATGAAGACCGCAGTGCCCTGCTACTACCACCTCGACGTGGAAGTCAGCCCGGAACGGGTGGGACAGGTCAGCCGCATTCTGGCCGCTCACCTGAAGTTCTGGGACCTGGACAACCTGGTCCAGCCCGTCTGCGGCGGTGCCGAGATGCTGCTCAAGGCCATCGACGAGCACGCCACGGACAAGAACACGTCGATCGAGATGTGGTGGAACGGGCAGCACCTGATCACCGCCATCGGGGACAACGACCGCGCCCTGCGCCCGGACCAGGAGCTGCGAGGCTGCCTGGAGCACCTCGCGGCCATGAGCGACGGCTGGGGCTGCTGCGCCACCGAGACCGGCAGCAAGGTCATCTGGTTCTCGCAGCGCGCCCGCGCCGGTGAACGCGTCCCGCTGGTGCCGACCGCCCCCGCCCCGCGCGAGAGCGAGGGCCTGGACGTGCCCCGCGAGGAGCGGGTCGTGCAGCTGGCCGGCCCGGCCAGTACCCCGGCCGAGGTCCTGGAGGACGCCCGGTGACGCGCCGGCCGTCGAGGAAGGGGGCGTCCGCCTGGGGCGGGCGCCCCTACCCCCTGGGGGCGGACCACGACGGGGCCGGCACCAACTTCGCGCTGTTCAGCGAGGTCGCCGAACGCGTCGAGCTGGTCCTCGTCGACGACGACGGCACCCACACCCAGGTGCCGCTGACCGAGGTCGACGGCTTCGTGTGGCACGGTTACCTCCCCGGCGTCGGCCCCGGCCAGCGCTACGGCTACCGCGTGCACGGACCGTGGGCCCCGGCCGCGGGTCACCGCTGCAACCCGGCCAAACTGCTGCTCGACCCGTACGCCCGCGCGGTGGACGGCCACATCGACAACCACCCCTCGCTCTACGAGCGCAACCCCGACGGGGGTCCCGACGCGGCCGACAGCGCCGGGCACACCATGCTCGGCGTGGTGACCGACCCGGCCTTCGACTGGGGCGACGACACCCGGCCCGGCCGGCCCTACGCCGACACGGTCATCTACGAGGCGCACGTCAAGGGCATGACCCGCACACACCCCGAGGTGCCCGAGGAACTCCGGGGCACCTACGCCGGGCTGGCCCACCCCGCGGTCGTCGAGCACCTGACCTCCCTCGGCGTCACGGCCGTGGAGCTGATGCCGGTCCACCAGTTCGTCCACGACGGGGTGCTGCACGACCGCGGCCTGTCGAACTACTGGGGCTACAACACCATCGGCTTCTTCGCGCCGCACAACGGCTACGCCGCCCACGGCACGCGCGGGGAACAGGTCGCCGAGTTCAAGCAGATGGTGAAGACCCTGCACGCGGCCGGGCTCGAAGTGATCCTCGACGTGGTCTACAACCACACCGCCGAGGGCAACGAGAGGGGCCCGACGCTGTCCTTCCGGGGCATCGACAACTCCTCCTACTACCGTCTGGTCGACGGCGACTGGGAGCACTACTACGACACCACCGGCACCGGCAACAGCCTGCTGATGCGCCACCCCTACGTCCTGCAGCTGATCATGGACTCGCTGCGGTACTGGGTGACCGAGATGCACGTCGACGGCTTCCGCTTCGACCTCGCGGCCACCCTGGCCCGCCAGTTCCACGAGGTGGACCGGCTGTCGGCGTTCTTCGACCTCATCCAGCAGGACCCGGTGATCAGCCGCGTCAAGCTGATCGCCGAACCGTGGGACGTCGGCGAGGGCGGCTACCAGGTGGGCAACTTCCCGCCCCTGTGGTCGGAGTGGAACGGCATGTACCGCGACGCGGTCCGGGACTTCTGGCGCGGCGAGGACCACACCCTCGGCGAGCTCGCCTCCCGGCTGACCGGCTCCTCGGACCTGTACCAGCACAGCCGGCGCCGGCCCCGCGCCAGCGTCAACTTCGTCACCGCGCACGACGGCTTCACCCTGCGCGACCTCGTCTCGTACAACGACAAGCACAACGAGGACAACGGCGAGGACAACCAGGACGGCGAGAGCACCAACCGGTCCTGGAACTGCGGCGCGGAGGGCGCGACGCGCGACCCGGCCGTGCGGGAACTGCGCACCCGCCAGCAGCGCAACTTCCTCGCCACCCTGCTGCTCTCCCAGGGCATCCCGATGCTCTCCCACGGGGACGAACTCGGGCGCACCCAGCGCGGCAACAACAACGCCTACTGCCAGGACAACGAGATCTCCTGGATCGACTGGCGGCTCACCGAGGAACAGCGCGACCTCCTGGAGTTCACCCGGTACGTCATCCGGCTGCGCACGGGCCACCCCGTGCTGCGCAGACGCCGCTTCTTCCTCGGCGAGACCCTGACCCGGGCGGACCAGCCGCTGCCCGACCTGGTGTGGCTGGCGCCGGACGCCCGCGAGATGACCGACGACGACTGGCAGCGCGGCGACGCGCACCACGTCGGCGTCTTCCTCAACGGTGACGCGATCGCCGAACCCGACCCGCGGGGCCGCCCCGTCGTCGACGACTCGTTCCTGCTGCTCCTCAACAGCCACTGGGAGCCGGTCGACTTCCGCCTTCCGGGCCCCTCCTACGGCGAATGCTGGAGGGCCCTCATCGACACGGCCGACCCGGAGGGCACCCCGGACGAGTCGGAGCACAAGGCCGGGACGGGCCTCACCGTCGGTGCCCGCAGCCTGGTTCTGCTCTCCCGCCCGTCACGCGCGACGCGCGACGAGGAGTGACGCCTAACGGCCAACGAAACGCGTGTGGGTTTACGCCCGCCGGGCGTCACCCCTCACGCGTGTCGCACAGGAGGCGGGGAAGTGACCTGCGTAGCAGCGACGGCGACAGCGGCGATCAGCGGTCGCGGCGCGCGGTCACGGTGAACTGCGCTCCGTCGTGGTCGCGCAGCACCGCCTCGTCACTGCCCTTCGACAGGACGCTGCCGCCGTGGAGTTCGGCCGCGCGGGCGCAGGCCTCCACGTCGTCGACGGAGAAGTGGACCTGCCAGTGCGGCCGGATCGCGGGGTCGGGGGCCGCCTCCAGCGCCCCGGACTCGATCCGGGCCACCACGTCCCCGCGGCTGCGCAGCACGACCTCGCCGCCCTCGTAGTGCACCTCGCAGCAGCCGGGCCGCTGGGTCGCCCACTCGAGGATCTCGCCGTAGAAGATCGCCGCGTCGAAGGCGTCCCGGGTGTGGAGCGTGATGAAGGCCGGCTGTGCGTTGCGCCAGGTCTCCCAGTCGGTGAAGAGGTCGCCCTCCCAGATGCCGAAGGTCGCCCCGTCCCGGTCGGCGAGCAGCGCCGCCCGCCCCGGCGGCAGCGAGATCGGCCCCACCGCGACCGTCCCCATGCGCTCCTGCACCCGCGCGACCGCCTCGTCCGCGCTGCGCACCGCGAAGTACGGCGTCCACGCGACCGCCATCTGCCACATGGTCGCCACCCCCGCGATGCTGGCCACCGGCGAGCCGTCCTTCAGCGCGATCCGGAACCGGTCGCCGAGCTTGGCCGGCCGCCACTGCCAGCCCAGCACGGCACCGTAGAACTCCTCGGTCGCCTCGACGTCCCGGCTGGTCAGGCTCACCCAGCAGGGCGCGCCGAACACGGAGTGTGATGAGACGACGTCCTTCGTGCCGGAGGAGGTGGGCATGTCGTGGTTCATGGCAGTCGCGTCCTGATCTCGTCGGCCTGGCAGCCACCGGAGGATTGACACCAGTGTCCAACCGGAACCGCTGTGGGCGCCTGTCGAGTACCCCGGCGAGGGCGCCGAAACGGTGTCCCGCCTGGTCCGCCCCGGTGGCACCGGGCGGGCCGAGTGACGACGATGGATGGGTCGGACACTGCGTCAAGGTACTCAAGCACCCGGTGGGGCCTCAGGCGCAGCGGCGCACCGCACCCGGAGGTGACCATGCCCACGGACGGGGGCTCGGACCGGATCCTCGCACTGCAGGAAGAGGTCCAGCAGCTGAAGGAGGCGGTCGTCTCCCATGCCGTCGTGGACCAGGCGATCGGGATGGTCGTGGCACTCGGCAGGATCTCCCCCGACCAGGGGTGGAGAGTGCTGAAGGAGGTGTCGCAGCACACCAACATCAAGCTGCGCAACGTCGCCGAACTGATCCTCGTCTGGGGGCGCACGGGCCTGATGCCCGAGGAGATCCGGTCCGTCCTGGAGGACGCCCTCGACCGTGCCGGGCCGACGCAGATCCCCGGATCGCCGCCGGAGGTGTGATCCCGGCGGGGATCCGGGGATCCGGGATCCGGTCGCTGCCGCCTCGGCGGAACCGGTCACCGCCGCCCCGGCGCGTGCTCAGCGCGACTCCGCGAGCAGCTCCTCACGCAGATGGGCGAAGCAGCTGCTGAGCAACCGGGAGACGTGCATCTGCGAGATGCCGAGCTGCTCGGCGATGCGGCTCTGTGTCATGCCCTTGAAGAACCGCAGATACAGGATGATCCGTTCGCGTTCCGGCAGCGCCTCGAGGCAGGGCCGGACGGCCACCCGGTTGACGACGGTGTCGAAGGCCGGGTCGGGCCCGCCGATCGCGTCCCCGAGGGCGTAGCCGTCGGTCCCGGGCATCTCGGCTTCCAGCGACAGCGCGGAGAAGCACTCCAGGGCCTCCGTGCCGGTGCGTACCTCGCCCTCGGTGAGCTGGGCGTACTCGGCGATCTCGGCGACGGTCGGGGCGCGCCCCGAGGTGGTCTGCGACAGCTCCTTCGCCGCGTGCCGCACCCGGTTGCGCAGGTCCTGGACCCGGCGGGGTACGTGCAGCGTCCACATGTGGTCGCGGAAGTGGCGCTTGATCTCGCCGGTGACCGTCGGTACCGCGTACGCCTCGAAGGCGTTGCCGCGGGCCGGGTCGTAGTGGTCGACCGCCTTCACCAGGCCCAGTGCGGCGACCTGGTACAGGTCCTCGAGGGCCTCTCCGCGGCCCCGGAACCGGACGGCGATCCGCTCGGCCATGGGCAGCCAGGCCTCGACCAGCTCGTCCCGCAGGGCCTTGCGCTCGGGCCCTTCGGGCAGACGGGCGAGACGGGCGAACGCCGCCGTGGTGTCGGGGGCGTCGTCGTGGGGGTGCGTTCGGGTGCTGCCGGCGATACGCATGGTGCGCACCTCCCTGAGCAGGTGCTGAGTGGGCAGACACCGTGGGAAGCGCGGCCTCGGACATCACGGACAGCACCAGGAGTCCGGGCGGCCGGCTCCCCACGTACGTGCCTCCTGTCCGAAGCACTGACAATTCAGACAATACGGCATTCGGGGGACGGGGGCGCTCTCAAGGTGCCGCTCTTTCGCTCATGCCCCGTGACCGGTTCGGACCGCTGGCGTCCCTTGACTCTGCCGGTCGTCCGGTCCGTTGATCTTCACTCGTGGAAGTGATGTGCGGCACGCCTGGGTAAGCGCTTTCCCCCGCTCTTTCCGGATAACCGCTGGGCACGGCTTGATCGCCGATCAAAAAGGATGAACTGCCAGGCCACAGCGCATTCTGCTCATTTGACAGTGCGCTGAGCGCACAGATAGGAAGCAGCTTCCAGAGGTCGAGAGGGTGCAGCGTGTACGAGCCGAACGTGGTCGGGGACTGGCAGGAGTACGACGAGCATGCCGGTCTGCGCGTCCGCGTCCACCGTCTGGAACTGGCCGAGCCGCCCCGCGGCCGGGACGACGCCG
Organism: Streptomyces sp. NPDC059696; assembly: GCF_042733745.1. Lineage (NCBI taxonomy): Bacteria > Bacillati > Actinomycetota > Actinomycetes > Kitasatosporales > Streptomycetaceae > Streptomyces > Streptomyces sp. NPDC059696. The sequence goes on from NZ_JBHWFG010000047.1 coordinate 7,051, forward strand.
CCGACGGGCTGACGTACTTCTGCCTCCGTGTGACGGTCGAGAACCGCGGCAACCGCCAGCTCGGGGTCCATCTGGAGGACGGCCAGATCGACGTCCGTCTCGGTCCGGACGGGGAGGGCGCCTTCATCGACTGGCGCAACTCGCAGTTCATCGAGGGCTTCGACGTCTACCCGCTGCGCAGGGCCACCGCCGTGCTCTACGCGGCCGGCGCCGAGGCCGCCCTGGGTCTGGTGGACGTCCAGGTGCAGTTGCGCGTCGAGGAGGAGTGGACCGCCCGCCGGCTGTGGTCGGGCGGCATCGGCGCGCACGAGGCGGTCACGGGCGGTCAGCAGGGCGCGGTGCGGGACAGCCTTGCGCACCAGGTGAGCGTCTTCCTGCGGGACCAGGCGGAGGAAGGCACCGCCTGATCCGGTGTCAGGGCCTCGCGCGGCTCAGTGCGGGATGCCGTCGATGATCTCGCGCGCACCCTGACGCAGCAGGGCGACGGCGACCGAGGTGCCGAGGGTGGCCGGGTCGAGCCGGCCCGCCCACTCGTGGGCGTTGAGGCGCGTCTTGCCGTCCGGGGTGAACACACAGGCTCGCAGGGACAGTTCGCCGCTGCGGTCCACCTGGGCGAACCCGGCGATGGGGCTGTTGCAGTGCCCCTGGAGCACATGCAGGAACATGCGCTCGGCGGTGGTCTCCCGGTGGGTGTCGGGGTCGCCGAGGCCGCTCACCGCGTCGATCAGCGCGGTGTCGTCCTCACGGCACTGCAGCGCCAGCACGCCCGCGCCGATGGGCGGCATCATCGTCTCGGTCGAGAGGATCTCGCTGATGACGTCCTCGCGGCCGATGCGCTCCAGGCCGGAGACCGCGAGCAGCAGTGCGTCCGCCTCCCCGGCGGCCAGCTTCGCGAGACGCTTGTTGGCGTTGCCCCGGAACGGCACGCACTCCAGGTGCGGGTGCGTGGCGGCCAGTTGCGCGACGCGGCGCACCGACGAGGTGCCGATCCGGGTGCCGGCCGGCAGTTCGTCCAGGGTGAGCCCGCCCGGGTGGATCAGGGCGTCGCGGATGTCGTCCCGCTTGAGGAACGCGGCGAACACCGTGCCCGCCGGGAGCGGCCGGTCGGCCGGCACGTCCTTCACGCAGTGCACGGCGAGGTCGGCCTCGCCGGCCAGCAGTGCCGCGTCGACCTCCTTGGTGAACGCGCCCTTGCCCTCGACCTGGGACAGATCGCCCATCCACTTGTCGCCGGTGGTCTTCACCGGCACGACCTCGGTGCGCACTCCGGGACGGGCGGCGGCCAATTCGGTCCGGACGCGCTCCACCTGGGCGAGCGCCATGGGGGAGTCGCGGGAGACGATGCGAATCAGTTCGGGGACGGACATGCGGACACGATAGACCCTCTCGCGGGGGTGTTCGTGCCGTACCTCCCCCGACTGCCGGGCGGCGCACGTCAGTTCGGGGCGAGTGGATCTCCCGCGAGCCGGTACCGCCGCCCCGCGATCCGGGGCCGGACCGGCCGGGCGTCCGGGCCCGGCCGGTCCGCCCGTCTCAGGCGTACGGGTCGAAGGAGATGCCGGAGGGCTTGGCCTTCGCGAGGTGGCCGGCGAAGTCGCCGTCCTTCAGGCCGAAGTGGGCGCTGCCGAAGTCGTACGACGTGAGCTTGTCGCGCACGCCCGCCGGGTAGCCGTTCCAGCCGACCAGCGCCGGGTACTGCCAGGTGCGCTTGTGGTTCTCCGGCGGCTCGTCGTTCGTGTTCGCGGCACGGAAGCAGTGCGTGCTGATGCCGTCCTTGTGGTAGACGATCTTCGCGTGCGTGCCGTCGAAGCGGATCGCGGACGCCGCGTGCACGGTGAACGAGCCGTGGTTGGACGTCGACACGTACTTGACCTGGTTGTCCTGCACGAACACCGCGACGTGCTCGAAGTCGTGCCGGTGGCCGCCGAGGCCGCTGCCGGCCACGGCCTGGTCCTTCTCGAAGTAGAGGGCGTACAGGATGGCGCACCAGCCGTTGTTGCACTTGGCACGCGCGTAGCCGTTGGTGTTGTCGAGGTCCGAGGCGTCCCGGCAGCTGCCGTTCAGGGCGCCGCTCGGCTTCAGGCCGCCGTTCACCGTGCCGTCCGGGCCGATCGCCGGCGTGGAGTAACAGCCGTCGGTGTCGTAGTCGTAGGCGGGCTGGTACGTCTGCTCCAGCGGGTCCGCGTTGGCGGGCAGCGCCGACGGCGGGGCGGCGAAGGCCGTGGCGGGGGCCGCCAGGACGAGGGCGGCGGCACCCGCCGCTGCGGTGAGCCATCTCCTGCTGTGGCGGGCGAACGTGCGTGACGACACTGCGTCCTCCTTGGTCCGGGCGCAGCCCAACGGCTGTGGGGGAAACGGGGGTTCAGCTTCCAGGTTGAACGCGTCCATGCCAAGAGGGCCGGAGGGGCTCCGGGGTGAATCGCTGCCCAACAGCGGGAGACCGGGCGTCGTTTCAGACCATGTCGTCCGGGATGTCGGCCGCCGCGTCCTCGGGCGCCAGATCGGGCCGGAGCCGCAGCCAGGACGGCTGCCTCAGCAACCCCTCCCGGGTGCGGGTGCTGTAGCGGACCTCGCCGACCAGGCGGGGCACCACCCAGTGCGCCCCAGGGGCCCGGGGGGCCGGGTCGAAGGGGCACACGCCGGTCGCGGCGGCCTCCAGCAACCCGGCGAGTTCGGTGCGTTCGGCCTCGCTCCAGCCCGTGCCCACACTGCCGACGTAACGCAGCCGGCCCGCCGCGCGCTGCCCGACCAGCACCGCGCCCGGCAGACCGGTGAGGCGACCCCTGCCGGGCTGCCAGCCGCCGACCAGGACGTCCTCCGTGCGCATGTTGCGGATCTTGATCCACGCCCGGGAGCGCGTCCCGGGTTCGTACACGGAGTCCAGCCGCTTGCAGACCAGACCCTCCAGGCCGTGCTCCCGGGTGGCGCGCAGGGCCTCGGCGCCGTGGCCGACCAGGGCCCGCGGGGTCGACCAGGAGGGCCCGGTGAGGCCGAGGTCCTCCAGCGTGGCGCGGCGTCGTGCGTAGGGGAGGCGCAGGAGGGAGTGGTTCTCCAGGTGCATCAGGTCGAACAGCACGAGGTGGACGGGGACCTCGGCCGCGCGCCGGGCGGCCCTGGCGGGTGCGTGGGCCAGGCCCATCCGGGACTGCAGCAGCTGGAAGCTCGCGCGGCCCTCGGCGTCCAGGGCCATGACCTCTCCGTCCAGGACGGCGGGGGTGGCCCCGAGAGCGGTGCCCAGCGGCCGGAGTTCGGGGTAGGCGGCGGTGATGTCGTCGCCGGAGCGGGCACGCAGCAGTACGGTGCCGTCCCCGGGCAGATAGACCACCACCCGCTGGCCGTCCTGCTTGGTCTCGTAGGCCCAGCGCGCGTCCTGGGCGGCGGGCGGCAGGGCGCCGGACGTGGCGAGCATGGGCGGGATCAGCGGCAGGTCCACGGGTGAGGTGTCGACGAACCGGCGGGCGCTCACGCGTGTTCTCCGGCGGTTTCCCCTGAACGGCGCCGACCCGGGTGCGGCCTCACCGGGCGTCGCGACGATTTCCCCGCCCACGGCGACGAGGAAGGCGAACCCCCGCCGGCTCCGGACACGTCGGCCTGATCCCCGGTCAGCGTGCGGCCGGGTCACGCGGATCCGCCCGCACGGCGGCCACCCCCAGGGGCGCCGGTTCGCGCAGGCCGCACAGCAGCAGGCGGCCGAGCGCGGGCAGCACGACGAGCGGCAGCAGGGCCGACCGGAGGGACGTCGCGTCGGCCAGCGCCCCGAGGGCGGGCGCCGCGAGACCGCCGACGCTCACGGTGAGCCCCAGCGTGACCCCGCTCGCGGTGCCCACGCGCCGAGGCAGGAAGTCCTGGCCCAGAGTGATGTGCAGCGAGAACGGCACATACAGGCCCGCCGACGTCAGCGCCACGAACAAGTACACCGGCGGCCCGGGCACCAGCACCAGCCCGGCCACGGCCAGGACCGTCAGGGCGTACGACCGGCGCACCACCGTCACCCGCCCGTACCGCCCGGCCAGCCGGCCCCCGGCCAGCGTGCCGAGCGCACCGCCGGCGTAGAGCACGAACAGCGCCGCCGTACCGGCCACCTCCCCGCCGCCGGTGCGCTCGCGCACGTACAGGGAGACGAACGCGCTCAGGCCGACGAAGACCACCGAGCGGCACGCCACGGCCCCGGACAGCCGCAGGAAGGACCGCCAGTCGTCCTCACCGACGGCGGCGGACGCACCGTGACCCCGGGTGCCGGGCCCCGCGGCCCGCACGGCCGCCGCACACAGGGCCGCACCCGCCAGGGCGGGCACGACCAGCAGGGGAGAGGCGCGCAGTCCGCCCGTGGCCGTCACGGCGAAGACCAGCAGGGGCGCCAGCGCGAAGCCGGCGTTGCCGCCGAAGGAGAACCAGCCCATCGCGGTGTGCCGGCCGTGCGCCACGGCCCGCGCCACCCGGGCGGCCTCGGGGTGGTAGGCGGCCACGCCCACCCCGGTCACAGCCACCGCCGCCAGGGTCAGTGCGTAGGAGCCGGTCACCCCGCTCAGGGCGACACCCGCCCCGGCCGCCACCGCGCTCAGCGGCAGCAGCCACGGCATCGCCCACCGGTCGGTGAGCACCCCGAACAGCGGCTGTACCAGCGACGACAGCAGGGACGCCGCCAGCACGACACCCGAGGCGGCGGCGTAGGAGTAGGCGCGCTCGGCGACGAAATACGGCACCAGGGCGGCGACGGCACCCTGGTACACATCCACACAGGCGTGCCCCAGGGACATCAGGGCGACGGGTCGGCCGGATCGGGAAGAGGTCACCCGGCGATCGTCGTCCGCGAGCGGTCCGGCCCGCTTCCGATAATCTGCCGGATCGTGCCGAACATCCGCCACACCGCCACCGCACCCACCCGCGCCCGGCGGCTCACCGCCGGCGGCCGCATCGACGCGCACCGGCACGACGACCACCAGATCGTCTACGCGGGCGCCGGAGTCGTGGCCGTCACCACCGATGCCGGCACCTGGTTCGCGCCCGGCACCCGCGCCATCTGGGTCCCGGCCGGCACCGTGCATGCCCACCGCGCCCACGGCCACCTCGATCTGCACCTGATCGGCCTTCCGGCCGACGACAACCCCCTCGGCCTGGACCACCCGGCCGTCCTCGCCGTCAGCCCGCTGCTGCGCGAGCTGATCCTCGCCTACACCCGCGACCCGCACGACCGCAGCCCGGAGCGGCACCGGCTGCGCGCCGTGCTGCGCGACCAGCTGCGGGTCTCGCCCCAGCAGCCCCTGCGCCTGCCGACGCCCACCGACCCGCGGCTGGCCGCCGTCTGCGCGCTCGTGCACGCCGAACCGGCCGACGTCCGCACCCTCGCCGAGCTCGGTGCCGCGGCCGGGGTGGGGGAGCGGACCCTCAGCCGGCTCTTCCGTACGGAGCTCGGGATGACGTTCCCTCAGTGGCGCACCCAATCGCGGCTCTACCACGCCCTGCGGCTGCTGGCCGACGGCCTGCCCGTCACCACCGTCGCCCACCGCTGCGGCTGGTCCTCCGCGAGCGCCTTCATCGACGTCTTCCGCCGCTCCTTCGGCTACACGCCGGGCAGACATCTCGGGCCCGCCCGGGACCCGGGTGGACCGACCTGACTACCGACCGGTAATAATGCGCGGCAGGCCTTCAGAGGAGGAACCGTGCCCCGGTCCGAACGCTCACCCCTGCTGCTCGCCGGCCTGCTGGCCACCGCGGGCGTCGCCCACTTCGCCACCCCCCGCCCGTTCGACGCCACCATCCCGCGTGGCCTGCCCGGTACGCCCAGGGCCTGGACCTACGCGAGCGGCGCCGCCGAACTCGCGCTGGCCGCCGGCCTGGCGCTGCCCCGCACCCGCAAGGCGGCCGCCCTGGCCACGGCGGCCTTCTTCGTCGGGGTGTTCCCCGCCAACGTCAAGATGGCCGCCGACTGGCGCCACCGCCCCGCCCGGCAGAAGGCCGCCGCCTTCGGGCGCCTGCCCCTGCAGGTGCCCCTCGTGCTCTGGGCGCGCGGCGTCGCCCGCAACGCGGAGGGCGGGGCGTGACCGCGCGCGTGGAGCCCGGCGACAAGGTCGAGGACTTCTCCCTGCCCGACGAGACCGGCACCCCGCGCAGTCTGTCCGCGCTGCTCGCCGAGGGCCCCGTCGTGCTCTTCTTCTACCCGGCAGCCCTCACCCCGGGCTGCACCGCCCAGGCCTGCCACTTCCGGGACCTGGCCGCCGAGTTCGCCGCCGTCGGAGCGCGGCCCGTCGGCATCAGCGGCGACGCCGTCGAACGGCAGCAGGAGTTCGCCGGACGGCACGGCCTCGGCATGCCGCTGTTGTCCGACGCCGACGGGGCGGTCCGTGAGCGGTTCGGCGTGAAGCGCGGCTTTTCACTGGCGCCCACCAAGCGCACCACCTTCGTCATCGCGCGGGACGGCACCGTCCTCGACGTCGTCCGCAGCGAACTGCGCATGAACGCGCACGCCGACCGGGCCCTCGCCGCGCTGCGCTCCCACCGGGCCTGACCCTCCTGGTACGCCCCGTCGGCCGCCGCCGCTCACTCCCCGGCCGTCTCCGACGCCACCTGGGCGAGTGTGCGGCCGGACTTCGCCGAGCGGGCGCGGCGCGGATCGGGGGTCCCGTGCGGACGGGCCGCGTCCCCGGACCGCTTCACGAGCAGCCAGGCCTCCTCGCCGTCACCGCCCCCGCGGAACCGGGTCAGGGCGTACTCGCCGTGCAGCTTGGAACCGCTCAGCCGGAACGTGGCGTGCCCGCGCTGAAGCGACTCGGCGAAGTCGACGGGCCGGCCCTGACGGTCATGGCTCAGCGGCTCGTACGTGCCGTGGTCCCAGACGATCACCGTGCCGCCGCCGTACTCGCCGCTCGGGATCACACCCTCGAACTCCTCGTACTCCAGCGGATGATCCTCCGTGGGCACGGCCAGGCGCTTGTCCTTCGGGTCCGCCGAGGGGCCCTTGGGGATCGACCAGGACTTCAGCACATCGCCCACCTGGAGCCGGAAGTCGAAGTGCATCGTGCTCGCGTCGTGGATCTGCACCACGAACCGTGGCATGTCACCGCCGGACGCACCGCGTCCCCGGGGCTCGCCGGTCCGGTCGAAGTCGCGCTTGCCGCGGTAGTCCCGCAGCCGGTCCGCCTCGGCCACCTCCGGCTCCTTCCTGCCCCACGGACGCCTCAGGCGCGCCTCACGGCTGCATCGCGGGTGCCTCACGGGCGCCCCGGGTACCCGTCAGAACTCCTCGTGCACCTCGGGGTCCCCGCCGACCCTGTGCTGCGCCCGGTCCGCGACGGCCCGCATCTCGTCCTCGCTCAGCTCGAAGCCGAAGACGTCCAGGTTGGCGCGCTGCCGCTCGGGGTTCGCCGACTTCGGGATCGGTACCGCGCCCAGTTGCGTGTGCCAGCGCAGCACGACCTGCCCCGGCGACACCCCGTGCGCCCGGGCGATCCTCGTCAGCGCGGGATCCTCCAGCAGGGGCGTGCCCCGGCCCAGCGGGCTCCAGCTCTCGGTGACGATGCCCTTGCCCGCGTGGAAGGCGCGCAGATCGTCCTGCGGCAGCAGCGGGTGCAGCTCGATCTGGTTGACCGACGGCAGCACCCCGGTCTCCTCCTCCAGCCGCTCGATGTGCCCGGCCGTGAAGTTGGAGACGCCGATCGACCGCACGAGCCCGTCCTCGCGCAGCTTGATCATGGCCTTCCAGGAGCCGACGTACCGGTCCACGCGCGGCAGCGGCCAGTGGATCAGGTACAGATCGACGTACTCCAGGCCGAGGCGGGCCCGGGACTCCTCGAAGGAGGCGAGGGTCTCCTCGTAGCCGTGGTGCCGGCCCGGGAGCTTCGTCGTCACGACGACCTCCTCGCGCGGCACCACACCGGAGGCCACGGCGCGGCCGACCCCCCTCTCGTTGCGGTAGTTCGCCGCCGTGTCGATCAGACGGTAGCCCGCCTCCAGGGCCGAGAGCACGGCCTGCTGCGCCTCGTCGTCGCCGAGCGGCCAGGTGCCGAGGCCCAGGGCGGGGAGCGTCGTACCGTCGTTGAGCGTGTGCGTCGGGATGCTGGTCACCGTCGGGCCTTCCCGTTGACTGTGCGTGCGCTGGTTTGTCGTCCCTCCAGCGTCCCACCGTCGCCGCCATGAGGACCGCATGAGGTGACCGCCCTCGTCCTGATGGTCGCCCTCGGCGGGGATCGCTGTCACGATCTTCGGGACGGCAGGATCACGACCAGCGGAGTGCTCATGACGACGGACAGCGGGACGACGGACGTGGCGGTCGGGGAGGCCGGGGTCGAGGTGCGTCCGGTGGCGGGATACATCGGGGCGGAGATCGGCGGTGTCGATCTGGCCACGGAACTCGACGACGCCGTGGTCGCGGCCATCAGGGCCGCCGTGCTGCGGTGGAAGGTGGTGTTCTTCCGGGGGCAGCGGCTGGACCACGCCGGGCACGTGGCACTGGCGCGGCGGTTCGGAGAGCCGGTCGTGCTGCCGCGGCGGGGCAAGGCCTCACCTCCCGATTTTCCCGAGGTCGAGACGACCGCCGACCGGCTGGAGCTGGGCGGCCGGTTCGGGATGGAGCACGACGAGTGGCTGCGCCGCCGCCGTCACACGCTGCTGCGCGGCTGGCACTGCGACCACGGCGCCCGCGTCGACCCGCCCGCCGCGACCATCCTGCGCGCCGAGACGGTACCGCCCTACGGCGGCGACACCACCTGGGCCAACCTGGCGGCGGCGTACGCCGGACTCTCCGCGCCGCTGCGGCAGTTCGTCGACGGGCTGCGGGCCGAGCACCGCCTCGGGGTCGGCTACCAGCCACGGCCCGGAGACGACGCGTACGTCCGGCACCTGCTGGACCGGCAGGTCGCGTCCCTGCACCCGCTGGTGCGCGTCCACCCCGAGACCGGAGAGCGGATCCTCTACGTCAACGGCTACTACGTCGAGCAGATCACCGGCCTCTCCCGGCCCGAGAGCGGCGCCGTCCTGGAGATGCTGCTGGAGCAGGCGGTCCGGCCCGAGTACACGGTCCGGTTCCGCTGGGAGCCGGGCAGCGTGGCGTTCTGGGACAACCGCGCCACCATGCATCTCGCCCCGAGCGACACCGCCCACCTCGACCATCCGCGGATCATGCACCGCGTGATGCTCGCCGGGGACGTGCCCGTCGGGGTGGACGGCACACCGTCGGAGCCGATCACGGGGACCGAGCCAGGCCGCTGGTGACCCCGGACACGAGGGCCGGACCACGGGTGCGCGCTCGTCGTCAGGCGGGCCCGCAGGCCCGGTGTCCTGCTCACGCGCCCTTCGCCGGGGGCTCCCCGCCCGGCCGGAGCATCTGGCTCGCGGCCAGCTCACGGTAGAGGGCACTGCCGGCCAGCAGGTCCTCGTGACGCCCGCGGGCGACCGTGCGGCCGCCCTGGAGCACCACGATGTGGTCGGCGTGCTGCACGGTGGACAGGCGGTGGGCGATGACCAGCAGGGCGCACTCCTGGGCGACGTCCTTCATGACGGTGGTGAGCGCCGACTCGTTGATCGCGTCGAGGTGAGAAGTGGGCTCGTCCAGCAGCAGCAACGCGGGCCGGGCCAGCAACGCGCGTGCGAGGGCGACACGTTGTCGTTCGCCGCCGGAGAGGTTGCAGCCGTGTTCACCGATGACGGCGGACAGGCCCCCGGGCAGCCGCTCGACGACCTCGTCGAGCCGGGCCAGTTCGACGACGCGCCGGATCTCCGCCTCCGTCGCGTCGGGTACGGCGTAGGTGATGTTGTCCCGCAGGGTGCCGCGGACCACGTGGGTGTTCTGGTCGACCACGGCGATGCCCCGGCGGCACTCACCGCGCGAGAGCCCGGTCGCCGGCCGCCCGCCGAAGAGCAAGGTGCCCGCATCCGGCTCGTAGAACCTTGCGACGAGGGCGAACACCGTACTCTTGCCGGCCCCGGACGGGCCCACCAAGGCCACCTGCCGGTGCTGTGGGACGTCGAACGAGACTCCGCGCAGGACCGGACGCTCCGGGGCGTAGCCGAAGTGGACGTCGTGCAGGGCGAGAACGGACGGTTCGTGCGTCCCGGACGGCCCGGTCGGCTGCGCCGCGGGTGCGCGGTCCGCCGGGTCCGCGGGGTCGGTGGGCTCCACAGGGAGGCGGAGTGCCTCGTCGATGCGCTGGTAAGCGCCCATCCCGCGTTGGATGAGGCCCACCGCACGGAAGACGGACGACAACGGCAGGACCAGAAACGAGGCGTACAGCAGGAACGCGACGAGATCGCCCAGGGAGCCGGCGTGACCGCCGACGCGCAGGCCGCCGACGACCAGGACGATGAGGAAGGAGCCCTGCACGGCGAGTTCGACTGCGGAGCTCATCACGGAGGCGAGCTTCGCGGTGCGGACCCCCGCTCCGTAGGCCGCGTCCACGCGGGCGCCGATGCCCGCCGCCTCCCGCTCCTCGGCTCGGTGCACCCGGACCATCGGCAGGGCGCTCAGGGCGCGTTCGAGGTCGGCGGCGACGGCACCGACCGAGCCCTGCAGGTGTGCGGACGCGTTCCTGATCCCCGTGAGCAGTGAGGCGACCACCACGGCGGACGCCGCCACGGTCACGAGGACCAGGAGCAGCAGCAGCGGGTCCAGCCACGCCATGAGGGCGAGCGCCCCGGCCGCGACCAGGCTTCCCGTCACGAGATCGACCAAGGCCTGGGAGACGACCTCGCGCAGCAGAGTCGTGTCGCTGGTCACCCGGGAGATGAGGTCGCCGCCCCGGTGGCGGTCGTACTCCCTCATCTCCAGGCGGAGCAGCCGGTCCACCAGCCCGTGCCGGAGCCGCCGTACGACGCCTTCGCCCATCCGTTCCAGGAGGAAGCGCCCCGCCGCTCCCGTCGCCGCCTCGACGACGAACAGTGTGGCCAGGAGGGCCAGCAGCGGCCAGACGACCTGCCCGCGGCCGCTGGCGTCCACGACCTGCTTGGCGACGAGCGGCTGGGCCAGCCCCAGGGCGGATCCGACGAGGGTCAGCACGCCGGCGACCGCCATGGCGCTCCGGTGCCCGGCGGTGAGCCGGTACACCGTGGCCATCGCGGCCAGGGGGGACTTGCTCGTGCCGGTGCCGGTGCCGGTGCCGGTGCCTGTGCCGGTTTCGGTGCCGGTTTCGGCGACCGTGGTCCGGTCGCCGCGCGGGACCGTCGCCCCGGTCATCGGTCGGCAGGACCGGGCAGCGGGGCGACGGTCACCAGCCGGGCGAAGTAGCCCTGCGGGACCCCCTCGCCGACGGGAGCGCCTTCGGCCTCGACCCAGGCGTGCGCGGTGAAGGGCGGGGTCACCCGCACACCGGTACACCAGGTCGGCCAGGTTCCGCCGAGCCGGCACAGCAGTGCCGCTCCCAGGGAGCGCGGCAGGCACCCCTTCGGCCCGGCGCAGCGCAGGCTGACGGCGCACATGGCGTCACGGGCATTGCGGGCCTGCCCGGCGGTCGCCGGTGCGGCCCCGCGCCGCAGGAGGCCGAGCACGGTGCGGATGTGGCGGGGCGGCAGCAGGGCGAGGGCGACCGCGGGGAGCAGGACGAGGCGGGCGGTCAGACGCCGTGCCAAGGGCACACCGGTCGGCCGCTCCAGCGCGCTGGGCGTCGTCATGAGGCGAGCCCCGACGCGCGCAGCCCGTGGACGAGCGTCTCGACGTCCTGGAGGGCCTGGGCCTGGTCGACGTCGAACTCCCGGACCAGGGCGGCGGCCGCGTCCGACTCCTCACCGCCGTCCAGCAGGGTCCGTACCACCAAGGTTGCCGTCGGGTTCAACTCCCAGTAGGCGCCGACCTGTTCGTCCAGCAGGACGGTGCCGTAGTCGGTCTCGGCCGTGGAGACGTTGTCGCCGAACCGCAGGGGCATGGGGGGAGCCTTTCTGATGTGTCTGACATGTCTGTCGTGCCGCGTGTCTGTCGTGCCGCGTGTCTGTCGTGCCGCGTGTCTGTCGTGTCGCGTGTTTGACGTGTCGCGTGTCCGGCGGAGGAGCGATCAGGATTGCCGGACATGGGTCCGGCCGCGTGCGAGCCCGCGCAGCCACACCTCCGCGGCGATCGTCGAGTAGAGGATGGCGTCGGAGAGCCCCGGCGAGGCGGGCCGTCGGGCGAGACGGCGCAGCTCGGTGCCGTCCACCAGGCCCAGTTCCGCCAGCCGTGAGTCCTCCCACAGGGCCAGCAGGTCGGCACGGTGCTCGCGCAGTCCGTTCGAGGCGTCCATGGAGGCGGTGGCCTTGTTGCTGCGTCGCAGGCACTCCTCCGGAACGATCCCGCGCATCGCGGCGCTCAGGACGGGCTTGTACCGCCAGGGCGTGACGCGCTCGCTCGGACGTACGGACAGACACGCCTCGATGACGCGGTCGTCCAGGAAGGGAGAGGCCATCGGCAGGCCGGCGTGGGCCGCCATCCGGTCCCACTGCCGGATGACGCGGGTGCAGGAGCGGATCTGCTCCAGGTCGGTGTGCAGCCCGCGGTCCGGATGCAGCGGAGACGCCGTCGCCGCCGCTTCGAGCAGTGCCCGGCGGGCCATCCGCTCGGCCTCGGGCGTCACCCAGTCGAACAGGCGTGGGGCCATGCCCCATCCGAGACCTGTCGCGACGGACGGGGGCAAGGTGCCCCGCAGGTCACCGGCGGCGTCGGCGAGCCACGTGCCGTACGGGCGGACGTCGCAGAGCGCGCGGAGTGTGCCGCCGAGCGGCCACTGCCACAGCGCCCGGAACCCGCGCAACTGGCGTGCGGCGAAGAGCGGGCGGGTGCGCAGCAGCCGGTGGTAGTAGGCCTCGGAGCACCAGGCCACGTGGTCGCCGCCGATGCCGGTCAGGTGCAACCGGCTGCCGCGTGCCGCGAGGCCGGGCAGATGGTGCAGCACCCGGGAACGGTCCATGACGCCGATGGTGGGTTCGTCGAGGAGGTCGTCGATGCCGAGCAGGTCCTCGTAGACCAGCGGAGAGGCGTCGGCGTCCCAGACCACGTGCTCGACGTCCGGCAGATGGCCCATCGCCCGCTTCGCCCAGGCCAGGTCGGTGTCCGCCGGATCGCGTCCCGGCCACGTACTGGCCACCACGCGTGCGGGGGAGCGGTCGGCCAGGAAGCACACGGAGGTGGAGTCCAGGCCCCCGGACAGGTCGCAGCTCACCACGCCGCCCTGCCGGGTCCGCGCGCCGACGGCCTCGTGCAGCGCCGCCCGGACGAGGGGAGCCGCAGCGGCGAGCGGGCGGACCGGCTCCGGTGGCGTCCACCAGCGCGTGTGCCGTGCGGTGCGGCCGTCCGCGGCGATCACTACGGCGGTCTGCGGGGGAACGGCGGTGACCGCACGCCACATCGACGATTCGAACAGCGGGTAGGGGGCGGGCCACAGCAGCCTCACGGCCAGTTCCTGCATGTCGGGCTCGGCGCCCAGGGCGGCGGCCAGGGTGTCGGCCCGGGTCGCGGCCACGCGCACGCCGTCGACCTCGGCGTGGAAGACGAGCCGCAGCCCGGAGGCCGTGCCCTGCACTCTGATCCGGCCGTCGAGGGCGCCGACCAGGTGGAAACTGCCGGGGAGGGACCGGGCCAGCGTGTCGAGCTCCGCGAGATCACGCAACCGCGCCGCTCGCCGCCCGAGTTCGCCGGCGTCGATCGGACAGCAGCCGACGACGGCGAGGGAGGCGCCGCGGGCGCTCGCCGTGACGACCTCGTGGTCGTGCCAGTGGCCGACCAGCCAGGGCCGGCCCGACGTGTGTGCGAGGGTCCGGGTTCCGGGGCGGGCGAAGGAGCGGGCCGCGGCGGCCGCGTCCGCACGGTCCGTGAAGACCGCGAAGTGCGCGTCGCCGGGGCCCGTCCCCGCACTTTCGTGCAGTTCAGTCATGACGTCGGGTCAAGGACCGTCGGTCGTCAGTTCTTGCTCAGGATCAGCCGGTCGTTGCCGGAGCGCTGGAGCAGCCCCGTCTCCTTCCGGAACGTTCCGAGCCGGACGAGCGTCGGTGCCTCGTAAGCCTTCTTCATGACCACTCCTCACGTGCGGTTCCGCCACCCGCTTCCCTGACCGGCAGCCCCTGGGGAAAGACCAGGTGCAGCCGGTCGGCGCCGGGCTCATCGGGAACCCGGGCCGGGAAGCGGATGCATCACCAGCTAGCTGCAGAGCGTGAGCTCAGGGCAAGAGCCTTCGTAAAGCTCGGATTATCTGCACAATCCCGCGCCATCGGGTGGTGCGCCGGTTCTCGTTCGGCCGGCGCAGGCGCCCCCACACGGCGCGGCCGACGTGGGCAGAGGTGCGCATGAACGTTTCGACATGCGTCTCCGGCAGATGCTCGCGGCACCTGCCGGGCCGGTCCCGCGGCGGCCCGGGCGGGCGCCGCCGTGGCGCATTCCAGGCCTACGGCGTGCTCCCCTTCGCCGCGGAGCCACGAGATTCGCTGCCGCATCTAGGCATCTGGCTGCCATCCCAGGGCCGGCCCCAGTTTCGTCGCCATGTCGGTGAGGATCTGTACGTAGTCCTCGTGCTCGAAGGAGAAGGGCAGGGCGAACGCCACCTCGTCCACCTCCCGGAACGCGGCGTGCGCCCGCAGCCGTTCGGCGATCTCGGCCGAGGTCCCCACCAGGTCCTGCGCGAACAACAACCGCGCCGGGCCCTGCGGTGCCGTTGTGCGGGGGGTGCGCTGCGCGGCGTACTCCTCGTACCGGGCGCGCTGCGCGGGCGAGGCCGAGTCCGTGGGGATGACGACCAGGCCCTGCGAGACGCGGGCGGCTTCGCCGTCGGGGTGGGCGGACCGGAAGGCGCGGATCTGGGCGAGCTGGATCTGCGCGAAGTCGTGGGGACCGCCGGGGGCTTCGGCCTTCACCACACTGCTGGTGAGGAGGTTCATGCCGTGCTCACCGGCCCAGCGGGCCGACCGCAGGCTGCCGCCGCCGTACCAGAGGCGCCGGCCCAGACCGGGGGAGTGCGGCTGCACCCGGTCCGAGAAGACCTCGAAGCCCTCGACGCCGCTGAAGTCCGTCGCCGCCTCGCCCCGCACGAAGTCCAGCAGCCGCCGCACCCGCCCGTAGCCGAAGTCCTCGGCGTCGGCCGTGTCCGGGTAGAGCGCACCCTTCACCTGGTCGAAGTGCATCGGAGGGCCCACGCTCACACCGGGGTTCAGACGTCCGCCCGACAGGAGGTCCACGGTGGCCAGGTCCTCGGCCAGCCGCAGCGGGTTCTCCCAGCCGAGCGGGATCACCGCCGTGCCGAGTTCGATGCGGCGGGTGCGCTGGGAGGCCGCCGCGAGGACCGCGACCGGCGAGGAGATGCCGTGCTGCAGGTGCCGGTGCCGCACCCACGCGCTGTCGAACCCGAGCCGCTCGCCCAGCTCGATGATCTCCAGGGTGGACTCGTGGCCCGGGCGCGGATCGGCCGGGTCGAACAGCCCGATGGTCAGGAAGCCCAGTTTGCGCAGCGGTCGTGGGGTCGGCGACACGAGCCCTCCATCATTGAACATTCAATGGCGTACGACGGTGCCAACCCGGCGGCGATCGTCGCTGTTCCCCGGCCGCCGGATCGGTTCCCCGCCCGCCGGGCCGGTTCCCCGGCCGCCCCGTCAGCGCAGGGGGATCGTCACCTCGTCCTCGACCGGCGGGTCGATCTCCTGGGCGCGGTTGCCGGTCGCCGCGTAGCAGCGCAGCCGGACCGCCTCGGGGGAGACGTCCAGGCGCAGGAAGCACTTGAAGAACGGCGGGTCGTACGTCGCCGAGCTCGGCGAGAACAACGACGTGTAGATCTTGCGCACCGGCAGCCGGAACCGCCTGGCCCGGTCGGGGCGGCGGCCGGTGCCGAGCAGCCCGGCGACCAGACGCACGCGCCGGGTGAGGCGGGCCGGGGCGCCCGCGGTGCGGGTGGGCTTGATGCCGAGCCGCTCCGCGATCACGGCCGTGGCCTCGGCCTCGGTGAGCGTGAAGAAGCGGCGCATCCGCAGCCGACGGCCGTAGAGCCGGCTGTAGAAGGCCAGGGAGTCGCCGCGCAGCGGGTAGCAGCGGAAGTCCTGCTCGGTGACGCCCGCGACGTCGACCCGGGGGATCGTGTGGGTGGCGTGCATGAACGCGCCGCCCCCGCCCGCGACGACGTACTGGAGCGTGCGGCCGTCGTCCAGCCGCACCGGGTAGCGCTGGTAGTTGTGGATGTCCCCGCCGATCACCGCCACGTAGTGGTGGCCGGGGTCGCGGACGATGTCGTCGACGGTGCCGCCCCCCTCGACGGCGCACGGCTCGCGCCGGCCGTCCACGTACAGCGGTGAGCCGGTGACCAGGATCTTCGGGCGGGGTCCCCGGGACACCTCGCGCAGCCACGCGCCCTGCTCGGCGTCGAGGGTGCCGAGCAGGCCGGTGTCGATGCCGATGATCCGCAGGGGGCCGGCGTCGATCGCCCAGTACGGGCCCGGCTGGACGGCCCGCTGTTCGGGCGCGGCGCGCATCTTCCGTGCCTCCGGCAGGCGTTTCCCCACGTCCGGACGCGGCCGGTGCCACAGCAGTGACCGCAGCCAGGCCCGGGTGAGGGGGCGCGGCCGGGGCTCGGGCGGCAGGGGCGGGGCGTCGTCGCAGAAGACGCGCATGAAACCGCCGAGGTCCTCGTACCAGTCGTGGTTGCCGGGTATCGCGTAGATCGGGGCCCGGTAGTCCCGGTAGGGGCGGAAGAACTTGGTGTCGTAGTCGTCCGCGCTGCCCACCGGGTAGATCACGTCACTGGCCAGCACGGCGAAGCGGGTGTCCTGACCGGTCTTCAGAAAGCCCGGCACGACGGCGTACTGAGGGTCGTCGCCCTCGCCGGTGTCACCGATGACCAGGAACGAGAACCGGTCCGGGTCGTCGCGGCGGATCACCTTGTCGGCCGGCGCGCCGCAAGCCGCCCGCTGCGCCACCCACCGGCTGCGCGTCCGGCCGGTGGGGTCCCCGAACCAGGAGGCCAGCACGCCGTTGCGGGCGATCCACAGCATCTTCGGGTTCAGCCAGGAGATCTTCTCGGCCGTCGGCGGCATCAACTGACGGTAGGCGCCCCGTTCGCTGGTGCCCCAGCCGGCGCCTTCGGCGGTATCGCGTGAGGAGTCGGACACCGGTGCACCGTAACAACCGGTCCGGGCCAGGCCCGTGGGCGGGCCGCTCTTCGCCCGCGTGCGGAGGTGGCCGACGCGCGCCGTGAAGGGCGGTGCCCAGCCGTCGAGTTGGCGGCCGGTTCGTAGCCGATGTCGCCGTTGGGCCGCGTCGCCGCCATGCCGAGGTGGTGCGTGCCCGCCATGCCCAGGCCGGTGACGGCGCCCGCGGCCGCCAGGGCGGCACCGCCCGTGCCGCGG
This sequence comes from Streptomyces sp. NPDC059696, assembly GCF_042733745.1. Classification (NCBI taxonomy): domain Bacteria; kingdom Bacillati; phylum Actinomycetota; class Actinomycetes; order Kitasatosporales; family Streptomycetaceae; genus Streptomyces; species Streptomyces sp. NPDC059696. The sequence continues at coordinate 24,325 of NZ_JBHWFG010000047.1, forward strand.
GATTCCGTCGACCGTGTTCGGCGAGGGCCACGCGCAGAGATCGGCGGACAGCAGGCCCTTGCCGTCGATACGCGACCGGGGAAGCAGGGTGATCGAGGTCAGAATGTGCGCTTCAGCAGGTCCAGCAGTGCCGACCAGTGCCGCTCGTCGCCCTCCTGGTGGTACGCCGCGGTGTCGGCCTGCGTGAAACCGTGCGGCGCGCCCGTGTACACCTCGCACCGGTGGCGCACGCCCGCCTCGGTCAAGGCCCGCTCCAGGCGTTCGATCTGCTCCTCGGGCAGCGAGTGGTCCTGGTCGGCGTGGCCGAAGTACAGCTCGGCGGTCACCTTGCCGGCCACCAGGTGAGGGCTGTCCGGGGCCTGGGTGGCCAGCCGCCCGCCGTGGAATCCGGCCGCGGCCGCGACCCGGTCCGGGTAGGTGCCCGCGGTCAGCAGCGAGAGGCGGGCGCCCATGCAGTAGCCGGTCAGTGCGACCGGCCCGCCGGCCACCGCCGGCGACTTTGCCAGCCACCGCAGATACGCCCCCGCGTCCCGCATCGCCCGCTCGTCCGTCAGCTCCCGCATGGCCGGTCCGATGCGCTCGAATATCTCCGGGCGGGCGCCCGCGTCGATGAACGCGGGAAGGGCGAACAGGGGCGCTGGGCCGTGCCGGTGGAACACGTTCGGCACCAGCACCGCGTACCCCTCGGCGGCGAGCCGGTCGGCCATGGACCTCAGCTGCGGACGCAGCCCGAAGGCGTCCATGAAGAGCAGGACCCCCGGGTGGGCGGCCCCGTCGGCGGGATGGGCCAGATACGCGTCGGCGGTGCCGTCCCCGGTGGGGATGTCGACGGCGGTTCCCTGTACGGCGGTCATGGCTGAGCTGCCTCTCTGCGGGGGTGGGGGCGCAACCCGCCCGCGTGACCGGGCGGATCACGGGCATCGTGACACGTCCCTTCCCGGGGCAATTCGCCCACCCCCGCCACACGGTTGAACCGTGAACGGCCTTTGGTGCGCGCTTTACTCGAACCGTGACGGGTCGCCCGCCCCGTACCGCACGATCTCGGCCTCCCCGCCGGAGAAGTCGACGACCGTCGTCGGCTCGGTACCGCAGTCACCGGAGTCGACCACCCCGTCCAGCACGTGGTCGAGCAGGTCCTTGATCTCCCAGCCCTGCGTCAGCGGCTCCTCCTCACCGGGCAGCAGCAGGGTGCTGGACAGCAGCGGCTCACCGAGTTCGGCGAGCAGCGCCTGCGTGACGACGTGGTCGGGGATGCGCACGCCGACGGTCTTCTTCTTGGGATGCTGCAGCACGCGCGGCACCTCCTTCGTCGCGGGCAGGATGAACGTGTAACTGCCGGGCGTCGACGCCTTGATCGCGCGGAACACGTCGTTGTCGATCCGCACGAACTGACCGAGCTGGGCGAAGTCCTGGCACACGAGCGTGAAGTGGTGCCGGTCGTCCAGCTTGCGGATCGTACGGATCCGGTCGATGCCGTCACGGCTGCCGATGCGGCAGCCCAGTGCGTAGCAGGAGTCCGTGGGGTAGGCGACAAGAGCGTCGACGCGGATGCTGTCGGCGATCTGGCCGATGGTGCGGGCCTGCGGGTTGTCGGGGTGCACGTCGTAGTACTTCGCCATCCGCCGAGCTTATGCCGCCGGTGCGGGCCGGCGGCGCAGCAGGGGTGCCGGGACCGGGGACACCGGGCCCCGCCGTCCGCTCTCCGGGCCCGCGGGAGTGCCCGGCGGACGTGAGGTAACGTCCCCGACCGGTGTGCCGGAGGCGGCACGAAAAGCGAGGGGAAGGCCCAGGTGGCTGGCGGAGAGGACGGAAACGGGCTGCGGGAGGCGCAGACCGGCACGGGCCCGGAGTGGGCGGAGGAACTGCTCGAGCATCTGCGCCCGGCCGGGCGCGACGTCCGCAGAGTCGTCGCCTGGCTGTCCGGGGCCCTGGGCGCGACCGTGGCCCTCCAGGACGCCGCCGGGAACCTCGTCGCCGGAAACCGGATCGCCCTGGACGAGGGCCTGGTCGCGGACATCACCGCCGGCCGGATCGCCTCCGCGGCCTGGGAGAGCGCGGAGCGCCACCTGCGCCTGGTCAGGGTGGACCACCCCTCCCAGGCGTGCGTGCTGGCCGTCTCCCGGCAGGACCCCTTCGACCGGCGGGCCTCCGGCGTCGTCACGCACACCGCCCAGGTGATCGAGCTGCTGCTGACGGCGAGGGAGTCGACCGCGGCCGGGCACCGGCTGCGCCGGGCCACCGCCGACCTGCGCCTGGCGATCCTGCAGCTGCTGATGGTCGAGGACACCATCGCCGCCCGCCGCGTCGCCGCCGGACTCTGGCCCGGCCTGCTCGACGCCGACACGGCGTGCGTGTACGTCGTCGAGTCCGCTCCCGCCGTGCGGGACCGCATCGCCGAGGAATGCCTCGACACCACCCGGGAGGACGCCCTGGTGGTGCGCTGCCCGGCCATGGACGGGCACGTGATCGTCGTCAGCCCCCGGGAGACCACGGACGAGGCGCTGCGGTCCCTCGTCGGACGCCACTCGGACCTCTTCCTCGGCGGCAGCGTCCGCCAGAGCCTCGCCCAGACCGCCACCGCCTACGGGCAGGCCGTCAGCGCCCTGGCCGTCGCCCACTTCCGGGCCGACAAGACGGCCGTCTACGCCGAGCGCACCCACCCCGAACGCCTGATGGACCCGGTGGCACTGCGCGCCTGGACCTTCCGGGTGCTGCGCCCCCTCGACGCCCTGCCGCACCACACCCGCGCCGAGCTCCTCGCCACCACCCGGCTCGGCCTGGAGTTCACCGCCGTCAACGCCGCCAAGGTCCTCGGCGTCAGCCGCAACACCGTCCGCGCCCGCATGGAACGCGTCGAGACCCTGCTCGGCACCGACTTCGCCGACCTCACGGTCCGGGCCGTGGTCCACCTGGCGCTCAACACCCGCATCGGCCTGCCCGACGCACCCGCCGACGGTGCGGGAGACCCGGACCCGCGCCTGGCCGACCTGCTGTCCGGCCCCGCCGTGCGCACCTGGGGCCGGGACCTGCTGGGGCGGCTCGACGCCGACGCCCGCAATCCGCGCCGCACGCTGCGCACCTGGATCGCCGTCGGCGGCAACGCCGAGCGCGCCGCCCAGGCCCTGGGGGTGCACGCCCAGACCGTGCGCGAGCACGTCCGCAGCGCCGAACCCGTCCTGGAGCGCCAACTGCTCGCTGCCGGCACCGACCTGTACGAGGTCGTCCTGGCGCACCTGACCGTGGGCGACCTCGACCTGCCGGTCCTCCCGCCGCCGGCGTGACCCCGTTTTGCCTCCCGGGCAACCGGACGGCCCCGTCCGGGCGGGACGAACCCGGGCCATCCGGACGCGGCTGTGCACGGGTGAGCCCCGGCACGCGTGCAGTGGGCATCGACACGGTTCACAAGGCCTCGGACCGGGACGTAGGTTCGACTCGTCGCGGGGGCTCGACCGGAACGGGGGACCGGTCGCGCTCCCGCGCCCCGCATGGCGCAGGTGGGCTCCCTCCGGGGTGCCGGACCCGCGCGCGGCGCCCTCCTTTTCCGGGGCGTCAGCCCCGTAGCCGCACCGGGATCTCCTGCCAGCCGAACGCGATGAACGACGGCACCTGCCGCAGTCCCTCGTCGCCGGCGGCCAGGCGCAGATCCGGGAACCGGCCGAACAGCGCGGGCAGCGCGGTGAGGGCTTCCAGCCGGGCCAGCGGCGCCCCGATGCAGCGGTGGACGCCGATGCCGAACGCCAGATGGTCGTCGGCGCCGCGCGTGGCGTCGAAGCGGTCGGCGTCCGGCCCGTAGTGCTCGGGATCCAGCCCCGCCGCGGCGTACGTGGTGATGATGGCGTCGCCGGCCGGGATCGTCACCCCGCCGACGGCGAGGTCGGTGACGGCGAACCGCAGCGGCAGCGACGCGATCGACGGGTGGACGCGCAGCGTCTCGTCGACGACAGCGTCCCAGCCGATCTCCCCGGCCCGGACGGCCGCCAGCTGCTCGGGCCGGCGGAGCAGGGCGACCACCGCGTTGCCGATGAGGTTCACGGTGGTCTCGTACCCGGCACCGATCACCAGCAGCAGCGTGTACAGCAGTTCCTCGTCGCTCAGCCGGTCGCCGTCCTCGTCGCGGACCCGGATCAGCTCGGACGTCATGTCGTCCCCGGGGTGCGCGGCCCGGTGGGCGATCAGTGCCGGCAGCACCGTCCCGATCTGCTCCTGCACGGACGCCGCGTGCTCCGGGCTCGGGTCGGAGGTGTCCATGATGGCCGCGATGAGCCGGCCGGTGTCCTCCCGCAGCTCGTCGGGCACGCCCATGAGTGCGCAGATCATCCGCATCGGCAGCGGATGGGCGAGCCCCTCCTTGACGTCCACGACGTCACCGTCGGCGGCCTCCAGCGCGGTCAGCAGCTCCGCCGTGATCGACTCCACCCGGGGCCGCATCGCCTCGGTGCGCCGGTGCGTGAAGCTGGGCGCGACCAGCTTGCGCAGCCGGGTGTGGTCGGCGCCGTACGTGGACAGCATGTTGACCACGCCGACCCAGCCCAGGATCCACGCCCAGGACGGGTTCTCGCCGACCTCGCCCCACAGCCGCCAGTGCAGCCGCGGGTCCTTGCTGACCCGCGGGTCGAGGATGAGCTCCTTCAGCGTCTCGTGGCGCGTCGGCGCCCACGCGGGGATGCCGCCCGGCAGCTCCACGGGCACGATCGGGCCGAGGGCACGCAGCCGGGCGCTCTCGGCGGCGATGTCGGCGCCCAGCGGGTCCAGAGCGATGCGGTCGGTCACGGTCACGGACGTCCTCCTGGCTGGTCGGGGGTGCGGGGGCTGAAACGCACGGGCAGCGCCGTCAGCGAACGGTGGAACGGGCCGGGCCGCCACGTCAGGCGCTCGCGGGGCAGCACCGGTTCGAGGTCGGGCAGCCACTGGGTGAGCCGTTCGATCGCCTCGGTGGCGATGAGCAGGGTGTGCTGTTTGACCGGGCAGGCGTGCGGGCCCGCCGACCAGGACAGGTGCGAGGCGTCCGACGGGTGGCGGTCCGTGCCCCGCTCCTGCTCGGCGGCCTGGGCGAGCGCGCCGTAGGAGATCACCACCGGCACCGCGGTCCTGATCCACACACCGTGCAGGGTGACCGGCGTACGGGCGTAGTGGATGCCGTAGTTGGCGAGTGGTGTCTCGTGGTGGAGGACCTCCAGCACCGCGTCCGTCACCGGTCGGGCGCCGCTGGTCAGCGTCGAGTAGTAGGCCGGGTTGCCCAAAATCCTGGACAGCGCGTTGGACACCAGGTTGGCCGTCGGCTCGTGCCCCGCGCCGAGGGTGAGGAACACCTGCCAGGTGACCTCCTCGGGCGTCAGCCCCGCCGGGTGGTCCAGCAGCCAGCTCGGCAGATCGTCGCCCCGCCGCTCGGTCTTGGCCGCGATCAGCTCCAGCACGTACCCGCCGAACTCCGCCTCGCCCTCGGCCGCCTGGGCACCGCCCTCGATCAGCTTGCCCAGCGCGGCGTCCAGCCGTTCGCTCGCGCTGTCCGGCAGGCCGAAGAGGCTGTTGAACACCAGCGCCATCAGCGGCCGCGTGAACTCGCCCACCAGGTCGGCCTCGCCCCGCGGCCCGAACCGGCCCACCAGCACGTGCACCGCCCGGTGCACCCGGGCCCGCAGGTCGTGCGGCTCCACCAGGTCGAAGGCGTCGATCAGCGAGGTGCGGTAGCGCAGATGGGCGCCGCCGTCCGCGAACAGGGTGTTGGGACGCCAGCGCATCATGCCGAGCACCGGCGAGTCGTCGGGCACGGTCGCCTCCCACGGCCGGGGGTCGTGCGAGAACGTCTGAGTGTCGTGCAGCAGATCCAGGGCCGCCCGCCGGTCGGTGACGACGTACGCCGGGACACCGGGCGCGAGTTCCGCCCAGCCGACCGGGCCGTGAGCGCGCAGGGCGGCGTAGTAGGGGTGGGGATCGCGGGCGAAGCCGTCCTCCCAGAGGCGGACGGGGGCCGCGCGGGAGAACGCCTGCTCGGCGGGGGAGGGACGGGTCACCGGGGCTCCGGGGGCTGGTGGTCGATCAGGTGCTGGACCAGGGCGAGCAGGGCGTCGACGGAGGAGCCCGTCTCCCGCGCGTCACACGTGACCATGGGAGTCGTGGGCTCCAGGTCCAGGGCGGCGCGCACCTGCTCGGGCGTGTGGTGGCGGGGCGCGTCCGGGAAGGTGTTGAAGGCGACCGCGTACGGCAGTCCCGACTCCTCCACCAGTCCCAGCACGTCGAACGAGGCGTCGATCCGGCGGGCGTCGACCAGCACGAGCGCGCCGAGCGCCCCGTAGGCGATGTCGTCCCACAGGGCCCGAAAGCGCTCCTGGCCCGGTGTGCCGAACAGGTACAGCACGATGCCGCCCGGCAGGCTGATCCGGCCGAAGTCGATGGCGACCGTGGTGGTCGACTTCTCCCGTACGCCGGCGAGATCGTCGATGCGTGCGGACGCCTGCGAGAGCCGCTCCTCGGTGTGCAGCGGCCGGATCTCCGAAACGGAGCGGATCAGCGTCGTCTTGCCCACGCCGAACGGTCCGGTGACCAGGATCTTCACCAAGTCCCGGGCGGTGTCGGGGAGATGGACGTCGACATCTCCCGGCTCGGCGTCAACGGTGTTTGAGGTCGCGGAGGCCATCGGCCACTCTCTTCAGCAGGTCGGGGTCGAAGCGCCGGGCGGGCGGGATCGGCGCGCGGGCCAGGACCAGGTCACGGTCGAGGAGGTCGGCGGCCAGCACCAGCACCGCGGAGACCGGCAGCCGCAGCAGGGCCGCGGCCTCCAGCACCGTCAGCGATCCGTGCTCCAGCTCCTCCAGCAGGGCGGTCTGGGCGGCGGGCAGGTCGGCGGGGGCCGGCTCACCGGAGCCGGTGAGGACCGACAGCCGCTCCAGGTGCGCACGGCTGGGCCGCGCCACCCCGCCGGTCGACAGGTACGCGGGAACCAGGGGACGGCCGCCTCGGCGGCCGGTCATGCCGGCGTGCCGCCGTCGGCACCTCGGGGCCCGGCGGCCATCGCCTTCTCACCCAGCCGCGCGACCTGCGAGTGCACCCGGTGGGCGAGCAGGTCCAGCCGCACCTCGGGATCGCCGTACGCGGCGACGCAGGTGCCGTGGTCCGTCGGCACGATGAGCACATAGCCGTGGTCCGACTCGATGACGACCTGCCGGATCTCCGCCCGGTCGGTGTCGGCGAACGCCGCCGCCGCGGTACGGCAGGCGCCCTGCACGGTGCTGGTGATGGCCGCGACCCGCTCGGCCGACGGCCGTGACAGCGCGTCGGTGTAGCCGGTGACGAGACCGTCGCGGGTGAGCAGGACGGCTGCCTGGACGTGCGGCACCTCCAGCACCGGTTCGAGCACCCATGCCGTGTCCCCCGCCGTGCGGCTGGTCATCGAGCGGTTCCCCCCTCGTGGTCGTCGTCGCTGCTGTCGGTGTTCTCGGGCGCCGCGTCGGCCGTGGTCGCGGCCGGGGCACCCTCAGGTACGGCCGGATCGGTGCCGGCGTTCGACCGGGCGGCGGTGCGCGCCGCGGTGGTGCCGGACTGGAGGGCGCCCAGGGCGGCGGCGGACTCCTCGGGACGGCGTGCGCGCGGTGGTGGCGCGGGTGCGACGGCGGGGCCGGCCGCCGCCGTGGTCCGGCCGCGCCGCCGCCGCTGGGGGAGACCGCCGCTGTCGCGCGGACCCTGGTGGCCGGACGCCGGGGTGTCCTCGCCGGGGTCCGTCTCCGCGCCGTAGCCGTGATCGTCGCTCGCGGCGGGGAGCGGTGCGGGTGTGCGGGGTTCGGCGGCCGCGGGACGGGATGCGCCGGGAACGCCCCCCGCGCCGGGTGCCGCCTCCCGTCGGGTCGAACGTGGTGCGCCGGCCGCCGGAGGCACCGCTTCGGGGTCGATACGGGTCAGCAGGTGGCTGTCGATGCGCAGCACCGCCCGCACCCCGCCGTACGGGGACGGGGACGACAGGTCCACGCTCAGATCGAACTGCCGTGTCAGCCGGCCGATGGCCGCGAGCCCCATGCGCGGCGGGTCCCCGAGCTCGGTCAGCAGGATCGGATCCGACCCGGCGACCATCCGCCGGGCCCGGTCCCGCTCGTCCTGCGTCATGCCCAGACCGGCGTCGTCCACGGTGACGCAGACGCCGTGGTGGACCGCCTCGAGATGGACCACGACGTCCGTGTCGGGCGCGGAGTGGCGCAGCGCGTTGTCGAGGAGCTCGGCGACGATGATGGCGACCGGTTCGACGGCGTGGGACACCAGACCGGTACCGGGCGCGACGTGGTTGCCGACCCGGACGCGCCGGTATCCGGCGAGCCGGGCCTGGCCGCCCGTCACCGCGTCCACGAGGTGGGACTCCTCCCGGGCGAGACCCACCCATGCTCCGCACACCACCGCGGCGATCTGCGCGCGCCGCAGTGACTGCTCGTTCTCGTGGTCCAGCTCGAACAGGGTCTGCGTCAACTCGGGGTCGTCGTAACGCTGCTGCAGTTGCCGCAGGGCGTCCTGCAGCCGGTACAGCGCCGCCTGGATCTCCCGGGTGGCCCCGCGCATCCCGGCCTGTGCCGCCGCGTCGATCCGGGTGCGCTGTGCGGCCAGTTCGGCGTGCAGCCCCTTCAGCACCTGCTCCAGCGCGGAGTCCAGGGGTGAGCCGGCCAGCTGCGGGTTGAGCGGGCCGGGCACGGTGACGTGGGAGTGTGCGGCCTGCCGGGCCGCGGCGGGCACCCGCCGTGCCGCCAGATGCTCCACCTCGGAGATGAACGCCCGGGTGGTGCCGTCGAGTTGAGCCCTCAGCGCGGCCGACTTCGCGCGCTGCGCGGCCAGCTGCCGCCGGGAGCGCAGCAGCCCGCCGCCGAGGGCGAACGCGGACAGTGTGCCGAGAGCGAGGGCGCCGACGGCCAGGTCCGGTACTTCGATCATCGAGTCGATTCCAGGAGGGAGTCGGGCAGGGCTGGGTCCGAGGTGCTCAGGCGAGGCACCCGCAGCACAGTACACACCGTCATCGACCGATCTCGCACGGTGGAGTGCCACTTCGTTCCGAAAGCGATCGGGGTCTGTGGGCTTCCGGGTCAACTGTCGGGATTGCCCTACAGCGGAGGGGAGTTGGCGGTGTGTGGGGGTCTGGCCGTGGGAGCGCCCACCCTGACCGGACGGTCGCGGGCCGCGACGCACCCGGGCTGTGTGCCCGCCGGGTGGGCGGGTACCCGTCCGGCGCTCGAAGAGGTCCGCTCCCGACAAGGAGGCCCGCATGAGCAGTGCATCGGAGACCGGCGATGTGACCGGTACGCAGGACAAGGACTACAACCTCATCTGGTATGTCGAGGCGTGCCTGAGCAACGCCCTGCGCCTGGAGAGCTACATCCAGGACGCGGAGCGCGCCAAGGACACCGAGGTCGCGGACCTGTTCCGCAAGGCCCAGGCGGACAGCCGCAAGGGTGCCGAACTGGGCAAGGGGCTGTTGCGCGCACGCCTCGACGGAGGCTGAGGCTCACCGGCCATAGAGGGCCCGGACCCCGCGCGGGTCCGGGCCCCTTCCCGTGTCAGCGGCGCTCGACGTGCCCGAAGACCGCGCCGACCCGTTCGGTCAGCTCGTCCTCCGTCATCGTGCCGTCCACCGTCAGCGCGGGCAGCCCCAGACGCGAGGTCTCCTCCCGCAGCCGCTCGGTGAACAGGGCGTCCCTCTCGGCGAGGTTGCGATCCGCCCGTTCGGGGTCACGGGTGCGCTGCGTGAACCCTCCCCCCGCTGTGGCGCGACGTGCGAACGCGGCCCGGCGGAACCCGGGGGTGGGCAGCAGCCAGACGGCGTGTCCGGGACCGGGCAGCAGCGGCCGCACCAGGTGCGGCAGCAGCCGGAACCCCTCGACGATCACCGGGGTGTCGCGGGGCAGCCGCGCGAGATCCTCGACGATCAGACCGAAGCCCTCGCCCCTGAACCAGTGGAACGTCTCCAGCATGGCCCCAGGGGACCGGTCGACCCACCGCTCGTCCATGTCCATGGCCAGGAACGCGTGCAGCAGGGGCGCCTCCTCGGCGGTGGTCCGGCGTGCGTGATCCGCCATCACGGCGTCGGTCGCGTACAGGCGCCAGCCGTGCCAGCGGGCGAGCCGGCGGGCGACCGTGGACTTGCCCGCGCCACTGCCCCCTCCGAGCCAGTAGACGTGCCGCATCCCTCTCCTCTCTTCTTCCACCGCCGGCCCGCGGGCGCGGGCTCGACGGCGCACCTGCCGCCGTCGCTGTCCTGAACATGCCGCCGACCGGGTGACGGCACGTGAGTGACCTCCCCCTCCGGGTACCCGGCCCGTCCCGCCAGGACCGGCCGGGCGCCGCTCGCGGCAGACGACCCGGCAGGCAGCGGCCACGAGCCGAAGGAGCCCACCCACATGACGGACGTATCCGGTACCGGCCCCGCTCCGGGCGACGACCGCGCGATTCTCACCAACCGCCAGGGCCATCCGGTCCACGACAACCAGAACCAGCGCACGGTCGGCGCCCGGGGCCCCGCCACTCTGGAGAACTACCAGTTCCTGGAGAAGATCAGCCACTTCGACCGGGAACGCATCCCCGAGCGCGTCGTGCACGCCCGCGGCGTCACTGCCTACGGACATTTCGAGTCCTACGGCACCTGGGGCGACGAGCCGATCAGCCGCTACACCCGGGCCAGGCTGTTCCAGGAGCCCGGCAAGCGCACGGACGTGGCCGTCCGCTTCTCCACCGTGATCGGCGGGCGCGACTCCTCCGAGGCCGCCCGTGACCCGCGGGGATTCGCCGTCAAGTTCTACACCGAGGACGGCAACTGGGACCTGGTCGGCAACAACCTGGGCGTCTTCTTCATCCGCGACGCCATCAAGTTCCCGGACGTCATCCACGCCCTCAAGCCCGACCCGGTGACCTTCGAGCAGCAGCCGAACCGCATCTTCGACTTCATGTCGCAGACGCCCGAGGCCATGCACATGCTGGTCAACCTCTTCAGCCCGCGGGGCATCCCGGCCGACTACCGCCACATGCAGGGCTTCGGCGTCAACACCTACAAGTGGGTCGACGCCGAGGGAGGGACCAAGCTCGTCAAGTACCACTGGATGCCCAAGCAGGGCGTGCGCAGCATGACCGAGGAGGACGCCGCCAACGTCCAGGCCGACACCCTCGGGCACGCCACCAAGGACCTGTACGAGGCGGTCGCCCGCGGTGACCACCCGGAGTGGGAGCTGCTCGTCCAGATGATGGACGACCACGACCACCCGGAACTCGACTTCGACCCGCTGGACGACACCAAGACGTGGCCCGAGCAGGACTTCCCGCCCAAGCCGGTGGGCAGGATGGTGCTGGACCGCATGCCGGAGAACTTCTTCGCCGAGAACGAGCAGATCTCCTTCGGCACCGGCGTCCTCGTGGACGGACTGGACTTCTCCGACGACAAGATGCTCGTCGGCCGGACCTTCTCCTACAGCGACACCCAGCGCCACCGGGTCGGCCCGAACTATCTGCAGCTGCCCGTCAACCAGGCCAGGAACGCGGACGTGCGCACCAACCAGCGCGACGGGCAGATGGCGTATCACGTGGACGGCGGAGGAGAGAACCCGCAGGTCAACTATGAGCCGTCCATCACCGGCGGCCTGCGCGAAGCCCGCTACCCGACCCACGACGAGCAGGGCCCCGAGATCACCGGCCGGCTGACCCGCAAGCGCATCCCGCGCACCAACGACTACCTCCAGGCCGGTCAGCGCTACCTGCTGCTGGAGGACTGGGAGCGGGACGATCTGGTGAAGAACTTCATCGGTCAACTGTCCCAGTGCGACCGGGCGATCCAGGAGCGCATGGTCTGGCACTTCCTGCTGGTCGAGAACGACCTCGGCCTGCGGGTCGGCGAAGGACTGGGCATCGCCCCGCAGGACGTGGCCGGACTGGAGCCGCTGGCGAGCCAGGACCTCACCGACGACGACCGCGAACGCCTCGCCCACCTCGGCAAGAACGAGCCGCGTGACGTGGCGGGCCTCACCATGACCCACTGCGTCCCCGACGAACGGCACGTCGTGACCCGCTGACGGGTCACCCGGCCAGGGCCGAACGGGCCACCGAGAGGGCCTGCTCCGCGTAGCCCCGGCCGAACAGCACGGCGTGCACCAGCAGCGGGAACAGCTGGTGCACGCCGACGCGTTCCGCCCAGCCGTCCGTGAGCGGTGCGACCTCCTGGTAGCCCTCCAGCACCTGTTCCGGAAAGGGGCAGCCGAACAGCCGCAGCATCGCGAGGTCCGTCTCGCGGTGCCCGCCGTGCGCGGCCGGGTCGATCAGCCGGACGTGCCCGTCGGCCGCCCACAGCACATTGCCGCTCCACAGGTCGCCGTGCAGCCGCGCGGGCGGCTCCGCCGGTCCGGCCAGCTCCGGCAGCCGCTCGCACAGCCGCTCCACGACGGCCGCCTCACCGGACCGGAGCGTGCCCTCGTCGACCGCCCGCCGCAGATACGGCAGCACCCGCTGCCCGGCGTACCAGCGCGGCCAGTCGGTGCCGGGCTCGTTGCGCATCGGCGCGAGCCCGATGTACGCGTCGACGGGGCCGTCCGGCGGCGCCGCCCCGAACGCCGGTGCCCCGGCGGCGTGCAGGGTCGCGAGGTCCCGTCCGAACCGCACCGCCGCCTCGGGACCCGGCCGGCCGGGCGGGACCCGGTCGATGACCAGCCAGCCCTCCTCGTGCCCGTGCACCACCGGCACCCGCACGCTTCCGGCGGCGGCCAGCCACCGCAACCCCGCCGCCTCGGCCCGTGCCGCCCCCGGCGCGCCGGACCGCTTGACGACCACGACCCGCCCGTCGTCCAGGGTGACTTCGGCGAGGGCCCCCGACAGGGGCCGCTCACCGCTGACCGCCCGCCCGGTGAGCCGGGCGACGACTTCCGCACGGACGGTCATGAGAGCTCCTTGTCAGGCCGGGACCCGCGGTCCACGTCGAGCAGCCGAATCGGCCGCGAGGCATCGAGATCTCCGTACGCGTGACGTCGTTCCGGTGACGGGACATGCGCCACGCGCCGGTCACGCGGGACGGTGAAATCCCGCCGCCGGGCGACAGAACCGGCCACCGCCGGGGGAGCAGTCGGGTCATGACGAGTTCACCGTTCCAGCACACCATCGCCCTGCCGGCCCCCGTGTGCGAACAGGCGGCACAGCACCTGGAGCAGGCCGCGCGCCGGGCCGTCGACGGGGCCGCCGCCCCGCTGAAGGCATTCCGTGAGGCCGCCGACAACGACTTCATCCTGCCGGTCTCGATCGTCGAACAGGCGGCGGCGTGCCTCCTGGTCCTCGCCACCGAGACCGCCCAGACGGTACCCCCGTCCGCGCTGCGCGCCACCATCAGCGTCGCGCTGCGGCTGCGCGACGCCGTGCAGCCGGCCCATCAGCCGGCCCTCAGCAGCAGGTTCTGGTGAGCCGGGTCCGCTTCGTCACGCTCCCCGGAAGGCGACCTCGACCTGCCGGTGGCGCAGCGCCTCCAGTGTGGCGTGCTGCTGCCGGGCCCGTTCGATGAGCTCGTCGAGCCGGCGCCGGTCCAGACGTTCGTCCGTGGCCGCCAGATCGCGCAGCGTCTCCCAGCCGGCCAGTTTGCCCTCCACCCCGAGCGCCAGCGCCTCCAGCTCCCACAGGGTGCTCAAGGGGGAACGCCGTACCAGGCTGCCGTTGCTCTTCAGCCGCCCCACCTGCTCGGCCGCCCGGCCCGCATAGACCTTGTAGCGGCGCACCGGCACGTCCAGACGCCGCATGATGCCCAGCAGGCTCGACCGGTCGTCGGCGATCTCGTCGGCGACCGGGGCCAGCGCGTCGGCGAGCGGCGAGCCGGCGCACGAGCGCAGCAGGTAGCGCACCCGCGCGGTCGCGGCGGTGGCACCGGCGAGATGGTCGTTGAGGTAGATGCCCAGCAGGGACATGTCGGTGGCCGGGGCACGCTGGGCGCCCGGCGAATCCGCTCGCTGTTCCGTCATGACGCGACTCCTGTCGTACTCCGGCCCTGCTCCACGGTCACCGTCGTGGTGACCCGCACGAGACAGGGAGGTCGGGGTGTCGAGCCGGTCCCGAAACGCACGGGGGGCTCGACGGGGGCGAGAGCGCCGAGGCTCTCGCCGTTGCGGGTGACGAGGGCCGAGGTGACCGGGTGCAGATCCCGGGCCCCGTACCACTGGTGCCGTCCGGCCCGGGCGCCGGCGTGGGTGTGTGCTCCCAGCAGCAGACGGGCGGGCCGGTCCCACAGCGCGATCCAGCCCGGGCGGGACGCGAGCCGCCCCGGGACCGCCCGCAGCGCCAGACCCGGCAGGTTCCGGCGGCCGGTGGTGAAGCCCACCTCGAACGGCGGGGACGTGACGGTCCAGTACCTGCGGTCGGTGACGCGCACCTCGACCGGCACGACCCGCACCTCGTCGAAGACGTACGTCGCGGCCACGAAGTCCGCCGTCGCGTGGGTGGGGGCCAGCAGCAGCCGGTGCCCGTCGGCCCCCTCGACCATCACGTCACTGAACGGCCCGAACGGCGAGCGGGGCCAGTGGCCGAGCACCACACGCGTGCCCGACGCGGTGCCGATCCCGGCGATCCAGCCGTCGAAGCGCAGCGGGCGCAACGGCGGCCGTGCGCCCGCGCGCCGCGCCGGACCTGAGGTTTCGGGTCGGGGGCAGAACACGCGGGCCGGGTGCCCGACGCCTCCCCGGCGAAACGGCCACCACCGCCCCGCGCAGGGCGACGGACGGCTCTACGGGGTGCACATGGCGCGACGGCGGGCACACGGCTCCACGGGGTGCACATGGCGCGACGGCGGGCACGCTCCTCGGGGTGCACACGGCTCCACGGGGTGCACACGGCTCTACGCGAGCACTCGGCGCGAAGGGCCCGGGGGACGAGCCGCACGGGTGGTGGCCGGTCCCGCGGTGGTGTGGCCGAGGCCACGTCCCGGACGAGGTCCCGATCACGTCCGGGGCCGGCGAGCGGCGGTTACCGTCTACGACCAGATCCCCGCTCCCTCCCCTCGGACGGCCCGGCAGTGCACGCAGATCTCTCCCCGGTCATCGCGGCGACCGCCCAGTGGCTGACCCGCGCCTTCCCCGCCTCCGGCGGCGCCCTCGCCTGCGTCCTGTGCGAGGTCCAGGCCCGGCAGGCCGTGACGGTCGCGGCCCGGCTCAGGTACCCCACAGCGATGGACGCCGCCCTGCTCGGCATGGCCGGCCCCGGCGGCTCCGGGCGGCTCGACTGGGTCACCGGCGCCGACGCCGCCCTCGGTGACGACAGGGACGCACAGGCCTGGCGCACCTGGGTCGACGAGGTCGTGGCCAGCTGGGCGGCCTGCCTGCTCACCGATCCGGTGCTCGCGGACCGGGCGGTGACCGCGCTCGCCGAGGGCAGCCGCACGAGCGGCCCACCTGCCGAGTTCCGCAGGCTCCTCGCTCCCGACGGCAGTGACCGCGACGCCGCGGCCCTGCTGCGCCACCCCGACCTGCTCGCCCCCGTCGCCGGCCTGCACCAGGACCAGCTCCTCGACCGTCTGAACCCGGGCCGCGCGCTGATCGCCTGACCTACGGGTGCAATGCGCTGACCTGTGAGGACAGCGCCCCCGCCGCACTTCTCACCCTCCGTCACTCACCGGTTTGCCGTACGCGGCCGTGCCGTGCCCGCACGGTCGGCGGACGCTGAGCGTGGGCGCGACGGCCCTCCGGCCCCACCCCGGCCGGGAAGCGACCGTCGTGCCGCGCGCCGACGCCGACGGAGGAGAGACCCCATGACCACCGCCCTCTCACGGACCTGGGAGCACGCCGTCGTCACCGGCGGCGCCGGGTTCGTCGGCTCCCACCTGTGCGCCGCCCTCCTGGACTCGGGCGCGGCCGTCACCTGCGTCGACGACTTCAGCACCGGCCGGCCCGAGAACATATCGCCGCTGCTCGAACGCCCGGGTTTCACGCTCGTCCAGGCCAACGTGACCGAGGGACTGCGGATCAAGCGGCGGCCGGACCTGGTCCTGCACTTCGCCTCCCCGGCGTCCCCCGCCGACTACCTGCGCCTCCCGCTGCACACCCTGGAGACCGGCAGTCTCGGCACCCGCCACGTCCTGGAACTCGCGCACGCGAGCCGGGCGCGTTTCGTCCTCGCCTCGACCTCCGAGGTCTACGGCGACCCGCAGCAGAACCCCCAGGACGAGCGCTACTGGGGCAACGTCAACCCCGTCGGGCCGCGCAGCGTCTACGACGAGGCCAAACGCTTCGGCGAGGCGCTGACCACCGCGCACACCGAGGCCGAGGGCACCGACACCTGCATCGTGCGGCTGTTCAACACCTACGGCCCCCGGATGCGCGGCCACGACGGGCGCGCGGTGCCGACGTTCGTACGGCAGGCCCTGGCCGGTGAGCCCCTCACCGTGACCGGCGACGGCCACCAGACCCGGTCGCTGTGCTACGTCGACGACACCGTGCGCGGCATCCTCGCCGCCGCCGCCCACGGCATGCGCGGCCCCGTCAACATCGGCAACCCGACCGAGATCACCATGCTCGACCTGGCACGCCTGGTCGTCGAACTCGCCGCCTCGCCCTCCGAGATCCGTTACATCGAGCGCCCGGTGGACGACCCGGCCGTGCGCTGCCCGGACATCTCGCTGGCCCGCGACAAGCTCGGCTGGGAACCGCAGGTGCGGGCCGAGGAGGGGCTGCGGCGCACGATCGCCTGGTTCCGCGAGGCCGGCACCGAGGAGTGAACCACCCGGGCGCCCCGCACCGCCGCGTCCGGTGTCCCCCGACCGCCGAAAGGCCCGCCTCCCCATGCGCATCCTCGGAATCAACGCCCTCTTCCACGACCCCGCCGCCGCCCTGGTGATCGACGGACGGACCGTCGCCGCCGCGGAGGAGGAGCGGTTCTCCCGGCGCAAGCACGGCAAGCGACCCCTGCCGTTCTCCGCCTGGGAGCTGCCCGAGCGGGCCGCGGCCTGGTGCCTGAAACGGGCCGGACTGCGCCCGCAGGACCTCGACGCCGTCACCTACTCCTTCGACCCCTCACTCGCCCGGCCGGCCGAGGAGATGGGCCTGGACGACCCCTGGGACCACCTGCGGCTGACCTATGCCCGCGAGGCACCCGGCTTCCTGACGACCGCCCTGCCCGGTCTCGACCCCGGCCTCGTCCGCTTCGTGCCGCATCACATGGCCCACGCCGCCTCCAGCGCCTTCGCCGCACCGGACGCCGGGAACTCCTCCGTCCTCGTCCTCGACGGCCGGGGTGAGCGCGCCTCCCACCTGGCCGCGCGCCGCGTGGGCGACCGCCTGGAGGCCCTGCACGCCCAGGACCTGCCGCACTCCCTAGGCCTGGTCTACGAGGACCTCACCGAGCACCTCGGCTTCCTGCGCTCCTCCGACGAGTTCAAGGTCATGGCCCTCGCCTCCCACGGCAGGCCGCGCATGCTCGCCGAACTGCGCCGCCACGTGTATCCCACGGGCGACGGAGGCTTCCACGCCACCGGCGTGCCCTGGCACGAGCTGTGCGCCCCCCGCGGCCCCGAGGAGCCGTGGACACAGGACCACGCCGA
Source organism: Streptomyces sp. NPDC059696 (assembly GCF_042733745.1). Classification (NCBI taxonomy): domain Bacteria; kingdom Bacillati; phylum Actinomycetota; class Actinomycetes; order Kitasatosporales; family Streptomycetaceae; genus Streptomyces; species Streptomyces sp. NPDC059696. The sequence goes on from NZ_JBHWFG010000047.1 coordinate 41,834, forward strand.
CGTCGCCGCCAGCGCCCAGGCCGTGCTGGAGGAGACCCTGCTCGACCTGGTGCGCTGGCTGCACGGCCACACGCACGACCGGGTGCTCACCCTCGCCGGCGGCGTCGCCCTCAACTGCGTCGCCAACTCCCGGATCGCCCGCGAGGGCCCCTTCGACCGGGTGTGGGTGCAACCCGCGGCGGGAGACGCCGGGACCGCTTTGGGCGGGGCGCTGCTGCTGGCCGCCGTGGAGGGCGACGGACCGGAGCCCATGACCGGCGCCGACCTCGGCCGGGAGTGGTCCGACGCCGAGCTCGGCGCCTGGCTGAAGACCGCTGCCGTCCCCTTCGAGCGACCCCCGGACATCGCCGCGACCGTCGCCGGCGCCTTGGCGGACAACGGGATCGTCGCCTGGTTCCAGGGGCGCTCCGAATACGGCCCCCGGGCCCTCGGCCACCGCTCCCTGCTGGCCCACCCCGGGCACGCGGGCAACCTGGAACGCCTCAACGACGTCAAGGGCCGCGAGCAGTTCCGGCCCGTCGCCCCCATGGTCCTGGCCGGGCGCGCCGCGCAACTCTTCGACGGGCCGCTGCCCAGCCCGTACATGCTGTTCGTGCACGACGTGGCCGAGGCGTGGCGGGAGCGCATCCCCGCGGTCGTGCACGTCGACGGCACCGCCCGCATCCAGACCGTCGACCCGGAGCAGGAACCCCTGGTGGCGCGCATGCTCGGCGAGTTCGAACGGCTCACCGGGCTGCCCGTGGTCGTCAACACCAGCCTCAACACCGCCGGCCGGCCCATGGTCGACGACCCGCGCGACGCCCTGGAGTGCTTCGGCTCCTCACCCGTCGACCTGCTGGCCATCGGCCCGTACGCGATCCGGCGCGGCGACCTGTTCCGCACCGACCCCCGCAGCGCCGACACCGGAGGCCTCCGATGACCGGACCCGAGGCCCTGACGGGCGACGCCGCCTACGCCGTCGTGATCCCGACCCTGGGCCGGCCCAGCCTGGCCGCCTGCCTGCACGCCCTCGCCGAGGCGAGCGGGCCGGGCCCCGTCCGGGTGGTCCTCGTCGACGACCGGCCCGCCGCCGACGGCGTCCCCCTCACCGGCCACGTCCCGCCGTCCCTGCGCGCACGCACCATCGTCGTCCCGGGCGGCGCGCGCGGACCCGCCGCCGCACGCAACCTCGGCTGGCGGGCCGCCGGCGACGTGCCCTGGATCGTCTTCCTCGACGACGACGTCGTGCCCGGGGCCACCTGGGGCGACGACCTGACCCTCGACCTGGCGGCGGCGGCCGGGGGCACGGCCGGGATCACCGCCCGGATCGAGGTCCCCCTGCCCGCCGACCGGCGCCCCACGGACTGGGAACGCAACACGGCCGGACTCGCCACCGCCCACTGGATCACCGCGGACATGGCCTACCGCCGGGCCGCCCTGACGGCCGTGGGCGGATTCGACGAACGCTTCCGCCGGGCCTTCCGGGAGGACGCCGACCTCGCCCTGCGCCTGCTCGACGCCGGCTGGACGCTGACCGTCGGCCGGCGCACCACCACCCACCCCGTACGGCCGGCCGGGCGCTGGATCTCCGTCCGGCTCCAGGCGGGCAACGCCGACGACGTGCTGATGACCCGGCTGCACGGCCGTCACTGGTGGCGCCGGGCGCAGGCCCAGCGCGGACGCCTCCCCCTGCATCTGGCCCTGACCGGAGCGGGGGTGTCCGCCCTCGGCTGCGCCCTGCTCGGCCGGCACCGGGCCGCCGCCGCGTGCGCCGCCGTCTGGCTCGCCGGTACCGCCGAGTTCGCCCTCGCCCGCATCCTGCCCGGCCCGGGCACCCGCGACGAGGTCCTCACCATGACGGTGACCAGCGCGCTCGTCCCACCCGCGGCGACCTGGCACTGGCTGCGCGGGCGCGTCGCCCACCGCAAGGCCGCGCGGTACACCCCGTCCGGAAGCGGTGAGCCGACGCCCTCGCCCCGCCCCGCGGCCAGGGAACGGCTGCGCTCATGACGCCGTCCCCCGGCCCCTGGCTGCTCCCCGGCCCCGTGCGGCAGCACCCGCCCGGGCCGGGCGGCCCCCGCCCCGCCGCGGTTCTCTTCGACCGCGACGGCACCCTCGTCGCGGACGTGCCCTACAACGGCGACCCGTCGCGGGTCACACCCATGCCGGGCGCCCGCGAGGCCGTGGACGCCGTGCGCGCCGCGGGCGTGCCGGTCGGCGTCGTGACGAACCAGTCGGGCGTGGCCCGCGGCCTGCTGACCCGGCGCCAGGTGGAGGACGTCCGGCTGCGGGTCGAGGAACTGCTCGGGCCGTTCGCCGTCTGGGCCGTGTGCCCGCACGGGCCGGCCGAGGGCTGCGGCTGCCGCAAACCGGCACCCGGGCTGATCCTGGCCGCGTGCCGCCGGCTCGCCGTGCCACCGGAGCACACCGCCGTCATCGGCGACATCGGAGCCGACATGGAGGCGGCGCGCGCGGCGGGGGCCCGCGGGGTCCTGGTCCCCACGGCCGCGACGCGCACCGAGGAGACCGCGGCGGCCGACGTCACGGCACCGGACCTGCCGGCGGCCGTACGCCTCGTCCTCGCACCGGCCGTCCCCGCCCGGGAGCCGCGATGACCCCCTCCCGCCTGCCCCGCACCCTCGTGGTCCGGCTCGACAGCGCCGGGGACGTCCTCCTCGCCGGGCCCGCCGTACGGGCCGTCGCCGCCGGTTCCGCGTACACGGCGCTGCTCTGCGGACCACAGGGCGCGGCGGCCGGGCGGATGCTGCCCGGCGTCGACGACGTGCTGACCTACGACGCCCCCTGGGTGGGCCTGGAGCCGCCGCCGGTCACGCGCCCCGAAACCCGGCGGCTGATGGAGACGCTCACGGCGGGCCGCTTCGACCGGGCGCTGGTGCTCGTGTCGTACCACCAGAGCCCGCTGCCGGCCGCCCTGCTGCTGAAGCTGGCCGGGATCGGACGGACCGCCGCCGACTGCGAGGACTACCCGGGCGCGCTCCTCGACCACCGGCACCGCAGGAGACCGCACCGCCACGAGGCCCTGGCCGCCCTCGACCTGGCCCGCGCCGAGGGCTTCGCACTGCCGCCCGGCGACGACGGCCGGCTGCGCGTCCTGCCGCCACCCGGCACCGGCCACCTCACCGGCCCCGGACCCTACGTCGTGCTCCACCCCGGCGCGGCCGTGCCCGCACGGGCCTGGTCGCCGGGCCGGGCGGCACGGGCCGTGGCCGCCCTGTCCGAGGCGGGGCACCGGGTGGTGGTCACGGGCGGGAGCGGCGAGCGCGACCTGACCGCGCGCGTCGCCGGACGGCACGGCCTCGACCTCGGCGGCGCCACGGACCTGCCGCACCTGGCCGGTGTCCTCGCCGGAGCCCGGGCCGTGGTGGCCGGGAACACCGGCCCGGCGCACCTCGCCGCCGCCGTGGGCACCCCCGTCGTCAGCCTCTTCGCGCCGGTCGTGCCGGCCGAACGGTGGGCGCCCCACGGCGTACCGCACGTCCTGCTCGGCGACCCGCACGCGGCGTGCGCACAGACCCGGGCCCGGCACTGCCCGGTGCCCGGACACCCGTGCCTCGACGGCATCGGGGACGGCGAGGTGCTCGCCGCCGTGGCGGCACTCGCGGACCGCCCGGCGGACCGGGGAGACCAGACCGAGCGAGGAGCGGCCGTATGAACATCCTGCTGTGGCACGTGCACGGCTCCTGGACGACCGCGTTCGTCCAGGGTCCCCACACCTACCTCGTCCCCGTCACGCCCGACCGCGGCCCGGACGGCCTGGGCCGGGCCCGGACCTTCACCTGGCCCGGCCAGGTGCGCGAGATCACCCCCGGCGACCTGCGCGACACGCCGGTCGACCTGGTCCTCCTCCAGCGGCCGCACGAGGCGGCGCTGGCCGAACAATGGCTCGGCGGGCGCCGGCCGGGCCGGGACGTGCCCGCGGTGTACCTGGAGCACAACGCGCCCGACGGCGACGTGCCCGACACCCGGCATCCGTGCGCCGACCGCGACGACCTGACTCTCGTGCACGTCACCCACTTCAACCGGCTGTTCTGGGACAGCGGCAGCACCCGCACCCACGTGATCGAACACGGCATCGTCGACCCGGGCCACCGCTACAGCGGCCGGCTCGCCCGCGCCGCCGTCGTCGTCAACGAACCCGTACGGCGCGCCCGGTACACCGGCACCGACCTGCTGCCCGCCCTCGCCGACGCGGTGCCGCTCGACGTGTTCGGGATGGGCACCGAGGGGCTCGCCCGGCACCTCGGCCTGCCGCCGGAGCACTGCCGCACCGCGGACCTGCCCCAGAGCGAGCTGCACACGGCGCTGGCCGAACGCCGCATGTACCTGCACCCGGTGCGCTGGACCTCCCTCGGCCTGTCCTTGCTGGAGGCGATGCACCTCGGCATGCCCGTGCTGGCGCTCGCCACCACCGAGGCGGTCGAGGCGGTCCCGCCCGGCGCCGGCACCCTGACCACCCGCCCGGACGTCCTGGCCCGCGCCGCCCGCCACTACCTCCACGAACCCGAGGCCGCGGCCGCGGACGGGACCCGCGCCCGCCAGGCGGCCCTCGAACGCTACGGGCTCAAACGCTTCCTGGCCGACTGGGAGCGCCTGATCACGGAGGTGTGCGCATGACTCCGTCCCTCAGTCCCCTGCCCGCCGGACCGCTCGGCGGTGAACCGCCGGCCCCGGGCGTCCTCGCGATCGCGCTCGTCTCCGAGCACGCCAGCCCCCTCGCCGCCCTCGGCGGAGTCGACGCCGGCGGGCAGAACATGCACGTCGCCTGTCTCGCCGGCGCCCTCGCCGACCGCGGCCACCGCGTCACCGTGCACACCCGCCGTGACGCGCCCGACCTGCCCTGGCGGGTCGAGCTGCGCGACGGCGTCGAGGTGCACCACGTACCCGCCGGACCCGCCGAACCGCTCCCCAAGGACGCACTGCTGCCGCACATGGACGAGTTCGGCCGTCACCTCGCGCGCGGCTGGCGCACCCGGGCGCCGGACGTCGTGCACTCCCACTACTGGATGTCGGGCCTGGCCGCACTGCGCGCCACCCGGGAGCACGGCCTGCCCCTGCTGCACACCTACCACGCCCTCGGCACGGTGAAGCGACGGCACCAGCGGCTCGCCGACACCAGCCCGCCGGAGCGGATACCCGGCGAGATCGAGATCGGCCTGAACTGCGACCGCGTCATCGCCACCTGCCGGGACGAGGTCCACGAACTGGCCCGCATGGGCATCCCCCCGCACCGGGTGGGGATCGTGCCGTGCGGTGTCGACATCGACCGGTTCACCCCCAAGGGCCCGGCCGCGCCGCGCGGGCCCCACCCGCACCGGATCCTCCAGCTGGGCCGGCTCGTGCCGCGCAAGGGCGCCGCCGTGACCCTCGCCGCGCTGGCCCGGCTGCCCGGCACCGAGCTGGTGGTGGTGGGCGGGCCGCCCGCCGGGCGGCTCGACGACGACCCGGAGGTGCGGCGCCTGCGCGGCATCGCCCGGGACGCCGGCGTCGCCGACCGCGTCCGCTTCACCGGAGCCCTCCCCAGCGAGAAGGTGCCGGCGCTGCTGCGTTCCGCCGACGTGGTGGTCTGCCCCGCCGACTACGAACCGTTCGGCATCGTCCCGCTGGAGGCCATGGCCTGCGGCGTGCCGGTGGTGGCCAGCGCTGTCGGCGGGCAGCTCGACACCGTCGCCGACCCCGGCACCGGACGGCTGGTGCCGCCCGGCGACCCGGAGGCCCTGGCCGCCGCCGTCGCCGGGCTGCTCGCCGACCCCGAGGCCCGCGCGGCCTGCGGTGCGGCCGGCCGCCGCCGGGTGCTGAGCAGATACGGCTGGGGTCAGGTCGCCGCCGCCACCGAGGCCGCCTACTGCGAGGTCCTCGACTCCGAGCCCGCCGCCACCGACGCCGGCTGACCCGTCCGCCCCAGCCCACAGTCCGAAGGAGGTGTGGGTCCCCGCCGTCCCCGCACGGCGGTGCGCCCGATCCGCATGAGCGAATCTTCTGCACAGCCCGGCCTCGACGCCGCCCGTCTGCACTGCCGGTCGCTGGAGGAGGTCCTGGGACGGTTCCGGGAGAACGGCCTGGACAAGATCGCGGACTGGGGCGGCCGCCTCGCCGACGTGCTTCAGGCGGGCGGCCGGCTCCTCGCCGCCGGCAACGGCGGCAGCGCCGCCCAGGCCCAGCACCTCACCGCCGAACTGGTCGGCCGCTACCGCCGGGAACGCCGCGCCTATTCCGCGCTCGCCCTGCACGCCGAGACGTCCAGCGTGACCGCCATCGGCAACGACTACGGCTTCGACCACGTCTACGCCCGCCAGGTCACCGCGCACGGCCGCCCCGGCGACGTCCTGATGCTGCTGTCCACCTCCGGGCGCAGCAGCAACCTCATCGCCGCCGCCGTCACCGCCCGGCAGGCCGGACTGAGCGTCTGGGCGCTCACCGGCCGGGGTCCCAACCCCCTGGCGGAAGCCGCGCACGAGGCCCTGTGCATCGACGCGGACGCCACCGCGAACGTCCAGGAGACCCATCTCGTCGCGGTCCACCTGCTCTGCGAATGCTTCGACACGGCCGTGTCCACGCCGTCGGCGCGGCGCGCGGTCCTGACCCGCGGAGGCACGTCATGACCGGGCCACGCCCGCTCGTCGTGGTGGGGGACGTGCTCCTCGACGAGGACATCGAAGGCGTCGCCACCCGCCTGTCCCCGGACGCGCCCGCTCCTGTCGTTGACGTCACCGGCGACCGACGCCACCCCGGCGGAGCCGGCCTGGCCGCGGCCCTCGCGGCCCGGGGCGGCCGGGACGTGGTCCTGGTGACCGCGCTCGGCGACGACGAGGCCAGCGAGACGGTACGACGGGGTCTGCGCGGCCGGGTCCGGCTGCTGGAGATCCCGCTGGACGGCACCCTGCCGGTCAAGACCCGCGTCCTCGCGGAGGGCCGGCCGGTCGTCCGCATCGACCGCGGCGGCGGCACCCCGGGCGAACCCGGCGACGCGGTCCGGCAGGCGCTGGCCGACGCGCACGCCGTCCTGGTCGCCGATTACGGCCGGCACACCGTGGGCGCCCTGCGACCGCTCCTCGAGGAGGCCGCCCGCCGCACACCCCTGGTGTGGGACCCGCACCCCGCCGGCGACCCGCCCGTCCCCGGAGCCCGCCTGGTCACCCCCAACGCGGCGGAGGCACGGGCGCTGCATCCCGGCTCCGGGGGGACCTCGCTGGGCGCCTACGCCGAGCGGGGTACCGAGCTCGCCCAGCGCTGGCGCGCCGCCGGGGTGGCCGTCACCCTCGGCGAACGCGGGGTGCTGCTGGCCCGGCCCGGACCCGGCACCCCGATGCTGGTGCCGGTGCCCTACCGGGCCGACGGGGACCCCTGCGGGGCGGGCGACTGCTTCGCCGCCACTGCGGCTGCGGCCCTCGCCGACGGTCTGCTCCCCGAGGAGGCGCTGCAGCGGGCCGTGGCCGAGGCGGCGGCGTTCGTCGCGGCGGGCGGCGCGGGCAACCCCGGCCTGTGGCGGACCGAGTCGGCGCCCGGCCCCGCCGACGAGTCCGCGACCGACGCGTTCGGGCTCGCCGAGCGGGTGCGGGCCCGCGGCGGCACCGTCGTCGCCACCGGCGGCTGCTTCGACCTGGTGCACGCCGGTCACGTCGGGCTGCTGGAGAGCGCCCGGCGGATCGGGGACTGCCTCATCGTGTGCCTGAACTCCGACGCGTCCGTCGCCCGCCGCAAGGGACCGGGCCGGCCGCTCACCCCGGCGGCGGACCGCGCCCGGGTCCTCACCGCCCTCGGCAGCGTCGACGCGGTGGCGGTGTTCGAGGAGGACACGCCCGAGGCGGTTCTGGCCCGCCTGCGGCCGGACGTCTGGGTCAAGGGCGGCGACTACTCCGTCCAGGACCTGCCCGAGGCGGAGGTGCTCCGCACGTGGGGCGGCCAGGCGGTGGTCCTGCCCTACCTGGACGGCCGCTCCACGACCCTGCTGGCCCGGCGGGCGGCGAAGGCGGCCCGGACGGCACTGCGGCCGTAGGCATGGCGTCCGGTCAGGCCGCCGGGGTCAGGGCCGGGCGGCCCGGGGCCTCGTGTTCCTGCGTGCGCAGGACGACCGGTGCCGTGGTCCGGCGCCGGCGCAGCAGGGCGCCCGCCCCGATCGCGCCGGCGATGAGCAGTCCACCGGTGACGAGGGCGCCGCGCGGCCCGGCCAGCTCCATCAGGAGGCCCAGCGCGGGCGGGCCGCCCAGACCCCACACCGTGCCGATGCTGCCCCACACGCCCAGCACCCGGCCCCGCATGTGCGCAGGCGGGTCGGTCTGCAGGACGGCCGTGCCGGCGGTGTCGGAGACGGACTCCACCACGGCCATCGGCAGCACCAGGGCGATCAGCACCGCGAGCGACGGCGACAGCCCCGCCACCACCTGCAGCAACGCCCCCGCGGCCGCCAGCGCCCCCACGAGCCGCACCGACGGCTTGCGCAGCCGCGCGCCGAGCACCGCGCCGAGGATGCCGCCGACGGCGAGCACCGTGGACACCGTGCCGAACGAACCGGCACCACCGGCGAGCGGCCCGGTGACGAGCACGGCCAGGGTGAGCCCGTAGTTGCGGCCGAAGACGGAGCTGATGCCCGTCACACCCGCCAGCGCCACCAGGCGCGGCCGCCGCCAGAAGTAGGCCAGCCCCTCCCGGACGGTCAGGTCCGGCCCGGTGCCGCTGCGGGTCTCCCCGGGGCCGGCGACGGTGTCGTCGGGAACCGGGACGTCCCGCCGCGCCGCACCCGCCGCGGGGCGCAGGAACGGGATGACGGAGGCCACGAACAGGAACGACAGCCCGTTGCCGAAGTACGCGGCGGACGTGCCGAGGAACCCCACGGCCACACCGGCAAGGGCCGCTCCCGCCAGCCGGCCCGCCTGGTGCACCAGCGCACCGACCCCGATGGCCGAGGGCACGTCCTCGGCCGGCACGAGATCGTTCCCCAGCAGCGCGCACGCCGGGTTGTCGACGGTGGCGACGATGCCCGTGAGGGCGGCCAGCACCATCAGCGAGGTCATGTCGATGAGGTCCAGCGCCACGAGGACGGCCGTGGTGAAGGCGATCGCGCCGAGCACCGCCTGGCTCACGGCCGCCGTCAGCTTGCGGGGCCACCGGTCGACGGCGGCCCCGCCCAGCACGCTGATCAGCAGCGCCGGAGCGGCCTGCACGGACATGGACAGCCCCGTCGCGGCGGCGGACCCGGTGATCTGCAGGACCAGCAGGTTCTGCACCGTGAGCTGCATCCACGTACCGGCGTTCGACACGAAGTTCGCAACGGACCACCAGCGCATGCTGCGGTACCGCAGCGACCGCCAGGGCGAGCGGGAGGCGGGCAGGGCAGGGGAGGGGGAGGAGAGGGAAGACACAGTGCGGTACTCGAAGACGAGTCGGAGGACTCAGGAGGAGGGGACGAGGGGCGCGTCACACCGGCGGCGCTGCACGGTGGATCCCCTCGACGGGTACGGCGCCGACCATCGTGGCAGAGGGGGCCGGAGAAGCGGTTCCGCCTGGCCTTGATCCGCCGTCCGCAGCTTCCAAGGAGCCGCCCTCACAAAGGCGTTGAGACCACAGTGTGGTTGATCACACGCACATGGGAGCGGGGCCCGGGGCCGCGCCGCGAGGGGGCCCGCACCCACGGGGTGAGCGGCGGTAAAGGGAGATTGCCCGTACCCGGAGCGCCGGACGCACCCGGGCCACCAAGCCGCTGC
>NZ_JBHWFG010000048.1:0-45959 GCF_042733745.1 Streptomyces sp. NPDC059696
GCCCCCGGCCCGGGGGGGGTACGGGGGGTAAGTTCGGGGGTTTTTGGTTTGGGGGGGGGGGGGCCCCGCCCCCCCGCCCCCCCCCCCGCCGCAGCAGCCGCATCCTCACGCCCTGATGGACCGAACGCACGACACGGCCTTCGCCTGATCCACTTTGAGATGGAGCACGGGATCAGACGAAGGCCGCCTTCACGTCCGCCGCACTTCGAGAACGCCGATCAGGTTCGAGCCGCGTTCGGCACCGGACCATGAATGACACGGTCAGCGCTTGTTCGCGAACTTCCAGGCCGTCGGCAGGACGCCCATCGCCAGCGCCGCCTTGACCGCGTCGCCGACGAGGAACGGCGTGAGGCCGGCCGCGATGGCGGCGGTGGCGGACATGCCGGTGGCGAGGGCCAGGTAGGGCACGCCGACGGCGTAGATGATGGCCTCGCCCACCAGCATGGTGCCGGCCGTGCGCAGTACCGAGCGGTCGGCGCCGCGGCGGGCCAGGGCGCCGACGACGGTAGCGGCGAGGATCATGCCGAGGATGTAGCCGAAGGAGGGGGCGACGCCCGAGGTGCCCTGCGCGAACCACGGCACACCGGCGAGGCCCGCCACGGCGTACAGCGCGAGCGCGAGGAAGCCGCGGCCGGCGCCGAGGGACGTGCCGACGAGCAGCGCGGCGAAGGTCTGGCCGGTCACCGGCACCGGCGAGCCCGGCACGGGGACGGAGAGCTGGGCGGCGAGGCCGGTGAGCGCGGCGCCGCCGAGCACGAGGGCCGCGTCCCGGACTCGGGTGGGGGCACCGCCCTGCTCGAGTGCCGCCGAGAGCTTGGGGGAAGGGAGCAGGTCGGCGAGGACCTGACCGGTGCGAGCGGGTGTGGCGGTGGCGGTGCTCATGGGGACTCCGCGAGGGTGAGGGCCGGTGGGACACGGTGACGTTATCCCAGCGCTCTCGCCCCGATCACCGTCAGCCGTCCACAAAGGCGTGGACCGGCGGTTGGTCGCTTCCGAACAAAGGGTGCCGGTTACACCGAGGACGGGGTGATGCCGGTCACGGTGGTGAGGAGGCACGTGCCACGGCAGCCCGGTCGAGGGGTGTCTGTAGGTTTCCCCCAAAGGCGTCGCATACGCCGTCTCGCCCGTCGGTCGCCGTCTGGGCAGCCCGGGGCCGTTTTGCTAGCGTCGCCGGCATGGTTGCCCAGGCCCGGTACTTCTCGTCGCGTCGCTACGTCGACCTGCGACGCCAGGGCACGGCCACCTGTCGCCGGCCTCTGTGAGGCGGGGCGGAGGGATCCGGTCCGCCGATCGAGACGGCACAGTGTCGGACCGGCTTCCAGGAAGACTCCCATGCCCCGTACCGCGGCTCCCCTTCTGACGTCCCCCATCCCCCGTGTCGCCGACAGCGACCGCCGCCGCACCAGCGCGAGCGTCGTGCTGCGGTCCGTACTGGAACACGGGCCGGTCGCGCGCAGCACCATCGCCCGGCTGACCGGCCTGTCACCGGCGTCGGTGACCGACTACTGCGCCCGGTTCGCCGAGTTGGGGCTCATCCGCGAGTCGGCCGTGCTGCGGCGCTCCGGGGGTGTGGGCCGCCCGCACCTGCCGGTCGACCTGGACGACTCCCGGTTCGTGGTGGGCGGCGTGCACGTGGCGGTGCCGTACACCACGGTCGCCTTGCTGGATCTGCGCGGCCGTGTGGTGGCCCGGCGCGAGGTGAAACACACGGGCACCGAGCCCGGGCGGGTGCTGGCCCGGGCGGCCGACGGTCTGGCGGCGCTGCTCGCCGGCCTGCCCGGCAGCACGGCGCTCGGGGTCGGGTTCGCGGCGGGCGGCTGGGTGGACCGGGACTCGGGCACCGTCGTGGAGCATCCGCTGCTGGGCTGGCGCGAGGTGGCGGTGCGGGAGGTGCTCGGCGCGCGCACCGGGCTGCCGGTCCATGTGGACGGGCACGCACGGGCGTTGGTGAACGCGGAGCGGCTCTTCGGGCAGGCGCGGGGCAGCCGCAGTGTGCTGCACCTGTTCGCGGGAAACGTGGTCGACGCGGCGTTCGCCACCCATGACGAGGTGCATCACGGGCCGCGTTCCCAGGCGGGGTCCATCGCCCATCTGCCGGTGCCGGGCGGCACGGAGCCGTGCGGTTGCGGCCGGGTGGGGTGCCTTCAGGCGGAGTTGAGCGAGCGCACCTTGTGTGTGCGGGCCCGTGCGGCGGGGGTCTGCCACGCGGCGAACCCGATGCGTGTGGTCGCCGCGGCCGCGGCCGGTGACCCGGTGGCCGCGGAGCTGCTGCGGGAGCGGTCGCGGCGGACGGGGCGTGCGGTGGGGCTGCTGCTCGACGTGCTCAACCCCGAGCAGGTGGTGGTGACGGAGATCGGGGCCATGCACCGCGAGGACTGTCTGGCCGCGCTGCGGGAAGAGGTCGGGGCGGAGCGCGCCGCGACCGTCTCGCCGATCGCTTTCCCTGATTCCGTGCTGGCCGTGGCCGGTGGTGCGGTGGCGCTCGACGTTCTCTATCGGGATCCGCTGGCGGCGTCACCTGACGCTATTTAATTCAGAAACTCGGAATGTTGACAGGTAGGGCCGGAGACCAGGAACATCCTGTTCATGACCCCGCTCACGAGCTGTCGCACTCTCTGTTGCTGACCCGTTGACGCGCCCTGGCGCCCGTTCACGGAGCGCCTTCTCCTTCCTTTGTGACATTCGCGTGAATTCCTTGTCCGGCTTCTTTTCGCCGGGAATTCCGTGTGCTGTGCCGCCTTCCATACCCAGGGAGTACTCCCATGCCCTCGCCCTCCGTCGCCGGTGTCGACCGGCGCCTGTTCCTGACCTCGATGCTCGGTGTGACGGCCGCGGCAGCCGGCCTGAGCGGCTGCGCCGACAACAGCGCCGCTGCCGAGACGGCGTCCGACGCTCCCCTGGCCTCCAAGGTCCCCGCGGGGACGAGCCTGAAGATCGCGTCGTACCAGGGCGCGCAGCAGCTGCAGTTCAAGCTGGCCGGGTTCCGTGACCTGCCGTTCAAGGTGTCCAACTGGCTGAACATCGGCGCGGGGCCCGATGTCATCAACGCCTTCCGTGCGAAGTCCCTGGACGTCGCCAACAACGCGGGGATCCCGCCGATCCAGGCGCATTACCAGGGCTTCGACGCGAAGATCGTGGCGATCAACATCACCCGCAAGCCCAACTACCTGTTCGCCACCAAGCCCGGCAGCGACATCCGCAGGGTCGCGGAGTTCCGGGGCAAGCGGCTGGCCTTCTCCCAGGGGCAGGCGCAGGGTGTCGTCCTGCTGCGGGCGCTGAAGAAGGCCGGACTGAAGTACGACGACGTGGAGCTGGTGCCGCTGACCAGCAACCAGTTCCTCACCGCCCTGCAGTCCGGGCAGGTGGACATCGCCCCGCTCGCCAACAGCCAGGCGCCCGCCTATCTGGCGCAGTACAAGTCCGCGCGCACGATCCCCACGGACGTGGTGGACCTGCTGAACCTGCTGTGGGCTCCGGTCTCGGTGCTGAACGACCGGGCGAAGGCCGCCGCCATCGCCGCGTACGTGCCGTACTGGGCGAAGGGCCAGGTGTGGGCGTACGAGCACCCCGACGAGTGGAACGAGCAGTTCTACGTCGGGACGCAGAACCTGACGCTGCCCCAGGCGAAGGCCATCACCGCGCTGGCCAACAAGCCGCTGTTCCCGCCCAGCTGGGACGAGGCCGTGCGGTGGGAGCAGGAGACCGCCGATCTGCTCGCGGAGGGCGGCTTCGTGAAGAAGTTCGACGTCTCCGAGCTGTTCGACCACCGCTTCGAGTCCCTCGCGGCCAAGGCCGTACCCGCGGAGTACCGGAGGTGACCGCCGTGACCACGACGACCCACCGGACCACGAAGGCGCCCGCACCGCTCGCCCCGGTGGAGGGAACGCACCAGGTGCGCAGGCGCCGGCGGCTGGCCCCGGGCAGGCGGTTGCCCGCCACCCGGCTCGTCGGGCCCGTCGCCGTCCTCACGCTGTGGAGCGTCGCCTCCGCCGCCGGGTTGCTCGACCCGGGCGCGATCCCCGCTCCCTGGACGGTGCTGGAGACCGGCAGCCGCCTGTGGAGCGCGGGCACGCTGCCGGACGACATCCTGACCTCGCTGCAGCGCGCGGCCACCGGCTTCTCGATCGGCCTGGCCGTGGGGGTCCTGCTCGCGCTGGCGTCCGGGCTGACCCGGACCGGGGAGGCGCTGATCGACGGGACGGTCAACCTGAACCGGGCCATCCCCACCCTGGGTCTGATCCCGCTGTTCATCCTCTGGCTGGGCATCGGCGAGACGTTCAAGATCGCCATCATCGCGATCGTCGTGTACATCCCGATCTACCTGAACACGCACGCCGCGCTGTCCGGCATCGACAGCCGCTTCGTCGAACTCGCCGAGGTGCAGGGCCTGTCGAAGTTCCGGTTCATCCGGCAGGTCGTGATCCCCGGCGCCCTGCCCGGCTTCTTCGTCGGGCTGCGGCTCGGGGTCACCGGCTCCTGGCTGGGCCTGGTGGTGCTGGAGCAGATCAACGCCACCAGCGGGCTCGGCTACATGATGTTCCAGGCGCAGAACTACGGCCAGACGGACGTCATCCTCGTCGGCCTGGTCGTCTACGGCGTCTTCGGCCTCATCTCCGACAGCGCGGTCCGTATCGTCGAACGGAGGGTGCTGTCATGGCGCCGCACACTGAGCAGCTGACCCGGTCCGCCGTCCAACTGCGCGGCCTGACCCGGTCGTTCGAGGGGCGCACGGTCCTCGACGGCATCGACCTCGATCTGCCCGCCGGGCAGCTGACCGCCCTGCTCGGGCACAGCGGCTCCGGCAAGAGCACGCTGCTGCGGGCGATCGCCGGACTCGACCACGGCGTCACGGGCTCCGGGCAGCTGACCGCCCCCGAGCGGGTGTCGGTGGTCTTCCAGGACTCCCGGCTGCTGCCCTGGCGGCGGGTCCTCGACAACGTGCTGCTCGGCGCGGAGGGCAAGGACGCCGGCCGCAAAGGCCGGGAAGCCCTGGAGGAGGTGGGTCTGCAGGGCCGCGAGCGGGCCTGGCCGGGCCAGCTGTCCGGGGGCGAGGCCCAGCGCGCAGCCCTGGCCCGGTCCCTGGTGCGCGAACCGGAACTGCTGCTGGCCGACGAGCCGTTCGGGGCGCTGGACGCGCTCACCCGGATCCGCATGCACGGGCTGCTCAGGGAGCTGTGGGAGCGCCACCGGCCATCGGTGCTGCTGGTCACCCATGACGTGGACGAGGCGATCGTGCTCGCCGACCGGGTGCTCGTCCTGGAGAACGGCCGGATCGGCCTCGACCTCACCATCGACCGCGCGCACCCGCGGTCGTACCGCGACCCCCTGCTCGGCGAGTACCGGGAGCGGCTGCTGGCCGCGCTCGGTGTCACGGAGGACCATCGATGACCCGCAGAGAGCTGCACCTCAACGCGTTCCTGATGAACACCGGCCATCACGAGGCGTCGTGGCGGCTGCCGGAGAGCGACCCGTACGCGCACGTGGACCTGGCGCACTACGTGCGGCTCGCCCGGATCGCGGAGCGCGGCACCTTCGACTCGCTGTTCCTCGCCGACGGTCCGCAGCTGTGGAACAACCTCGCCCAGCGGCCCGCGGGGGCCCTGGAGCCGATCACGCTGCTGACCGCGCTGGCGACGGCGACCGAGCACATCGGCCTGATCGCCACGGCCTCCACCTCGTACAACTCGCCCTACAACCTGGCCCGCAAGTTCGCCACGCTGGACCACATCAGCGGTGGCCGGGCGGGCTGGAACATCGTGACGACGGCCGGGGCCGAGGCCGCCCGGAACTTCGGCCTGGACGCCGAGCCCGCACACGCCGAACGGTACGCGCGGGCCGCGGAGTTCCTCGATGTGGCGCTGAAGCTGTGGGACAGCTGGGAGGACGACGCGATCGTCGCCGACAAGGCGGCGGGGGTGTGGGGCGACGACGCGAAGATCCACCCGGCCCGGCACCGGGGCCGGTTCTTCAGCGTCGAGGGCGCGCTCAACGTGCCCCGCCCACCGCAGGGGTACCCGCTGCTCGTGCAGGCCGGCTCCTCCGAGGACGGCAAGCGGTTCGCGGCCCGCTACGCGGAGGCGGTGTTCACCGCGCAGCAGACCGTCGAGGACGCCCGGTCCTTCTACGCCGACCTCAAGGCCCGGACGGTCGCGGCCGGCCGGGACGCCGACCACATCAAGGTGCTGCCGGGCATCGTCCCGGTGATCGGCTCCACGGAGGCCGAGGCCCGGGCGAACGAGCGGCTCCTGGAGGACCACATCGTGCACACGCACGGCGTGGACCGTCTGGAGCGGCTGCTGCACCTCGACCCCGGCACCCTGGAACTGGACGGCCCGCTGCCCGCCGACCTGCCGCCGGAGAGCGCCATCGAGGGCGCCAAGAGCCGCTACACGCTCATCGTCGAGCTGGCCCGGCGTGACCGGCTCACCGTGCGGCAGCTGATCGGGCGGCTGGGCGGCGGGCGCGGGCACCTCACCTTCGCCGGGACGCCCGAGCAGATCGCCGACACCATCGGGCTCTGGTTCGCCTCGGGCGCCGCGGACGGTTTCAACATCATGCCCGCGGTGCTGCCGTCCGGCCTGGAGGCCTTCGTCGACCACGTCGTCCCGATCCTGCGCGCCCGGGGGCTGCTCCGCACCGAGTACGGCAGCCCCCGCCGCACCCTGCGCGAGCGCTACGGCCTCCCGCGCCCCGCCAACCAGCACGTCGTCGCCCCCGCCCTCGTCTGAACACCTCGTCCGGAAGGAACCCGTCATGGCCATCGAGATCCACAAGGTCACCGCGCACATCGGCGCCCGCGTCGAGGGCGTCGACATCACCCGGCCCCTCGATCAGGAGACCTCCACCGCCCTGCGGGAGGCGCTCAACGCCCACAAGGCCCTCGTCTTCGACGCGCGGGGCCTCGACGACGCCGGCCAGCAGGCCTTCGTCCGCCACTTCGGCGACATCACCACCGCCCACCCGACGGTGTCGGCGGTGGACGGCGCCCCGAACGTGCTGCCCGTCGACAGCGAGGGCGGCCGGGCCGCCAACCACTGGCACACCGACGTCACGTTCGTCCTCAACCCTCCGCAGGCCACCAGTCTGCGCAGCATCACCGTCCCGCCCTACGGCGGCGAGACGCTGATCGCCAGCTCGGCCGCCGCCTACCGCAGCCTGCCCGAGCCGCTGCGCGGCCTGGCCGACACCCTGTGGGCCGAGCACACCAACGACTACGACTACGCCGTCCCGGAGGAGGACGTCGACGAGGAGCAGTCTGCCCGGCGCGCCCAGTTCACCTCGATCAAGTACCGCACGGTCCACCCGGTGGTCCGCGTCCACCCGCTGACCGGCGAGCGCGGACTGTTCATCGGCGGCTTCGCCCAGCGGATCGTGGGCCTCTCACCCGGGGAGTCGCGCAAGATCCTCGATCTGCTCCAGGCGTACGTGACCCGGCCGGAGAACGTCCTGCGCCACCGCTGGTCGCCGGACCAGCTCGTCCTGTTCGACAACCGCATCACCCAGCACTACGCCGTCGACAACTACGACGGCCGGCCGCGGCGCCTGCACCGCGTGACCGTCGCCGGGGACGTCCCGGTGGGCATCGAGGGCAAGGAGAGCTACTCCGTGGAGGGCGACGCCTCGCACTACACACCGGTCGCGGCCTGACACACAGAGCGACGCGGCTGTCCGCATGGTGGGATGCCTCTTCGCTCCGGCGGAGAGGCATCCGAGACTGGCGGCGTTTTTGCCCTCGTACACCCACCACGCATAGGACGAGCCGCGCCCATGCCCAGCACCACCACGGAGACGCCGCCCAGCGCGGACGACGCCTCCCTCTCCCACGGCCTGAAGCAGCGCCACCTGTCGATGATCGCCCTCGGCGGGGTGATCGGAGCCGGACTGTTCGTCGGTTCCGGTGCCGGTATCGCCGCGGCCGGCCCCTCGATCGTGGTCGCCTACGCCCTCTCCGGCGCCCTCGTCATGCTGGTGATGAGAATGCTCGGCGAGATGTCGGCCGCGTATCCGTCGTCGGGGTCCTTCTCGGCGCACGCCGAGCGGGCGATCGGCCCCTGGGCGGGCTTCACGGCCGGCTGGTCCTTCTGGGTGCTGCTGTGCACGGCCGTCGGCCTGGAGGGCATCGGCGCCGCGAAGATCGTCAGCGGCTGGCTGCCCGGCACGCCGGAGTGGGCGTGGGTGGCGCTGTTCATGGTCGTCTTCTGCGGCACGAACCTGGCCGCCGTGAAGAACTTCGGCGAGTTCGAGTTCTGGTTCGCGGCGCTGAAGGTCGGCGCGATCACCCTGTTCCTGGTGCTCGGCGTCCTGGCCATCGCGGGCGTCCTGCCCGGCACGGACTCGCCGGGCGCGACGCACCTCACCGACTTCCTGCCGAACGGCGGTGAGGGCCTGGTCATCGGCCTGCTCGCCTCGGTCTTCGCCTACGGCGGCCTGGAGACGGTCACCATCGCCGCCGCCGAGTCGGAGAACCCCGTGAAGGGCGTCGCGAGCGCGGTCCGCACGGCGATGTGGCGCATCGCGCTGTTCTACATCGGCTCGATGGCCGTCATCGTCACGCTGGTGCCGTGGGACTCCGAG
The DNA here is from genome assembly GCF_042733745.1 of Streptomyces sp. NPDC059696. Classification (NCBI taxonomy): domain Bacteria; kingdom Bacillati; phylum Actinomycetota; class Actinomycetes; order Kitasatosporales; family Streptomycetaceae; genus Streptomyces; species Streptomyces sp. NPDC059696. Next base: position 8,575 of record NZ_JBHWFG010000048.1, read on the forward strand.
GAGGTCGTCGAGAAGGGCCCGTACGTCGCCGCCCTCGACGAGCTCGGCATCCCGGGCGCCGGGCAGCTGATGAACGTGGTCGTGCTGGTGGCCCTGCTGTCCGCCATGAACGCCAACATCTACGGCGCCTCCCGCATCGCCTACTCGCTGGTGCAGCGCGGGCAGGGCCCGAAGGGGCTCGGCCGGGTCTCGGGCGGGGTGCCGCGGATCGCCGTGCTGGCGTCCTGCGTCTTCGGGTTCCTGTGCGTGCTGCTGAGCTACTGGCGGCCCGACGACGTCTTCGCCTGGCTGCTGAACATGATCGGGGCGGTGATCCTGGTCGTCTGGATCTTCATCGCCGTCTCGCAGCTGCGCCTGCGCCGCCGTCTGGAGCGCGAGGCACCCGAGCAGCTGGCCGTGCGCATGTGGGCGTTCCCCTGGCTGACCTGGGTCGCCCTGGCCGGCATGGCCGCGGTCTTCGTCCTGATGGCCCGGGAACCGGACACGCGGGTGCAGCTGTACTCGACGGGCGGGATGATCCTGGTCCTGGCAGCGGTCGGGTACGGGTGGCAGAAGGCCCGCGCCAGGCAGTAGAAGATCCACCGCCGAAGGCCCTCGCGACGCGGGGGCCTTTTCGCATGCCCGGGCCATGCGTCGGTCCTCTCTTGCTGCTAGCGTGCAGTTGCAAGACAGTTGCAATAAGAGGTCCGGAGGGGATCCCGCCCATGCCCGTCTACACGCTGCCCGAACTGCCCTACGACTACTCCGCGCTCGCCCCCGTGATCAGCCCCGAGATCATCGAGCTGCACCACGACAAGCACCACGCCGCCTATGTGAAGGGCGCCAACGACACGCTGGAGCAGCTGGCCGAGGCGCGGGACAAGGAGACGTGGGGATCGATCAACGGGCTGGAGAAGAATCTGGCCTTCCACCTGTCCGGGCACATCCTGCACAGCATCTACTGGCAGAACATGACCGGCCCGAAGGACGGGGGCGGTGAGCCGCTCGCGCAGGACGGGGTGGGTGAGCTCGCGGACGCGATCACCGAGTCCTTCGGGTCCTTCGCGCGGTTCAAGGCGCAGCTGTCCAAGGCGTCGGCCACCACGCAGGGGTCGGGCTGGGGCGTGCTCGCCTACGAGCCGCTGAGCGGGCGGCTGATCGTGGAGCAGGTCTACGACCACCAGGGCAACGTCGGACAGGGCGCCACCCCGATCCTCGTCTTCGACGCCTGGGAGCACGCCTTCTACCTGCAGTACCGCAACCAGAAGGTCGACTTCATCGAGGCGATGTGGCAGGTCGTCAACTGGCAGGACGTGGCCCGGCGTTACGAGGCCGCCAAGTCCCGCGCGGACGTGCTGCTGCTGGCCCCCTGAGGCCCTGAAGCGTCCTGCCTCGTGATCGTCTTCTCACCCTTCACGGCGGCAGGCGGAAAGAAGGAGACCCCCGCGAGGACGTGACTCGCGGGGGTCTTCCCGTGTGGAGGGCTTCGGGCGGCCCGGGCCGCCGCGCCGGGCCCCGTCGTGCTACGGCACATCGCTCGCGCAGGGCACATTGAGTGAGAGGAGCGCGGCGGAACCGTCGGGGTGCATGCGCAGTTCGCTGACCGCCGCGTTCCGCAGCCGTGGGAGCACTCTGCGGTACTCGCTCACCGGGATCGACAGCAGGGTGCACAGCACCAGCCGCAGCAGGGTGTTGTGGGCGACGACCAGGACGCGTTCGCCGGGGTGGGCGGCGGCGATGCCCCGCAGGGCGCGCACGCCCCGGGCCGCCGCGGCCCGCGGGTCCTCGGCGCCGGGGAAGGAGTGCTCCACCGGGTCGGCCCGGTAGGCCGCGGCCCACTCGGGGTCCTCGGCCTCGAACTCGGCGAGGGTCCGGCCCTCCAGCACCCCGAAGTCGCATTCCCGCAGGTGGGGTTCGCTCTGCGGGGTGAGACCGAGGGCGCGGCAGGCGGGCTCGGCGGTGGCGACGGCCCGGGACAGCGGGGACGTCCAGATCGCGTCGACGGGGTGGGCGGCGGCCCACCGGCCGAGGGCGTCGGCCTGGGCGCGGCCGGTGTCGGTGAGGTCGATGTCGCTGATGCCGGCGTAGCGGTTCTCGGCGTGCCAGACGGTCTGCCCGTGGCGGACCAGCAGGAGGGTCGTACTCATGAGGGGGAAGTATCCCGGTTCAGCCGGCGGTGCGCGTGCGCGGCGACCGGGCCGGGCAGCCAGCCGCGGTCGCGCAGGGCGTCGACCAGACGGGCGTACGGCTCGGCGAAGACCGCGGTGCGGGCGGGGCGGGGTTCGACCACGGTCCGGACGCGGACCATGCGCGCGGTGACGTCCGCGAGCGCGCCGGTGCCCAGCACCCCGTACGCGGCCAGCGCCGCCATGCCGAGGGCCGGTTCGGTCTGCTCGGGGACGCGGGCCACGCGGCCCAGGATGTCGGCGCGCAGCTGGTTCCAGTACGGGCTGCGGGCGCCGCCGCCAGTGAAGGTGAGCGGCCCGTCCAGGGGTGCGCCGAGGTGGTGCAGGTAGTCCAGGCAGAGCCGTTCGGCGAAGCCGACGCCCTGGAGCAGCGCGGCCCACAGGTCGGCGTCGCCGGCGGGGTCGCCGAGGACGAGCGGGATCGCCTCCGGCGCGCGGAACGGGAACCGCTCCCCCGGCGAGACGAGGGGGTAGGCGAGCACACGCGACGGTTCGAACGCCCCGGCCCGCGCGTCCATGGCGGCCGGGTCGGCCCCCGGGAAGTGCGCCGCGAGGGCCCCGGCCCCGACGCTGGACGCCCCGCCGGGCAGCCAGGTGCCGTCCGGTGCGCGGTGGTTGTAGACCACGCCGGCCGGGTCGCGGACGGGGGCGCGGGCGGCGCCCTTCAGCACGAGCGTGGTGCCGAGCACGGAGTTCCAGGAGCCGGGCCGCAGCGCACCGGAGGCGATCTGCGCCGCGCAGCCGTCGGTCATCCCGGCGAGCACCGGTGTGCCGGCGGGGATGCCGGTGGCGTCGGCGGCGGCCGGGCGGACCTCGCCGAGGCGGGTCCCCGGGGGGACGACAGCGGGGAACAGGTCGTCGGGCACGCCCAGTTCGGCCAGAGCTGCGGCCGGCCAGCGGTCGCCCTCGACGTCGTAGCCCGTCTTCAGGGCGTGGCTGGAGTCGGCCGGGGGCGGCTCGCCGGTGAGCCGGGAGACGATCAGGTCGGGCTGGTGCGTCAGGCGCAGCGAGCCGCCGCCGTACTGGCCGAGCAGCCACAGTGCCTTCGGCAGCGCCCAGGTGTCCTGGACCGCGAGCCCCGCCTCGCGGGCCCGCGTGGCCTCGGCCTTCGCCCGCGCGTCGTCGTACATCAGCGCGGGGCTCACGGGCCGGCCCGACCCGTCGGTCAGCAGGACCGTGCCGGACGTGCCGCACACCGCGAGGCCGCCGACCGGCAGGCCCGGGGGCGCCGAGCCGAGGGCGGTCCTCGCCGCCTCGCACAGCGCCGCCCACCACCGCAGCGGGTCCTGCTCGTGCCGCGGTCCGCTTCGCCGCCCGGTCAGCGGGGCCGAGCCGCGGCCGAGGACCGTGCCGTCGGCGGTGACGAGCAGCACGCGGACGCTCTGCGTGCCCAGGTCGACGCCGAGCCAGCCCGCACCCTCGTCCGCACCGTCGTCCACCATCCGGAACCTCCCACACCGTCGCAGCCGGATCTGTGAACTTCTCACTGTGCCCCGATATTTTCCCGTGCGCGAGGGATTGACGCCCAACTTCAGCCGTTCCACCCTCTGTTAACGAGTCGACCCGACGTGTGAGCCAGCTTCCAGGTGGAGGTACGGATGGACACGCACGTGCACGACCGCCGGAGGTTCCTCGCGCTCGCCGCCGGGGCTGCCGCGGCACCCCTGCTCACGGCCTGCGGCGCCGGGTTCGGCGGGGACGACGGCAAGAGCGACGGCTCGGCGGCGGACGACGTCACCGGCTCCTTCGACTGGAAACGGGAGAAGGGCACCACCGTCAAGGCCCTGCTCAACAAGCACCCGTACACGGACGCGCTCATCGCCGACCTGAAGTCGTTCACGGCGAAGACCGGCATCGAGGTCGAGTACGACGTCTTCCCCGAGGACAACTACTTCGACAAGCTCACCGTGGACCTGTCCAGCGGGCGCGCCTCCTACGACGTCTTCATGCTCGGCGCGTACATGGTGTGGCAGTACGGGCCGCCGAACTGGCTGGAGGATCTCGGGCCCTGGATGCGCAACTCCTCGGCGACGGGCGCCGAATGGGACCAGGACGACTTCTTCCCGAACCTGCTGCGGGCCGACCAGTGGTCCCTGAAGGCGGGCGCGCCGCTCGGCCGGGGCGGGCAGTACGCGCTGCCGTGGGGCTGGGAGACCAACGTCGTCGCGTACAACACCGAGGTGTTCCGCACACTCGGCCTGAAGCCGGCCGAGTCGTTCGACGAGCTGGCCGAACTCGCCGGGACCATCAAGCGGAAGGCGCCGGGCGCCGGCTTCGACGGCATGTACGGCATCGCCGTACGCGGGTCCCGCAGCTGGGCCACCATCCACCCCGGCTTCATGACGATGTACGCCCGCAACGGGCTGAAGGACTTCACGGTCGACGGCGGGAAGCTCACCCCCGCCATGAACAGCCCCGAGGCCGTCGCCTTCACCGAGGACTGGGCCCGCATGGTCAAGCGGGGCGGGCCGCCGTCCTGGACGTCGTACACCTGGTACCAGTGCTCCAGCGACCTCGGCGCGAAGAAGGCGGGGATGCTGTTCGACGCCGACACGGCCGCCTACTTCCAGGCGGTGAAGGGCGCGAGCCCCGCCTCCGGGAAGATCGCCTTCCACCCCGGGCCGAAGGGTCCCGGCGGCTCGCTCGCCACCAACATGTGGATCTGGTCGCTCGGCATGAACGCCAAGAGCAGGAAGAAGAGCGCCAGTTGGCTGTTCCTGCAGTGGGCGACCGGCAAGGAGCACCTGCGCAAGAGCGCCGTCACCCACAACCACATCGACCCGGTGCGCAAGTCCGTCGCGGACGACGCAGCGTACAAGGACAAGATGCGGCACCTGCCGGGTTTCCTGGAGACCTTCGAGACCGTCGTCGACCAGACGAAGATCCAGTTCACCCCGCAGGCGCAGTTCTTCGACGCGACGACCAGCTGGGCGGCGGCCCTCCAGGAGATCTACGGCGGCAAGGACGCCGGGCCGGTCCTGGACGGGCTGGCGGACGACCTCGCCGGCAAGGTGGGCTAGCCGTGCGGCTCGCGCTGCGGCCGTACCTCCTGATCGTCCCGGCCCTGCTGCTGACCTGCGGGATCCTCTACCCGTTCGGACTCGGCCTGTACTACACGCTGTTCGACTTCTCGGCGAGCAAACCGCAGCCGGACATGGTGCGGTTCGAGAACTACACCACCGTCTTCACGCAGGAGGCGTTCTGGAACTCGGCGTGGGTGACCGTGCTGTACGCGGTCGGGGCGGCCCTCGCGGAGACCGTGCTCGGGGTGGCCGTCGCCCTGCTGCTGCACCGGTCGACCGTCGTCGGCCGGATCCTGGAGAAGATCCTGATCCTGCCGCTGATGATCGCCCCGGTGATCGCGGCGATCATCTGGAAGCTGATGCTCCAGCCGTCGGTGGGGGTGGTCAACCACCTGCTCAGGCCCTTCGGGCTGGGCGGGGTGCAGTGGACCGACACCCCGACGGGCGCGCTGCTGTCGTCGATCGCGGTGGACGTGTGGGTCTACACCCCGTTCGTGGCGATCCTCGCCCTCGCCGGGCTGCGGTCGCTGCCCGCCTCCCCGTTCGAGGCGGCGGCCGTGGACGGCGCGGGGTGGTGGTACACCTTCCGGCGGCTGACCCTGCCGATGCTGTGGCCGTACGTGCTGGTCGCGGTGATCTTCCGGTTCATGGACTCGCTGAAGGTGTTCGACATCATCTACGCCCTGACCGAGGGCGGGCCGGGTGACGCGACCGTCGTGCTCCAGATCCGGGCGTACCTGGAGGCCATCCGCTTCCAGCGCTACTCCTTCGGTATCTCCTACACGGTCGTGCTGTGGGCCGTGGTGTACCTGGCCGCGATGGTGCTGGTGAAGCACCTGGGGAAAATCCAGCGGAAGGCCGCGGAGGTCACCACATGAGGAAACGTGCCCTGGGGTGGCTCGGCGACGCCGCCCTGATCCTCTACTTCGCGTTCGCGTTGTTCCCGATCGCCTGGATGGTGATCCTGTCGCTGAAGCCGGCCGACCAGCTCTTCTCCACCTACTTCTCCTTCTCCCCCACCCTCGACGGCTACCGGACGGTCCTCGGCGACAGCGAGGGCATCCCGTTCGTGCGGTTCTTCGTCAACAGCCTGGTGGTGTCGGTCGGGGCGGTGGCGCTGTCGCTGGTGGTGGGACTGCCGGCGGCGTACGCCTCGGCGCGGTGGCGGTTCAAGGGCTCAGAGAACCTGATGTTCACGCTGCTGTCGTTCCGCTTCGCCCCCGAACTGACAGTGATCATCCCGTTGTTCGTGCTCTACCAGAAGCTCGGGCTGTTCGACACGTACGTCGGCATGGTGTGGGTGCTGCAACTCGTCACGCTGCCGCTGATCGTGTGGATCATGCGGTCCTACTTCGCCGACCTCACCCCCGAGCTGGAGCAGGCGGCCCTGCTGGACGGCTACACCCGCAAGCAGGCGTTCTTCAAGGTGGCCCTGCCGCTGGTCAAGCCGGGCATCGCGGCCGTGTCGCTGCTGGCGTTCATCTTCGCCTGGAACAACTTCGTCTTCCCGCTGATCCTCACCTCCAACGAGGCCCAGACGGTGACCGTGGGCGCCCTGTCCTTCCTCGGCGGGGACCGGCCCAAGTACAACCTCACGGCCGCCGCCGCGCTGGTCTCCGTCGTACCTCCCCTGCTGCTGGCGCTGACGATCCAGCGGTATCTGGTGCGGGGCCTGTCGTTCGGGGCGGTGAAGTCGTGATCCGGCTCAGCGGCATCCGGAAGGCGTACGGGAGGACCGTCGCGCTCGACGAGCTCGAACTGGAGGTGCGGGAAGGCGAGTTCTTCTGCCTGCTGGGCCCGTCGGGAGCCGGCAAGACCACGACCCTGAAGACCGTCGCCGGGCTCGAACAGCCCGACTCCGGCACGGTCCTGCTCGACGGCGAGGACATGCGGGGCGTCGAGCCGTACGACCGGGGGGTGGCGATGTGCTTCGAGAGCTACGCCCTCTACCCGCACCGCTCGGCCTACGACAACCTGGCCTCGCCGCTGCGTTCGCCCCGCTACCGGCTGCCCGCCGCCGAGGCCCGGCAGCGCATCGGAGCCATCGCCGAACTGCTGGGCATCTCCGCACTGCTGGACCGGCCCGTGGGCCGGCTGTCCAACGGCCAGCGGCAGCGGGTCGCCCTCGGCCGGGTACTGGTCCGTCCGGCCCGGGCCTTCCTGCTCGACGAGCCCCTCTCCCACCTGGACGCCAAACTCCGCCAGCAGATGCGGGCCGAGCTGAAGGCGATCGGAGCCGTGCAGCACACCACCACCCTCTACGTCACCCACGACTCGGTCGAGGCGCTGGCCCTCGGCGACCGCATCGGGGTCATCCGCCAGGGCCGCATCGTGCAGACCGGCACCCGGGAGGAGATCTGGTACCGGCCGTACGACACGGAGGTCGCGCGGGCCTTCGGCCGGCCCCGGATCAACCTGCTGCCGGGTGTGGTGACGGAGAGCGGCGTGCGCGCGGACGGCGGTGTCCTGCTGCCGGTCCGCGCCCGGGCCGCCCCCGGCACGGACGTCCTGGTCGGGCTGCGGCCCCGGGACGTCACCCTGCGCGGCGAGGGCCACGCACTGGCGGGGACCGTGTACGTCACCGAGGTGCTCGGCCGGTCGGTCGAGGTCACCGTCCGGCTCGGGACCGGCGTGCAGCGGGTGTCGCTCGTGGCGCCCCGGGCGGACGCGGCGCGCCTTCGTCCGGACGATCCGGTACGGCTCGTGGTCCGGCCTGAGAACCTGCTGCTGTTCGAGGCCGACCGGCCGGAGCGACCGGGACGACGGATAGAGACAGAGTCATGAGCAGCAGCAGTGGTGGACAGCAGGGGCCCGCGGCGCGCCAGGCCGCCATGGCCGAGCAGGTGCTGGCCGACGGTTCGGCGACGGCGGCGGAGCTCGCCGAGCGGTTCGGGGTGAGCCTGATGACCATCCACCGGGATCTCGACGAGCTCGAACGGCAGGGCATCGTACGGAAGTTCCGCGGCGGGGTGACCGCGCAGCCCTCGGGGGTCTTCGAGTCGAACGTGCAGTACCGGCTGAAGACCATGCGGGCCGAGAAGGCCGCCGTCGCCGAGCACGCGCTGCGCATGGTGGAGCCCGGCATGGCGATCCTGCTGGACGACTCCACGTCCACGCTGGAGATAGCCAGGCGGCTGCGTACGGCCGAGGTCACCCCGCTGACGGTCGTGACCAACTTCCTGGAGGCCATCAACCTCCTGTCCGACCAGCGGGGCATCCACCTGATGGCGCTCGGCGGCGACTACGACCCACTGCACTCCTCGTTCCTCGGGGTGTCGTGCGTGGAGGCGGTCGAGCAGCTCCGGGTGGACGTGTGCTTCGCGTCGACGTCGGCCGTGCACGGGGGCTACGCCTACCACCAGGAGCAGCACATCGTGTCGGTGAAGCGGGCGATGCTCGACGCGGCGGCCCGCAACGTCCTGCTGATCGACCACACCAAGCTCGGCCGGGTCGCCCTGCACCGGGTCGTCCCGCTGTCCCGCTTCGACACGGTCCTCGTCGACGACGGGGCGTCGCCGGAGGCCCTGCGGGACCTGGACGAGCACAAGGTCCGTTACGAGGTTTGCGCGATGAAGGGCGGCCATGACGGGAACGGGACTGGAGCTGCGTGAGCTGCGCAAGACCTACACCGCGCGGGGCCGGCCGGCGGTGGACGCCGTCCGCGGCATCGACCTGAGCCTGCGCTCCGGGGAGCTGCTGGGGCTGCTCGGGCCCTCCGGGTGCGGCAAGTCGACCACGTTACGGATGATCGCCGGTCTGGAGTCCGTCACCGGCGGGGACATCCTGATCGGCGGAACCTCGGTCGTCGAACGGCCCGCCCGGCAGCGGAACATCGGGGTCGCCTTCGAGAACTACGCCCTCTACCCGCCGCTGTCGGTCGCCGAGAACCTGGCGTTCGGCCTGAAGGCCCGGCGCGGGGCCGCCCGGGGGCCCAAGGGGGACGTCGAGCGCCGGGTGCGGGACATCGCCGAGCGGGTCGGTCTGACCGGCCTCCTCGACGCCCGTCCGGCCGGTCTCTCCAGTGGCCAGAAGCAGCGGGTCTCGCTGGCCCGGGCCCTGATCCGCGAACCGGACGTGCTGCTCCTCGACGAGCCGCTCTCCCACCTGGACGCGGCCCAGCGCGACACCACCCGCCGTGAGCTCAAACGGATCCAGAAGGACCTGGGCCACACCACGATCCTGGTCACCCACGACCAGGAGGAGGCGCTCTCCCTCGCCGACCGGATCGCCGTGATGAAGGACGGCGTCATCCAGCAGCTCGGCACCCCCTACGAGATCTACGACAGCCCGGCCAACGTGTTCGTCGCGGACTTCGTCGGCGAACCCGCCCTCACCCTGCTGCCCGGCATCTCCGGCGGCGACGGCCACGCCCGCCTCTCCGACGCGGTGCGCGTCGCACTGCCCGTGCCGGTGGAACGGGGTCGGGAGGTGGTGGTGGGGATCCGCCCGGAGGACGTCCGGCTCACCGGGGAGGGCGGTCTGCCCGCCCGGGTCGTCGCCCACGAACCGCTGCTGGAGTCGGGCCTGGCCACCCTCGCCCTGGACGGTGTCGAACGGCCGCTGGTCGTCCTCACCGACCCCGAGGTCCGGCTCGTCCACGACGAACGGGTCCGGGTCGCCGCCGACCCCGGCCACACCCATGTCTTCGACGCCGAGACGGGAGACGCACTGCGATGACTGCCGAGGAGAACGTGCGTGTCGTGGCCGCCGGTGACCACTTCGTCCTGCCGTCGCTGATCGCGCGGGCGGTGCGGCACGAGGTGGCGCGGGCCGACGTGAGGGAACTGAGGCTCGGCTGGCCGCTGGAGCCGTTCGGGCCGGTCGCCGAGGTGCAGGAGGCCAGTGACGCCGAGGACGCGGTGATCGAGGCGCTGGCCGGGGCGCAGGTCCTGGTCACGCAGATGGGCCCGGTCACCGGGAAGGTCCTCGCCGCCTGCCCGGATCTGAGACTGGTCGTGGTCTGCCGGGGCGGGCCGGTCAACGTCAACCTGGACGCGGCGAAGAACCATGACGTGCGGGTGTGCTTCGCGCCGGGCCGCAACGCCGCCGCCACCGCCGAGTTCACCGTCGGGATGATGCTGGCGGCCCTGCGCCGCATCCCCCAGGCCCACGATCCGCTGGCTCGGCACGGCAGTTGGGAGGGGGCGACGTACTACACCTACGAGCACAGCGGCCTGGAGCTGGAGGACCTGCCCGTCGGTCTGGTCGGGTACGGCGCGGTCGGCAGCCGGGTCGCGCGGGTGCTGTGCGCGTTCGGGGCGCGGGTGATGGTCCACGACCCGTATGTGCACGGCGAGATCCACGGCCTGCGCATGGCCTCGCTGGACGAACTCCTGCGCCGCTCGCAGGTGATCACCCTGCACGCCCGGCTCACGCCCGAGACGCGGGGGCTGATCGGCGCCCGGGAGCTGGCGCTGCTGCCGTCCGGCGCGGTGGTGGTGAACGTGGCCCGGGGCCCGCTGCTGGACGAGGGCGCGCTGTGCGACGCGCTGGAGAGCGGCCGGCTGTCGGCGGCGGCGCTCGACACCTACGAGCGGGAGCCGCTGCCGCCCGGGTCCCGGCTGCTGGGGCTCGCCGACCGGGTGGTCCTCACCCCCCACCTGGGCGGGGCGTCGCGGGCGGTCGCGGAGAAGGCCGCCCGGATCGCCGCCGCGGAGGTGGGCCGCTGGGTGCGCGGCGAGCCGCTCGCGCACTGTCTGACCTGAGGACCGGGAGGAGAGCCGCATGTACGTCGGCATCGATGTGGGGACGTCCGTGGTCAAGGCGGCGGCCTTCGACGCCACCGGCCGCCAGCTGGCCGTGGAGTCCCGCCCGGTGGGCCTGACCCTGCGAGGCGGCGTCGTCGAGCAGGACATGGAGGAGGTGTACGGGGAGGTCGTCTCGGTGCTCCGGGCGCTGACCTCCGCCGTGGCCGAGCCCGTCGAGCTGGCCGGGCTGACCGGGCAGGGCGACGGGGTGTGGCTGGTCGACGGCGAGGGCCGGCCGGTGCGGCCCGCCGCCTCGTGGATGGACGGGCGGGCGCACGAACTGGTCGACCGGTGGCTGGCGGACGGCACCTTCGAGACGGTGTTCCGGCGCACGGGCAGCGCGATGTTCCCCGGCTGCCCGGGCCCGCTGCTGGCGTGGCTGGACCGGTGTGAGCCGAAGGCGCTGGACGCCGCGACGGCCGCCCTGTACTGCAAGGACATGGTGTTCCGGCGGCTGACGGGAGCCGCGGCGACGACGGATGTGTCGGACGCGTCGATGCCGTTCCTGGACCCGCGGACCCGGACGTACGACGACCGGGTGGTGGAACTGCTCGGCCTGTCCCACCGGCGTGGCCTGCTCGCCCCGGTCAGTGACCCGGTCGCGACCGCCGAGGCCCGGGGCGAGGGCCTGCCGGCCGGGACTCCGATCGCGAACGGGCCGTACGACCTGCCGGCCTGCGCGCTGGGTGCCGGGGTGACGGCCCCGGGCGACGGTCTGCTGATCGTCGGCACGTGTCTGGCCAGTCTGGTCGCCACCACCGAACTCGACCTGAGCGATGAGCCGGCGGGTCTGTACATCTCCACCGACCGGCCCGGGCACTGGCTGCGCGCCATGCCCGCCATGGTCGGCACGGCGGCGCTGGACTGGGTGCTGTCGACGACCGGGGTGCGGCACGAGGAGGTGGACGGCCTGCTGGCCGGGACCCCGCCGGGCGCGCACGGCGTCCGGGTGCTGCCGTACTTCGCGCCCTCCGGCGAACGCGCCCCCTTCGTCGAGCCGCGGCTGCGCGCCGAACTCACGGGCATCTCCCTGGAGTCCACCCGGGGTGACCTGGTCCGCGCCACCTGCGAGGGCATCGGGTACGCGGCCCGGCACTGCCTGGAGGCGGCCGGCCTCACCGGGAGCCTGGCCGTGTGCGGCGGCGGCACCCGCAGCGCCGCCTGGATGCGGCTGCTGGCCGATGTGCTGGGCCGGCCGCTGCGGGTCGTCGAGGGCGAAGTGGGCGCGCGCGGAGCGGTCCTGGCGGCGGCGGAACGGTACGGGGCCGGACTGGACGCGGTGGCCTGGACGAAGCCGACGGCGGTCGTCGAGCCGGACCCCGAGCGGGCCGCGTTCTACACGAGGGGTTACGCGGAGCACCTGGACCGGCTGGCGCGGGCCCGGGACCGGGCCCGCGCATGAACCTGCCTTCGACGAAGGGGAGTCGCATGCAGCTCGCACGGAGATCCCTCCTGCTCGCGGCGGCCGCGGGAACCGCCACGGCCACCGCGGCCGCCCCCGCGGGGGCGGCACCCCGCGGGGGCGGTCCGGTGGTCATCGGTCACCGCGGCGCGGCCGGCTGGCGCCCGGAGCACACGGCGCCCTCGTACACGTACGCGGTGCAGACGGGCGCCGACTGGATCGAACCGGATCTGGTGCCGACGAAGGACCACGTGCTGGTGGTCCGGCACGAGAACGAGATCTCCCAGACGACCGACGTGGCCCGGCACCCGGAGTTCGCGGACCGCCGTACGACGAAGACGGTCGACGGGCGGCCGGTCACCGGCTGGTTCACGGAGGACTTCACCCTGGCCGAACTGAAGACGCTGCGGGCGGTGGAGCGGCTGCCCGCGGTCCGCAACCGCAACACCGTCTTCGACGGACGCGCGGAGGTGATGACCTTCCAGGAGGTCGTGGATCTGGCGCGGCGGCTGTCGCGGGAGCACGGCCGCACGGTCGCGGTGTTCCCGGAGACCAAGCATCCGACGTACTTCCGGTCGATCGGCCTGCCGCTGGAGCCGAAGCTGGCCGCGGCGATCCGCCGCAACCGGCTCGGCCGGCACGAGTGCGTGGTGCAGTCCTTCGAGCCGACGAGCCTGCGGCGCATGTCGGGCCTGGGCGTACCGCTGTGGCAGGCGCTGGGGACGACGGGCGGCCCGTACGACCTGCCCTCGACGACGTACCGGGAGATGATGACGCCCGCGGGCCTGGCGGGGATCGCGCGGTACGCGGACTGGATCGGGCCGGACAAGTCGTCGCTGGCCGGCACCTCGCTGGTCGCGGACGCGCACACGGCGGGGCTGCGGATCGGGCCGTACACCTTCCGCGCGGAGAACCAGTTCCTGCCGGAGCGGTTCCGGCGCGGGAGCGGAGCGAACGATTTCGGGGACGCGTTCGCCGAATTCGCGCTGTACTACCGCATGGGGGTCGATGCGGTCGTGACCGACTTCCCGGACCTGGCGGTGATCGCGAGGAGGGGCTGATGACGGTGAGCCGGGCGTGCCGGACCTGCGGCGGCATGCAGGAGTTCCGGAAGTTCAACGCCGCCGAGCGGGCGGCGGTCCGCGCGGAGAAGGGGGCCGGGCACTTCGTGGACGACTACTGGCGCTGCACGGCCGTCGGCTGCCGGTGGTACCAGCGCTACCTCAACCGCGGCGAGGACGGCCTGCTCCCGGAGGAGCTGAAGATCCAGGCCGTCCCCGCCGAATGAGCCCTACAGGTTGGAGAAGTCCGGGCCCTTGGTGCGGGTGCGCTTGATCTCGTAGAAGCCGGGGACCGAGGCCACGGCGAGGGTGCCGTCCCAGAGGCGGCCGGCCTCCTCGCCCTGCGGGGCCGGGGTGACGACCGGGCCGAAGAAGGCGATCTGCTCGCCGTGGGGCCCCGGCACGGCGATGACCGGGGTCCCGACGTCCTGCCCGACCTTGTCGATGCCCTCCTTGTGGGAGGCGCGCAGCTCCGCCTCGTACGGGGTGGAGTCCCAGTGCTCCAGGAGGGACTCCGGCAGGCCGACGTCCTTCAGGGCGGCGGCGACGGTCTCCTTGCCGGGGCCCTCGGCCCGGTTGTGGATGCGGGTGCCGAGCGCGGTGTACAGGTCGCCGAGCACCTCGGCGCCGTGTTCCTGCTGCGCCGCTATGACGACCCGGACGGGGCCCCACGCCTTGGTCTCCAGCAGCTCGCGGTACTCCTCGGGCAGCTCGTCCAGCCTGTTCTCGTTCAGGACGGCGAGGCTCATGAGGTGCCAGCTGACCTCGATGTCCCTGACCTTCTCCACCTCCAGCACCCAGCGGGAGGTCATCCAGGCCCAGGGGCACAGCGGGTCGAACCAGAAGTCGACGGGGGTCTTGTCCGACATGTCTCTCCTCGGAAGGCAACCGTTTTCCCCGGCAACGCCGGTATGCGCCCGCCTCATTCCCGGCTGCCCCCTGTCAGGTGCGCGTGGCAGGATCGGTCCTGTTCAGCCGTACCCCACGACACTTGAGGAGTGCCGCCCGTGCCCGGTGAGAATCTGTCCCGCGACGAGGCCCGCGAGCGGGCCGCCCTGCTGAGCGTCGACGGGTACGAGGTGTCCCTCGACCTGCGGTCCGCGGTCGGCGAGGACCCGGGGGACGGGCCCCGCACGTTCCGCTCCGTCACGACGGTCCGCTTCCGCTGCAACGAGCCCGGGGCGAGCACCTTCGCGGACCTGATCGCGCCGAGTGTGACGTCCGTCTCACTCAACGGCCGTGATCTGGACCCCGGGGAGGTCTTCGACGGCTCCCGGATCACGCTGGAGGACCTGGCCGCGGACAACGAGCTGGTGGTCGACGCCCAGTGCGCCTACTCCCGCACCGGCGAGGGCCTGCACCGCTTCGTCGACCCCGAGGACGGCGAGGTGTACCTGTACACGCAGTACGAGCCGGCCGACGCCCGCCGGGTCTTCGCGAACTTCGAGCAGCCCGACCTGAAGGCCCCCTACCGCTTCGAGGTGCGGGCACCCGAGGGCTGGACGGTGTGGAGCAACGGGGCCGGTGAGCAGGCCGACGGGGTGTGGCGGTTCGCCGAGACCAAGCCGATCTCGACGTACATCACCTGCGTGGTGGCCGGGCCGTACCACTACGTGACGGACTCCTACACGCGTACGTTCGCCGACGGCACCACGCTGGACATCCCGCTCGGCGCCCTGTGCCGCAAGGGCCTCGCGCCCTACTTCGACACCGACGACGTGTTCCTGGTCACCAAGCAGGGCCTGGACTTCTTCCACGACCACTTCGACTTCCCGTACCCGTTCGGGAAGTACGACCAGGCGTTCGTGCCCGAGTACAACCTGGGCGCGATGGAGAACCCGGGCCTGGTGACGTTCCGCGAGGAGTTCATCTTCCGCGGGAAGGTGACCCAGGCGTCCTACGAGGGCCGGGCCAACGTCATCCTGCACGAGATGGCCCACATGTGGTTCGGCGACCTGGTCACCATGGAGTGGTGGGACGACCTGTGGCTGAAGGAGTCCTTCGCGGACTTCATGGGCGCGTTCTCCCTCGTGGGCGCGACCCGCTTCACGAACGGCTGGATCACCTTCGCCAACCGCCGCAAGGCCTGGGCCTACCGCGCCGACCAGCTGCCCTCCACGCACCCGGTCACGGCGGACATCCGCGACCTCCAGGACGCCAAGCTCAACTTCGACGGCATCACCTACGCCAAGGGCGCCTCGGTGCTGAAGCAGCTCGTGGCGTACGTCGGCGAGGAGGCGTTCCTGGAGGGCGCCCGGCGCTACTTCGAGCGGCACGCCTACGGCAACACGTGCCTCGGTGACCTGCTGTCGGTACTGGAGGAGACCAGCGGCCGGGACATGAGCGCCTGGTCGCGGTCCTGGCTGCAGACGGCCGGGGTGAACGCGCTGACGCCGCAGGTGCTGCTGGACACGGACGGCCGGATCGAGGAGCTGGCGGTGGTCCAGGAGGCCGCCGAGTCCCACCCCGAACTGCGTCCGCACCGGGTGGCGGTGGGCCTGTACCGGGTGACGGACGGCGGGGCGGTGCAGCGCTACGCACGCGTGGAGACCGACGTGGACGGCCCCCGCACGGTCGTCGCGGACCTGGCCGGCGCCGAGGCCCCCGACCTGGTCCTGGTCAACGACGACGACCTGACCTACTGCAAGATCCGTTTCGACGCGACCTCGCTGGCGACGCTGCGCGAGCACCTGGGCGCGATCACCGACCCGCTCGCGCGGGCCCTGTGCTGGTCGGCGCTGTGGAACATGACGCGTGACGCGCTGCTCCCGGCCCGGGACTTCGTGGACCTGGTGCTGCGTTTCGGCGGGCGCGAGTCCGAGATCGGCGTGGTGCAGATGCTGCACGCGTGGGCGGAGTCGGCGGTCACGCACTACACGGCGCCCGCCCGGCGGGAGACGGCCGCGCGGCTGCTCGCCGAGGGGGCCCGGCGCGAGCTGTACGCGGCCGGGCCGGGCAGCGAGCACCAGCTCGCCTGGGCGCGCTTCTTCGCCCGGACGGCCGCCGCCGAGGCCGACTTCGCGCTGCTGCGGGACCTGCTCGCGGGCACGGCCACGGTCGAGGGCCTCGACCTCGACCAGGAGCTGCGCTGGGTGTTCCTGGAGCCGCTGGCCGCGCACGGGGTCGTCGACGAGAAGGCGCTGGCCGAGGAGCTGACCCGGGACGACACGGCCTCCGGCAAGCGGCACCAGGTGCGCTGTCTGGCCGCCCGCCCGTCCGAGGCGGTCAAGGCGCAGGCGTGGGCGCAGGTCGTGGAGTCGGACGCGCTGTCCAACGCCATGGTCGAGGCGACCATCGCGGGCTTCTCCCAGGGCTCGCAGCGGGAGCTGATCGCGCCGTACGCGGGGAAGTACTTCGCGGCGATCGAGCGGGTGTGGGCCGAGCGGTCGATCCAGATCGGTATGCACGTGGTGCAGGGCCTGTTCCCGTCGCTCCAGCAGTCGCGGGAGACGCTGGACGCCACGGACGCCTGGCTGGACACCCACAAGGAGGCGGCGCCGGCGCTGCGCCGGCTGGTGCTGGAGTCCCGTGACGACCTGGCACGGGCGTTGCGTGGACAGGCGTGCGACGAGGCCGCTGACCAGTAGCTTTGGCCTGAGATCGGGGCGTTCCGCCTTCGTTACGAGACGCATGCCCGGAAGCCGTAACCCCTGGCCCGCACCCGAACGGACCAGGGGCTTTCGGCACCCGAACATCCGTCCTTTAGTGCTGGGTTGTCCGTCTTTGTCGACGGACCTGTAACAGCGGTTCAAGGGTGGTCCCGACGCGGGAAATTGCGGGGCATGACCCACAACACCCCGCTCTCCCCCCGCCCGCTGCACGAGCTGTCCGGCGGTGGCCGCCCCCGCGTGACGACGACGGCACAGCTGCGCTCGCACGGTGTGTCCACGGCCGAGACGAACGACCAGTGCCGTGCGGGCGGCCCCTGGCAGCGGATCCTCCCGGGCGTGGTCCTGCTCCACCCGGGACCGCCGACCAGCGAGGAGCGGCTGCACGCGGTGCTGATGTTCGCGGCGCGGGAACGCGGCACCGGGGTGCCGGCCCAGCCCGGGGCGAGCCGGCCACACGCCCCCGCCTACCCCGAGGTGATGATCACCGGCCTGGCCGCGCTGACGCTGCACGGCTTCTCCTCCACTCCCCCGCTGCCGTCCCTGGACGCGATCGACGTCCTGGTCCCGCGGATGCGTCGGCTGCGCTCCACGGGCTGCGCGCGCATCGTCCGCACGCCCGTCATGCCCGAACCCGAGCAGGTCACGGGGGTGCCGGTGGCGCCGGTGGCCCGCGCCCTGGCCGACGCGGTGGCCGGGCTCGAGGACGCGGGCATCGTCCGCCGGCTGCTCACGGAGGCGGTCCGCGGCGCCCACTGCGACCCGACGGCCGTGGTGCGCGAACTGAACCAGGCCCGGCTGCTGAGCCGCCCGCACGTCGTGGACGCGGTGGAGTCCCTGCTCGCCGAGGGCCGGGCGCGAGCGGAGGACCGGCTGTACCGGATGATCGCCGAGCACGGCCTGCCCGACCCGGTCTGGAACGTCGACCTGCGACTGCCGGGCGGCCCCTACCTCGGCGGTCTCGACGCGTACTGGCCCGAGCAGGCGGTGGCGGTGGAACTCGACACCCGAGCGCCCCGGCAGGACGACGACGCCCTGTGGTCCGAGTACGCCCGCAAGCGCGAGCACCTGGAACGGCTGGGCATCACGGTCGTCCACATCACGCCGAGGAAGCTGCGCGACGCCCCCGAACAGCAGGCGACGGTGCTCCGCACGGCCCTGATGGCCTCGGCCGACCGCGAACCGGCCGCGTATGTCGTGGTGCTGCCCCGTTAGTGACGGACGCGGGGGCAGGACCAGGAGGGGAGAGGAGGGGCCGCCGGGACGCACCGGCGGCCCCTCCTGCCGCCGGGAGGGCTACCTGCCGCAGAACTCCGCCTCGATGATCGCCTCCGTGCTTCCCGACCAGTCGCCGTTGAGGTTGACGGCGAGGGAGTGCCGTCCGTCGCCGGTGGTCACCGCGTCCGAGTGCGAGCCGTAGATGCCGCCGTCGTGACCCCAGACGTGCACGCCACAGCCGAGTTCACGGTCGACGAGGCCGAGGCCGTAGCGGTCGGTGCCGCCGGAGTCGACCGTGGTCTTCATCTCCTTCAGCTGCTCGGGCGGGAGCAGCCGGCCGCGCAGGAGCGCCGAGAAGAAGCGGGTCAGGTCGGCGGAGGCGGAGACCATCTGGCCCGAGCCGTAGGCCAGGCGCGGGTTCAGCTCCGTGACGTCGTACGTCGGGCCCGTCGTCTCCCTGGCCAGTTTCGAGTAGCCCCGGCTGCTGGGCCGGGGCAGCGTCACGCGGGTGGTGGGCACCGACGTGGAGGTCAGGTGCAGGGGGGCGATGATCCTGCGGTCGATCTCGTCGCCGTAGTCGTTGCCGGTGGCCTTCTCGATCACCCGGGCGGCCAGGAGGTAGTTGGTGTTGGAGTACGCGAACGACGCGCCCGGCTCGAAGTACGGCCGGTTCTTCATCGCGAGGGCGAGCAGGTCCTCGGGGGCCGCCTCGTCGAAGCGGTGCTTCATGAAGCCGTCCGGGGTCATGTAGGTCTGCTGGAAGCCCGGGTCCGCCAGGTAGTCGAAGATGCCGCTGGTGTGGTTCAGCAGGTGCCGGAGGGTGATGCGGCGGCCGTCGTGGCCGTTGCCCCGGACCGCGCCCGGCAGCCACTTCTCCACCGTGTCGTCGAGCGACAGCCGCCCCTCCGCCTCCAGTTGGAGGACGACCGTGGCGACGAACGTCTTGGTGATGCTGGCGATGCGGTAGTGGTCCCGGGTCGAACGAGGCTTGCCCGTCTCCAGGTCGCCGACGCCGGCCGTGGCCGCCCAGGTGCCGTGGCCCCGGCGCACCGTCACCGTCACTCCCGGGACGCCGTCGGCGACCGCGGCCCGGACGGCTTGGCGGGTCGCGTCATGGCCGCCGTGCGCACCGGCCGGAGCCGCCGCCACGGCCGGTGTCGCCACGGCGGCCAGCGCCACCGTCGCCGTCGCCGTCAGGGCCGCCGCCTTCACACGTGTCCTCATGTCCCCGTTCCCCCCGTCACGTCCTGTCGATTTGTGTCGGGAGAGGGGACCGCTGCAGGCCGGCCCGGGTTGACCGGCGCCGGGCGGTTGAGCGGTTTTCAGACCTTCTTGAGGACCAGCTCGGTGTTGCGGTCGTTCGGGTCGCCGCCGAGGGTCGTGCTCGCGCCGGGGGCGTTGAGGGACAGCTCGCGGTAGAGGGCCGCGAGTCCGGTCTGGGAGAAGTCGGAGAAGTCCGTGCGGTGCGGGGCCGAGGACTCCACCAGCGTGGTGAACAGGGAGATCGTGCCGTCCTTGTTGTCGGTCAGCTCGATGACGCGCGCGAGCTGCGGGAAGTCGACGTGGGAGGCGGTGGAGATCTCCCAGAAGGCGCCGCCGCCGGACAGCGAGTGCGGCGTGATGACGTTCTTGTGGATGTGCCCGTTCACCCAGGCCAGCACCCGCGGGTGGTTCCCGAGCAGGGCGAGGACCTCCTGGCCGTCGTGGCGGCGCTCGTTCGGCCGCGCCGGGTCGCTGCGCAGGTTGGTCATCGTCCTGCTGGTGTGATGGCTGAAGATCACCGCGTAGGAGTCCTTGTTCTCCCGCAGTGTCCTGTCGAGCCACTTCAACTGGGCCGTGCCGAGGGATCCCTCGTAGTGGCCGCCGGAGTCGGTGGTGTCCAGGCTGATGCCGATCACGTCGTCGGAGATGCGGAAGGCGTAGTACTGGGTGCCCGCGTCCAGGTTGGCGGCGGAGTAACCGTGGCCGGCCGGGCCGACGCCGCGGTGGGCCGGGTCGAGGTGCGCCTTCAGGTACTCGGCCGGCGTGTAGGGCGCACGCCGCTCGTCGGGCGTGACCGAACGCATGGACCGGGCATGGGACTTCAGGAAGTCGTGGTAGCGGACGCCCCGGGGGTCGCGGGCCTTCTTGATCTGCGCCTGGAGCTGCTGGGCCTCGGCCGCTGTCACGTTCATCAGCTTCTTGCCGCCGACGGCCAGTTCGGTGAGGTACGAGTCGCCGTGCGAGGCGTAGCAGCCCATCGGCAGGGAGTCGTGGTTGCCGACCGTCGAGTACCAGGGCAGGTTGAGACCGGGACTGCGGACCTCCCGGATGGCGGCCTTCAGGAAGCCGTCCAGGTGCGGGAACCCGACCTGCTTGTCGCTGTCGCGGACGGCGGCGTCGGGCTGCCAGTACTGCTTGAGGCCGCTGTTCTGGACGCCCTCGTAGCGGCGCGGGTCACCGGTGTTGGGCGTGATGCGCCCGCCGCTCATGATCTTCAGGTACCAGTCCAGCTCGGTCCTGGCGTTGTTGTCCGTGTTGTCGCCCGTGGTCATGGCGAAGTGCAGCGGGGCGCCGGTGACGGGGGCGCCGCGCAGCGCGTTGATCCGCTCGACGAGCGCGATCGCGCCCTGCACGGTCAGCGCCTCGTGCGGCCGCCAGGCGTGGCGGTCGGCCGCGCGCAGGTACTCCAGGCGCAGCGGGTGCTGGGCGTCGATGATGTGCAGGTCGGTGAGCTGCACGAACGCGGCGAGCGCGGTACGGCGCCCGGCCCGGCCGGACTTGGGCGCGGCCAGGTCGGAGCGGACGACTCTGCTCCAGCCGGGGCCGTCGCCCAGGCGCCGGTAGCCGGAGCCGCCGCGCGGGGTGGCGACGTTCGCCACGGTGGTGCCCTTGGTGTAGGGGGCGAGCGGCGCGGCCGGTGCCTGCCGCGAGGAGGCGGCGACGGCCTCGGTGGCCTGCCGGGTGCCCGTGGCGGCCTGGCTGTCGCTGGGCCGCAGGGCGTAGCCGACGCCCGCGGAGAGGGCGACCGCCCCGCCGGCGGCGAGAACGGAACGACGGTGGATGCCCTGGCCGGAGCCGGCGACTGAGCGTGTGCGCGACATGCGCTTCTCTCCCCGAGTGCGAACGCGTCGGCAGTGGTCGCGGGGTGCTCCTGACGCGAACACCCCGCTCGTACTGGATCGTTGGCAGCGGGGATGACCTGCGCGTGAACGAGGTGGCAACGCGCAGCGCCGATCACCGTACGTGGATCTTGGGCCACCCGGTGTGTCGTCGCGCGCTCCGGATACGGCCCGGAACCGGTCACGCGGCGTTCATCTTGCGGGGTACCGGACCGGGATCCGCCCTACGGCCGGCGCTGGTCCGGCGCGTCGGCCAGCCGTCCGGTGACGGGGCGTTCGCGCCACAGCCGCAGGGCGATGTCGACCAGGGACACCCGGACCAGCCCGGGCACGGCGTCCAGGTCCTGCCAGGCGGCGAGGTCCGTGGAGCCGTTCACCTCGTTGCGGAGTTCGCCGCCGGCGATGCGGCCCTCGTAGACGAGCCGGACGCCGTGATGGTCGACGGGCGCTCCGAAGCCCTTGCGGAAGACGCGGTGCGAGGAGTTCACGCCGAGCAGCCCGGTCACCTCGATGCGGTACCCGGTCTCCTCCTCCACCTCCCGCCGGACGGTGTCGTAGGGGTCCTCGCCGTGCTCCATGCCGCCGCCCGGCAGGACCCACTCGGGGGTGCCGTCCTGGGCGGGTGAGCGGGCGAGGAGGATCTGTCCGTCCCGGACGCATATGGCGTAGGCCGCCACCCTCAACTTCTGTCGCACTCCGGGACGTTAACCGATTTCTTCGCCACCTTCGGGACTGATGCTCACAAATCGCATCGCGGGTTTTCCCCATACATCCATTTCGTTTGGGTCAACTCTCCCCAAACGCATTCCCCTTGCGTAAGGCTGTGCGATCGTCCGGGCCTGCCGTTCGGACCGTGTGCGACCAGGGCTGATCGGCCCCGGCCGCTTCCCGCTCGTTCCTTTACCTACAAGGGATGCCGATGACCCCTCCCACCCCGCGCGATCAGATATCGGGCCCGAGACGCGTGGCCCGCGTCGCCGTGGCCGCCGGTCTCGTCGCCGCGCTCTCCGCGGCCGGGCCGATCCCGCTGGCCTTCTCCGCCGACGGCCCGGGCGCGGACGCCCCGGCCGGCCCGGGCGTGAAGTCCGCACCCGCCAAGCTCGGTTCGGACGACGCGGACCTGCTCTCGGAGGCCAAGGCCGACGGCGACAAGACCGTCACGATGATGATCGCCACCGCGCCCGGGAAGACCGAGCAGGTCGCCGGGCAGCTGGACGCGGTCAAGGGCGGCTCGGTGGGCCGGGCCGACGACAAGCTGGGCTACGTCCGCGCCACCGTCCCGACGGCCAGGGCGGACGCGGCGATCGCCGCCGCCGCGAAGCTGTCCTCCGTGCACGGCATCGACCTGCGCGAGGAGATCCCGCTGGACGACCCGACGCCGAGCGCGGACACCGCCAAGGGCGCCGCGGCCGCGCAGGGGACGTACCCCGCGCCGGGGAAGAAGACCCCGGCCGAGAACCCGTACAACCCGTCCTTCGAGACGGGCGCGGTCGACTTCGTCGAGGACCACCCGAAGGCGGACGGCCGCGGCGTCACCATCGGCATCCTCGACTCCGGCGTGGACCTCGGCCACCCGGCGCTGCAGAAGACGACGACCGGTGAGCGGAAGATCGTCGACTGGGTGACGGCCACCGACCCGATCATCGACAGCGACAGCACCTGGCGCCCGATGGTCACGGCCGTGTCCGGCCCGGCCTTCACCTACCAGGGCCAGTCGTACAAGGCGCCGGCCGGCTCGTACGCCGTCAGCCTCTTCAAGGAGTCCTACACCGCGGGCGGCGACGCCAAGGGCGACGCGAACCGCGACGGCGACACCACCGACGTGTGGGGCGTGCTGTACGACGCCACGACCGGCACGGTCCGGGTCGACCTGAACAACAACAACGACTTCGGCGACGACGAGCCGATGAAGCCGTACAAGGACGGTCAGCAGGTCGGGTACTTCGGCACCGACGACCCGAAGACCGATGTCGCCGAGCGGCAGCCGTTCGTCGTGGAGATCCGCAAGGACGTGCCCATGGACCCGCTGGGCGGCTCCTGGGTGGGCAAGAAGTCCGACTTCGTCAACATCGGCGTCATCGAGTCCGAGCACGGCACGCACGTCGCCGGCATCACCGCCGCCAACGGCCTGTTCGGCGGCAGGATGAACGGTGCCGCCCCCGGCGCCAAGCTGGTCTCCTCGCGCGCCTGCACCTGGTCCGGCGGCTGCACCAACGTGGCGCTGACCGAGGGCATGATCGACCTCGTCACCAAGCGCGGTGTCGACATCGTCAACATGTCGATCGGCGGCCTGCCGGCGCTGAACGACGGCAACAACGCGCGCGCCGAGCTGTACACGCGCCTCATCGACACCTACGGCGTCCAGCTGGTGATCTCCGCTGGCAACTCCGGCCCCGGCGCCAACACCATCGGCGACCCGGCCCTGGCCGACAAGGTCATCTCGGTCGGCGCGTCCGTCTCCAAGGAGACCTGGGCCGCCAACTACGGCTCGGTCGTGGAGAAGAAGTACGCGATGATGCCGTTCTCCTCGCGCGGCCCGCGTGAGGACGGCGGCTTCACGCCGACCCTGGTTGCCCCGGGCGCGGCGATCAACACCACGCAGACCTGGCTGCCGGGCTCCCCGGTCGCCGAGGCGGGCTACTCCCTGCCGGCCGGCTACTCGATGCTCCAGGGCACCTCGATGGCCTCCCCGCAGGCCACGGGCGCCGCGGCGCTGCTGGTGTCGGCCGCCAAGCAGAAGAAGATCGACCTCACGCCGGCGACCCTGCGCACCGCCCTCACCTCCACCGCCGACCACATCAAGGGTGTGCAGGCGTACGAGGAGGGCGCGGGCCTCATGAACATCCCCGACGCCTGGGACGCGATCCGGGACGAGGCGACCTCCCACTCCTACACGGTCAAGGCGCCGGTCGACACCGCGATCGACCAGTTCCTGAAGACCCCGGGCTTCGGCACGGGCCTCTACGACCGTGAGGGCGGCCTGAAGGCCGGCCAGAAGAAGACGTACGAGATCACCCTGACCCGTACGTCCGGCGCCGACAAGGCGATCCGGCACGAGCTGCACTTCGAGAACAACGCGGGCGGCACGTTCCGCATCGTCGGCTCCGACGAGGTGAAGCTGCCGCTGAACCAGCCGGTGACCGTCAAGGTCCAGGCCGCGCCGAAGTCCGCCGGCATCAAGAGCGCGATCCTGGAGGTCGACGACCCGAGGACCGAGGGCATCGACCGGCAGGTCCTCAGCACGGTCGTGGTCTCCGCGCCGCTGAAGTACACCTACACGGCGAAGAACTCGGTGCAGCGCAACAGCACCCAGCACTACTTCGTCACCGTCCCCGAGGGCGCCAAGAGCCTCGAGGTCGCGATGAGCGGGCTGAAGGACAAGAGCCAGACGCGCTTCATCTCGATCCACCCGTACGGCACGCCGTCGGACCCGTCGTCGACGGTCAACTGCTACCCGAACTACGACAACCCGGCCAACACCTGCCGTCCGGACGTGCGTTCCTACGCCGACCCGCAGCCGGGCGTCTGGGAGATCGAGGTCGAGTCGCGCCGTACGTCGCCGCTGCTGGACAACCCGTACCAGCTGGACGTCGCCGTGCTCGGCGCGGCCTTCGACCCGGAGACCGTGACGGTGCCCGAGGCGAAGGTCGGCACCCCGGCCGCCGCCTCCTGGAAGGTGACGAACGGCTTCGCCGCGCTCGACGGCAAGCTGGTCGGCGGCCCGCTCGGCTCGGCCAAGGCGGCCCGCCCCTCGATCAAGCAGGGCGAGACGCAGACCACCACGGTCGAGGTGCCCGCGGGCGCCAAGTCGCTGGACGTCGCCATCGGCGGTGTCTCGGACAACGCCGCGGACCTGGACCTCGCCGTGTACGACGCGTCGGGCACGCAGGTGGGCAGCTCCGCGGACGGTGACTCGGAGGAGTCGGTCTCCATCCCCTCCCCGGCCGCCGGGAAGTACTCGATCGAGGTCGTCGGCTACTCGGTGCCGGCCGGCACCACCGAGTACGACTACCGGGACGTGTTCTTCTCCCCCTCCCTCGGCAGCGTCACCGTCGACGGATCGGCGCCGGTGAAGCTCGGCACGGGCGACTCGGCGACCGTCTCGGGCAGCGTCACCGCCGCCGCGGCCGCTCCCGAGGGGCGTGAGTTCTTCGGCCAGGTCCAGCTGGTCAACGCGCGCGGCACGGCCGCGGGCGTGGGCAGCGTGAAGATCGAGAAGGTTCTGCCTTAGCGGTACCTCGGCAGCTGTGGGGCGGGCGTCCGTGCGGGCGCCCGCCCCTTCTGCTGCTCCTCACGGGCACGGAAGGGTGCGCGAGGCGGGCAGGGCCTCGGTGATCCACGCCCGGTCGCGGGCGATCGCCTCCTCCCCCGTGGTCCATATGTCCGGCTCGGCCTGACCGGCGGGGATCCCGACCAGGACGTGATCACCGGCCCGGAGCCGGGGGTCGACGCCGGTGTCCATGGGGAAGATGATCCGCTTGCCGCCCTTGTCGGGCTTGTAGTAGCGCGCGACGTCGAGGGTGATCCGGTCCTGGCCGCTGCCGGGAAGGGTCTCGACCCCGGCGACGGTGCCCTCGACGACGATCCGGGCGCAGGCGAGGTATCCGGCGTGACCGAGCTTGGCGTCCCCCTCGGTGTGCGGCCGGCCGGCGGAGCTGTCGGCGGCGGCCGACCCGCGATCGTCTCCGGCGCCCATGCCGTCGCTCTGGACGACGAGCCAGCCCATGCCGATCACGAGACTGGCCCCGACGGCCGCGACGAGGCCCTTCAGCACGAGGGCCAGGGGCTCGGGCCGCTTACGCCGGACGGCCAGCCGGGTCACGGAGGCGCCGCCGGTCTCGGGTCCTGGTGCCTCCGAGGGCTCGGCGAGTGCCTGTCCGATGAGCCCGAGCTGCTCGCGCAGCAACGCCACGTCGGCGGTCGCGGACCGGTACTCGGCCAAGAAGGCGTCGCTCGCGCGGGCCTCGTGCGCTGGCTCCTCGCCGGTGATCGCCGCCAGCAGCGCTGCCTCGTCGTGCCCGTTCTTGTCGTACCCGGCGGTCACGTCACACCACCTCGTCCTCGTGCAGGCGGGCACGCAGGGCCCGTACCGCCGTGTGCAGCCGGCTCTTGACCGTGCCCTCCGGGATGCCGAGCTGCTCGGCGATGGACCGGACGGGCAGGTCGGCGTAGAAGCGCAGGACGACGACCTGCCGCTGGGCGTCGGGCAGCTCGTCCAGGCCCTGGGCGACGGCGACGGACAGCACGCTGCTGTCCTCCCCGGAGGGGTGCTCCGTCTGACGCAGGGCGGCCAGCCGCTCCCCGAGGCGCTCCTGGCGGCGCTTGGCCCGGTGCCAGTCCATGGCGAGGTTGGAGGCGACGACCGCCGCCCACGCCGAGACGTCCCGCGGCGCCTCCCGGCCGCTCGCGGCCCGCTCCAGCAGCCGCAGGCGGACCTGCTGCACCCCGTCCGGCAGGTCCGCCTGCGGCACTCCGCCGAGCGCGAGCACCGCCCGCACCCGGCGCTCCTGTGCCGCGTCCAGCGGATCGGACTCGCTCCGGCGCCCGCCCGCTCTCGGTGGAACCTCACCGGACCCGGCGTGCGCCTCCCGGGCCCGCCGGGCCCTCCCGCGCAGCAGCACAAGCCACCCCCCTAGCCGTGTTTCTCCTACGACGCCGGCACGGCCCGGAACGTTCGATGGGCTTTCGGCCGAGTTCCGGCTCGGGCCGCCCGGATCCGGCCACGGAGCGGCCGAGGCGTACATCACACTTCCGTGTGGCCGGGACCGGCATGGGCAGGCGAGCTTGCGGCGCACGACCCCCACCGGACGAATTCCTCCAGCTCAGCGGGGTCGACACCGCAGGTCCGCAACCATGGGGCGAGACAGGCCGTCCCATTCTCCGGGCAGACCGGGGAAAGAAGTGGACAGGCGGGCCGTGGTCGGCCGCATGATGGAAAAGCCTCGGCCAAGCAACGAGTACGTGAAGAGACGCAGGAGAGGGAGTCACCGTGAGGGTCGGAATCGTCGGAGCCACCGGACAGGTGGGCACGGTCATGCGCAGGATCCTCACGGAGCGGAACTTCCCGGTCACCGAGCTGCGCCTGTTCGCCTCGGCCCGTTCCGCGGGTTCGCAGCTGGACGGCGTGACGGTGGAGGACGCGTCCACCGCCGACTACACCGGCCTGGACATCGTGCTGTTCTCCGCGGGCGGTGCCACGTCCAAGGCGCTGGCCGAAAAGGTCGCCTCGCAGGGCGCGGTCGTGATCGACAACTCCTCCGCGTGGCGCAAGCACCCGGAGGTGCCCCTGGTCGTCTCCGAGGTCAACCCGCACGCGATCAAGAACCGCCCCAAGGGCATCATCGCCAACCCGAACTGCACGACGATGGCCGCGATGCCGGTGCTGCGTCCGCTGCACGACGAGGCGGGCCTCGAGGCCCTGGTGGTCGCCACGTACCAGGCGGTCTCCGGTTCCGGCCTCGCGGGCGTCGCCGAGCTGCACGGCCAGACGCAGAAGGTCGTCGCCGACGCCGAGAAGCTCACCCACGACGGCGAGGCGGTCGACTTCCCGGAGCCGGGCGTCTACAAGCGCCCCATCGCCTTCAACGTGCTGCCCTTCGCGGGCAACCTCGTCGACGACGGTCTGAACGAGACCGACGAGGAGCAGAAGCTCCGCAACGAGTCCCGCAAGATCCTGGAGATCCCCGAGCTGAAGGTCTCCGGCACCTGTGTGCGCGTCCCGGTCTTCTCCGGCCACTCCCTCCAGGTCAACGCCCGCTTCGCCCGGCCGATCTCCCCGGAGCGCGCGGCGGAGCTGCTGAAGGACGCCCCGGGCGTCGAGCTCTCCGACATCCCGACCCCCCTCCAGGCCGCCGGCAAGGACCCGTCCTACGTCGGCCGCATCCGCCGTGACGAGACGGTGGACAACGGCCTGGCCCTGTTCGTCTCCAACGACAACCTCCGCAAGGGCGCGGCCCTGAACGCGGTGCAGATCGCGGAGCTGGTGGCGGACGAGCTGAAGGGCTAGTCCCTGTCCTTCGCGGGGGCCCTGCGCACCTCGTAGAGGAAGCAGCCGTACTCGACGGCCCGGACGTGGACGAGCGCCACGGCCGGGTCGTCGAATGCTTTCGTGAGGGCGTGCGGGAAGGCCGCGGCGGTGCCGTCGACCGGCCGTCCGCCCAGGATGTGCCCGTCGGCCGAGTAGCGGCGGAGCGTGCGGTGGCTGTCCGTGAAGGGGAGAGCGCCGCCGTCCGGCCCGCCGCAGTCCTCGGCGTGGATGAAGACGGGGCCCTGTTCGTCGTACGCCCCGGGTGCGGCGCCGGTCTCAGCCGCCCAACGGCGCAGCGGCGCGTACGCGACCAGGGCGAGGCGTTCGCCCGGTGTGCTGGGGCGCAGGCAGCAGCGGAGCGGGGCGCCGCCCTCGGGGTCGGTGAACGGGGCCGCGGGACGGCCGGCGTCGTCCGTCGCGCGGAGTTCCCTCAGCGCGGTCGGGGCGATGGGGCGGGCGGTGTACGTGGTCGTCGTCATGGTCCTCAGGCTCGCGCGCACGGGCCCCGGTCACCGGCGGGATCCGGACGTCGTGTTCCCGCGCACCCTCGCCTGCCGAGGGGTATCCCTAGCAGGCGCTCAGGTCGTCGCCTGAGGCCCGGCCTCCGTGGAAAGATGACGCAACCCACCCATAACGAGGAGATGACCGCGTGCCTGGCACAAACCTGACCCGCGAAGAGGCGCAGCAGCGGGCGCAGCTGCTCGCCGTTGACTCGTACGAGATCGAGCTCGATCTCTCCGGCGCGCAGGAGGGCGGCACCTACCGGTCCGTGACCACGGTGCGCTTCGACGTGACGGCCGGGAACGGCGCGGAGTCGTTCATCGACCTGGTGGCGCCGGCCGTGCACGAGGTGACGCTGAACGGGGACTCCCTCGACCCGGCCGAGGTCTTCGCGGACTCCCGGATCGCGCTGCCCGGTCTGCTCCAGGGACGCAACATCCTCCGGGTCGTCGCCGACTGCGCGTACACCAACACCGGCGAGGGCCTGCACCGGTTCGTCGACCCGGTCGACGATCAGGCCTACCTCTACACCCAGTTCGAGGTGCCGGACGCCCGCCGGGTGTTCGCGAGCTTCGAGCAGCCGGATCTGAAGGCGACCTTCCAGTTCACCGTGAAGGCGCCCGAGGGCTGGACCGTCATCTCCAACTCCCCGACCCCCGAGCCCCAGGACAACGTCTGGGTCTTCGAGCCGACGCCGCGCATCTCGACGTACATCACGGCGCTGATCGTCGGCCCGTACCACTCCGTGCACAGCGTGTACGAGAAGGACGGCCAGTCCGTCCCGCTCGGCATCTACTGCCGTCCCTCGCTCGCCGAGTACCTCGACTCGGACGCCATCTTCGAGGTGACCCGGCAGGGCTTCGAGTGGTTCCAGGAGAAGTTCGACTACGCGTACCCGTTCGAGAAGTACGACCAGCTGTTCGTGCCGGAGTTCAACGCGGGCGCGATGGAGAACGCGGGCGCGGTGACCATCCGCGACCAGTACGTGTTCCGCTCGAAGGTGACGGACGCGGCGTACGAGATGCGCGCGGAGACCATCCTGCACGAGCTGGCCCACATGTGGTTCGGCGACCTCGTGACCATGGAGTGGTGGAACGACCTGTGGCTGAACGAGTCGTTCGCCACGTACACCTCGATCGCCTGCCAGGCGCACGCGCCGGGGAGCCGGTGGCCGCACGCGTGGACCACGTTCGCCAACTCCATGAAGACCTGGGCGTACCGGCAGGACCAGCTGCCGTCGACCCATCCGATCATGGCGGAGATCCGTGACCTGGACGACGTCCTGGTCAACTTCGACGGCATCACGTACGCCAAGGGCGCCAGCGTCCTGAAGCAGCTCGTCGCCTACGTCGGCATGGACGAGTTCTTCCGGGGCGTGCAGGCGTACTTCAAGCGTCACGCCTTCGGCAACACGCGTCTGTCGGACCTGCTGGGCGCGCTGGAGGAGACCTCCGGCCGTGACCTGAAGACCTGGTCGGAGAAGTGGCTCCAGGCGGCCGGCATCAACGTGCTGCGCCCGGAGATCGTGACGGACGCCGACGGTGTCGTCACGTCGTTCGGGATCCGCCAGGAGGCCCCGGCCCTGCCCGCCGGCGCCAAGGGCGAGCCGACGCTGCGTCCGCACCGCATCGCCGTCGGCCTGTACGACCTGGACGAGGCGAGCGGCAAGCTGGTGCGCCGGGAGCGGATCGAGCTGGACGTGGACGGCGAGCTGACGGCCGTGCCGCAGCTGGTGGGGCAGCGCCGCCCGGCGGTGATCCTGCTCAACGACGACGACCTGTCGTACGCGAAGGTCCGCCTGGACGAGCAGTCGCTGGCCTTCGTCACGGAGCACCTCGGCGACTTCGAGTCCTCGCTGCCGCGCGCCCTGTGCTGGGCGTCGGCCTGGGACATGACGCGGGACGCCGAGCTCGCGGCCCGCGACTACCTGTCGCTGGTGCTGTCCGGCATCGGCAAGGAGTCCGACATCGGAGTCGTGCAGTCGCTGCACCGCCAGGTGAAGCTGGCGATCGACCTGTACGCCGACCCGGCGGCCCGCGAGGCGCTGCTGGCCCGCTGGACCGACGCGACGCTGGCGCACCTGCGGGCGGCGGCCCCGGGCAGCGACCACCAGCTGGCGTGGGCGCGCGCGTTCGCGGCGACGGCCCGCACGCCGGAGCAGCTGGACCTGCTGGAGGCGCTGCTGGACGGTTCGCAGACCATCGAGGGCCTGGTCGTCGACACGGAGCTGCGCTGGGCGTTCGTGCAGCGGCTCGCGGCGGTGGGCCGGTTCGACGAGGCGGAGATCGCGGGCGAGTACGAGCGGGACCGCACGGCGGCCGGTGAGCGTCACGCCGCCACGGCCCGGGCTGCCCGTCCGACGGCGGAGGCCAAGGCCGAGGCGTGGGCGTCGGTCGTCGACTCCGACAAGCTGCCGAACGCCGTGCAGGAGGCGGTCATCGGCGGCTTCGTCCAGACCGACCAGCGCGAGGTGCTCGCCCCGTACGCGGACCGGTACTTCGAGGTGGTCAAGGACATCTGGCAGTCCCGTTCCCACGAGATGGC
This sequence comes from Streptomyces sp. NPDC059696, assembly GCF_042733745.1. Taxonomy (NCBI): domain Bacteria; kingdom Bacillati; phylum Actinomycetota; class Actinomycetes; order Kitasatosporales; family Streptomycetaceae; genus Streptomyces; species Streptomyces sp. NPDC059696. The sequence goes on from NZ_JBHWFG010000048.1 coordinate 39,972, forward strand.
CCAGCAGATCGCCGTCGGCCTCTACCCGACGGTCCAGGTCTCGCAGGAGACCCTGGACAAGACGGACGCGTGGCTGGACTCCGCCGAGCCGAACGCGGCCCTGCGCCGTCTGGTCTCGGAGTCCCGCGCGGGCGTCGAACGCGCCCTGCGGGCCCAGCGGGCGGACGCGGCGGCCGGGGAGTAGCCGCATGCGGGAGGAGCGGTGGGGGGGGGCCGCGGCGCCCCCCCCCCGCACCTCCCCGACCGGCCCGGGGCAGTTGTCAGACGCCCTCGATGCGGGATTCCTCGATGATCTTCCTGGCCACGGGCCAGAAGGCGGGGAAGCGATGAGCGATGTGGCTCGCCGTGAAGGTGAAGACGTGCGCTCCGGAGGCCGTGAAGAACTGGGTCTGGCGGTACCGCTTTCCCTCGGCCGTGAAGGTGAAATCGATCAGATGGCCGGTGTGGCGTCCCAGAGTGGCGGGCTCGCTGTGGCCGACCCTCAACTGCTGGAAGGTGACCTTGAGGTTCGCCAGGGTCTCCGCGACCATCTGGTCCACGGTCCGTCCTTTCGACTCCTCATGGACCACCACGATGTTCGGTCTGAATCCGTCCGTCTGCTCCGTCTGCACCACGATGGCCTGGGAGCGGTCTTCCCAGCCCGGAAGCAGGGGTACGTTCACTCCGCTCGAGTGCACCGATGTCATGCCCATCTCCTTGAACAGCGCGGTGTAGACGGCTTCCGACTCCTCGGTGTCCCCCGCCCTCATCAGCCAGTAGGCGAGTTCCTGACGCATCGCTAGGGAGCCGGCGGCGTTCGGGTGGCGAGCGAGCAGCTCCCGGAGGGACGCGGCGGCACCGGCCGCGTCGCCCGCCTGCCCCCGCCAGTGGGCGGACTGGTGGCGTGCGGCCAGGGTCTCGGGGTGGTCTTCGCCCAGTAGCTGGGTCTTCCAGGCGGCCAGTTGCCGGAGGGATGCGGCGGCACCGGCCGCGTCGCCCGCCTGTCCCCGCCAGTGGGCCAGGTCCTGGCAACTGCCGAGGGTGTCGGGGTTGGTCTCACCCAGCACCCGCACCTGAGAGGCGAGCAGCAGCTGCAAGGAGGCTGCGGCACCCGCCGCGTCGTCCGCCTGCCCCTGCCAGTCGGCGAGTGTCCGGCGGGTGGCGAGGGTGTCACGGTGGTCCTCGCCCAGCACCCGCACCTGGTCGGCCAGCAGCCGCTCCAGGTCGGCGACCGCTCCGGCCGCTCCGTCCGTCTGCCCCCGCCAGTCGGCGAGTTCGCGGCGGGTGGCGAGGGTGTCACGGTGGTCCTCGCCCAGCACCCGCACCTGGTCCGCCAGCAGCCGCTCGTAGGCGGCGACGACGTCCTGGGGGCGCGCATCGGCCTGCCCCTGCCAGTAGGCGATGGTGTGGCGGGTGGCCAGGGTTTCGCGGTGGTCCTCGCCCAGCACCCGCACCTGGTCGGCCAGCAGCCGCTCCAGATCGGCGACCGCACCCGTCGCGTCGTCGGCCTGCCCCCGCAGGTCGGCAAGATTGCGACGGGTGACGAACTGGCCCGGATGGTCCGTGCCCAGGATCCGCGTCTCGTCGGCGTGGAGTCGCGCGAGATCAGTGACGGCTCCTGCTCGATCACCCGCATCCCACCGCACGTGGGCGAGATTGTGCCGGGTGACCAGCGTTTCGGGGTGGTCCGCTCCCAGGATCCGTATCCGGTCGGCCAGCAGCTGTTCGTAGGCGACGGCGACTTCCCGTGCCGGATGGCCTGCCTGGTCCCGCCAGTACGCGAGATTGTGGCGGGTGCTGAGTGTCTCGGGGTGGTCCTCCCCCCGGACCCGTGTCCGGTCAGCGAGCAGCTGTTCGTAGGCGACCGCGACTTCGCGCGCCGAAGCACCTGCTTCTCCTCGCCAATAGGCAAGGTCATGACGGGTCGTCAACGTGTCGGGGTGGTCCTTTCCCAGGCACCGGGTCCGGTCGGCCAGGACCTGTTCGAGCCCGGACACGGCGTCACCCGGGTCGCCTGTCTCCCCTCGCCAGTAGGCGAGCTCGTGGCGGGCGGTGAGGGTGTCGGCGTGCTCAGCTCCGAGCTGTCGGCGAGTGGTGCTCTCCAGACGCTGGAAGTGGGCCGCGGCCGCAGCGCTCTGGCCGCTTTCGCCCAGACTCTTGCCGAGGCGGAACAGCAGGCTGTGGGCACCGGACCGGTACAGGGCGTGTTCGGCGCGCCGTGCGACGGTCGTGGCGTTGGCCCGAAGGGCCTGGGCCAGTGCGGCGTCACGTTCGATGTCGGGCCAGGCGGCGATCAGGGCGTCGGCGGCCGCGTACGCGACGTCGTCCCGCTCCTGTGCGCACAGTGCGTCCCTGGTGGCTCGCTGAGTGAGCTGATGGACGCGTACCGCGTGGTGGGAGTTGCCGGGCTCATGGTCGATGAGGCTCAGGCGGTGCAGGGCGCGCAGCGCGTCGACCGCCTCCTCCGGGGTCACGTGACCGGCTCCGCCCGGGCGCTGGTCCTGCCCCGCCGTCCGCGTGCGGTGCTCGGCGAGGTAGGTCAGGGCAGGCTCGCCGGTCAGCACCGAGGCGGGCATGCCGTTGGGGTCGAGCACGGCCGCCAGGTGCAGCATGGGCCGGGCCAGTCCCGCGGGCCGCAGCTTGTCGGCACGGTCGATGGACAGGGCCCAGGCGGCGGCCACAGTGGTGGCCTGGTCGTCCGGCAGACCGGACGGCTCGGGCAGGACGTCGGTCAGTGTTCTGGCCCGGTCGGTCAACCGCTGCCGATAGGTGGCGCAATCCAAGCCGGCGTCCAGGAGGTAGGCGACGGCCTGGGACAGGGCCAGCGGAAGATGGCCGAGGTCCCGGGCGAGGGCGGAGAGCTGCTCGGCCGGTTCCCGCCGCTCGTGGGCCGCCAGGGCCGCGGTCAGGTAAGCGGCGGACTCCGTTTCGGTGAACAGGCCGACGTCGATCAGGTGGCGTCCGGATCCGTACAGTGACGCGTCCCTGCGGCGTGTGGTCACCAGGGTGCGCCCGTGCGGGCTCGTGGGCGGCCACAGGCCGCGCAGATCGGCGGGGTCGGCCAGGTCGTCCAGCACGACCAGCCAGCGACACGGCTGCTGCCGGCCCGGTTTGGGTTCCAGCCAGGCCAGGAACGCCTCCGCGGCCTGCTCGGGCCCGGCCGGATCCGCGCCGGACACCTCCACAGCGGTCCGGGCGTAGGCGTCCATGATCGCCTCGCGCGACGCCGCGGTGACCCACACGAGCAGATCCAGCTGCCCGTCCCGGAGCAGTCCCCGTGCGTAGTGGGCGGCCAGCTGGGTCTTGCCGACCCCGCCCGTGCCGGCCAGCACCTGGCCCAGGACCGCCGTGCCTCCCCCGGCGGTCGCCTGCTCCAGCGCCCCGGCCACCGCACGGCCCTGAAACCAGTCCGCCTGCCGAGGCAGGACCCCTACCTGGTGGGGCCAGGAGACGGGGAGCCGGGGGGAGGCGTAGAACGTGTTGAAGTTGTTGTTCATGGTCCCGCCGGCCCCGGCCTGCAATGCGGTCTGGTGGTTGAACTTGTTGCCGGACACCCTCGTCACGCCCGGCGGGAGCGGGACGGGACCAGTCATGCAGACGACCCGAAGTGGTTGGTCTGTTCGTTGTGGTCACCGGTCTGGGAGGCGGTCGGCCCGTAGTAGGTGTTGTGGAACACCGACAGTCCGCCGGCGGCGGCCCGCTCCTCGGTCAGGGCCCGCAACTCCGCCGCGGCGCGCTCCCTTTCCACGCCGTGCAGACTCAGCAGCAGCGCCTCGAAGCGGGTCCGCCACACGGCCTCCTGGTCGTTGCGCGTCCGTTCCGCCGCACCGCTGCTGCCGGCTGCTTCCAGGGCAGCCGCGGTCTGATCGAGCTGATCGAGTTCGTCCTGCTCCCGGTCAGTGTCCCCACGGCCCAGCAGCCGCGCCACCCGCTGCCGGCATCCGGCCCAGACATCGGTACCCGCGGCCTGCACCACGGCTGTGCCACCCGCCGCCGCCAGTGCCGTCAACGCCTCCGTCAGCATCCGTTCGCCTCCCCCTGGAAGTGCCCCCGCCACGCGTGACTCTGTGAACGTAGCGCGTCGCGGACGGTTGGACACCGGCTTCGACGCACTGTCCCGGCGCACTCCGGTGAGCGCACCACGGGGTGAGCTTCGATGCATCGAGACCAGTGCGTGCCGTGAGCCCCTATGCGCTCCTGTCGTGGTATACGCGCATGACCGCGAGGGCACAGGTTCCTCGGCACCGGCTCACCGCACGCCCTTGTCCGTCCTCCCCGTCCACGGCAGCGGGGCGGCACGCCGGGCCCGCCGGTCCGCCGCAGTGTCCCGCAGCACGACCTCCCGCCGTGCCGCCACGATGTGCGACGGCTTCGGCCGTGATACGGCCTGCCCCGCCACCGTCGCCCCGAAGGCCAGGCCCATGCCGAGGAGTTGCAGCGGTGTCAGCGCCTGCCCGAGCGCCGCCCAGCCGACGACGGCCGCGGTCAGCGGGGAGAGCGGGCCGAGGAAGGTGACCTGGGTGGCGGTCATGCGGCCGATGCCGCGGAACCACAGCCAGTACGCCAGGGCCGTGTTCGCGAGGGCGAGGTAGAGGTAGCCGCCGACCGCCGGGCCGTCCAGTGCCGGCGGGGCCCCCTCGACCAGGAAGGCGAGCGGGGCGATGAGCAGGCCGCCCGCGGTCAGCTGCCAGCCGGTCAGCGCCAGCGGTCCGACGCCCTCGGGTCGGCCCCAGCGCTGGGTGAGCACGGTGCCGGTGGACATCGACGCCGTGGAGGCGACGGCCGCGAGCAGACCGACGGGGTCCAGCGCCCCGGCCGCCCGCAGGACGACGAGGCTGACCCCGAGCGCGGCCACGGCCCCGGTCGCCAGCGTCCGCGCCGACGGCCGCTGCCCGAGCAGCAGCGCCGAGAGGCCGGCCACGAACAGCGGACCGGCCGAGCCGACGACCGCCGCGAGACCTCCTGGCAGCCGGTAGGCGGCGAGGAACAGCAGCGGGAAGAAGGCGCCGATGTTCAGCGCGCCGAGCACCGCCGCCTTCCCCCACCAGGCGCCGCGCGGCAGCACCCGGGCGACGGCGAGCAGCAGCAGACCGGCGGGCAGGGCGCGCAGCAGGGCGGTGAACAGGGGGCGGTCGGGCGGGAGGAGCTCGGTGGTGACCGCGTAGGTCGTGCCCCAGGAGACGGGCGCGAGGGCGGTGAGGGTGATGAGGGCCGGGCGGGAGAGGGCCATGGGAGACACCCTTCTGAGTAGGTCAGCAGAAAGTAGCTTACCGCTAAGCAACTTTCCGTCAAGCTACTTTCTTGCGTGTGACCGAGCCTCGGCCGATACTCGTGCCATGAGCGAACGCCCGGAGCAGCGCAAGGACCCCGTCGACGCGATCATCGAGCAGTGGGCCTCCGTCCGGCCCGACCTGGACACCGCCGCCATGGAGGTCTTCGGCCGGGTCAGCCGGCTCTCGCTCGCGATGGGCGACCGGATGGAGAAGGCGTACGCGAGGTTCGGGATCTCACGCGGGGAGTTCGACGTGCTCGCCACCCTCCGCCGCTCCGGGGAGCCCTACACACTCTCCCCCCGTCAGCTGTCGGCGACGCTGATGCTCACCACCGGCGGCATGACGGGGCGCCTGGACAAGCTGGAGCGGGCGGGGCTGCTGCGCCGCTCGCCGGATCCGCACGACCGGCGCGGGCTGCGGGTCACGCTCACCGACCAGGGCCTCGGGCTGGTCGACGAGGCGGTCGCGGCGGGCCTGGCGGTCCAGACGGAGGCGCTGTCCGCCCTGGACGCGGACCGGGCCGCGCTCCTGGCCGGCCTCCTGCGGGAGCTGCTGGCGGGGACGGAGAGGCCCTGACGACACCGAGGGCGGCGGCGGGGGGGGGCGGGGGGGGCCCCCCGGGGGGTCTTGTCCGGGGGGGGGGCGGGGGGGGCGGCCGTGCTGGCCTCGCTGCTGGCCGGCGCGGGCGTGGGCCGGGTGGACGTGATGGACGGGGGCTGCGTGGAGCCGTGGGACC
>NZ_JBHWFG010000049.1:0-45585 GCF_042733745.1 Streptomyces sp. NPDC059696
GTCCGCAGCGTCGCGGACCCGGCGACCGGTCGTCACCGGCGGCGGTCAGCCGGCCGGTTCGCGCTCCCAGACGTAGAAGCGCTGCGCCATGGCGTCCTTGGGAGAACGCCAGGTCTCCGGGTCGTACGCGCTGACGTACGCGGCCAGTCGCTCGCTGACGTCCCGGAACTCGGGGTGCCCGGCGACCTTGGCGATGGCCGGTCCGGGGTCGCGCTCGGCCTCGATCAGGTGCATGTAGACATCGCCGAACTGGAAGAGACTGCGACGGGTCACACCGACGAGCCGCGGCAGCTCTCCCCGGTCGGACTCCTCGAAGATCTTGGCGATGTCGGGCGCCGATCCCGGGGCCATCCGGGCGACGATCAGAGCTTGGTGCATGGGATCGTTCTCCGTCCGGCTCAGTCGCCGCGACCGCGCGCCGCACCGCCGTGCAGCCCGTGCGTCGCACCGCGCTCCGCGGCGATCTTCTCGATGCGGTCCCGGATCAGGGCCATCTGCACCTTGGAGTTCCGGTTGATGTTGTCCGTCATCCACGCGTCGTCGACCGGCGCGTCCGGCTTCATCGCGAAGTCCTGCGTCCAGACCATGCGCGTGCCGGCCGGTACCTCCTCGTACTCCCAGTGGATGTCCATGTGGGCGAAGGGGCCCGTCTCGACCCGGCGGGCCTTGACGGTGAGCGACTCGCGGTCCGGCTCGCGCTCCGAGACCCAGCTCCACACGGTGCCGTTCTCGTCGGGGTGCATGGTCAGCCGGAACGTCGTCTTGTGGCCCTCCCGGGAGAGGATCTCGACGGAGGCGTACTCGCTGAACAACTGCGGCCAGTTCTCCAGGTCGTTGGTCACCTCCCAGACCAGGTCCAGGGGCGCGGCGATGGTGATCTCGTTCTGCGTGTGTCCCGTCATCTCACGCTCCTGCCATGAGGGCACTGTTGACCAGGTCGAGGAACTGCCGGGGGCTCTTGCTGCGTTCGGCGTCCGGCGGCATGGGCGTGCCGTACCGGTTCTCCAGCTCGCCGACGATGCCCAGCAGGCCCAGCGAGTCGACGCCCATGGGTTCGAAGAGCGCTCCGTCGCGGCGGAGTTCCTCCGCGGTGACAGTGGCACCGGCGCACTTCTTCATCAGTTCGGCCAGCTCTTCCTCAGTGATGCGGTCAGTCATGCCATTCCCTTTCCTTGCCTGTTCCGCGGCGCCTCACGACGAGGCGTCGGTGGCGGCGTGCCGCAGCACGAGCGCCGAGTTCGACCCCATGAGTCCCCGGCTCAGCAGCAGGGCCGTGCGCACCTCTGCGGTACGGGCCCGGCCGGTCACCAGGTCGAGGTCGTGGCAGATGTCGAAGACATTGGGGGTGGGCGGGATCAGGCCGTGCTCCATCGACAGCACCGCTGTCGCGGCGTCCGTCAGCGGTGCCGCGCAGTAGGCCCTGCCGATCCCCGTCTTCGGGGCGGTGACGGGCACCCGGGTGCCGTGGGCGCCGAGCGCGTCGGCGATGGCCAGGGCCTCGGCGCGGTCCGCCTCCGGTACGCCGAGGGCGTCCGCGAAGACCACGTCGATCTCCTCGGGGGCGCAGCGGGCCTCGGCCAGTGCGCCTCGGACGGCCTGGGCGAGGCCCTCCCGGGACTCCTCCCAGCGGGAGGCGCCGGTGAAGGTCGCCGCGTGCCCGGCCAGGTGGGCCCGCACCCGCGCGCCCCGTTCCCGGGCGGTGTGCTCCGCCTCCACCACGACCATGGCGCCGCCCTCCGCGGGGACGAAACCGCTGGCCGCTGACGTGAACGGGCGGTAGGCGCAGGCCGGGTCGTCGGCCGTGCTGAGTTCCGGGTAGCCGAGCTGGCAGACCACCGAGTAGGGCGCGATCGGCGCCTCGGTCGCCCCGGCCACGATCACGTCGGTGCCGCGGTGCACGGCCCGCGCCGCGTGGGCGAGGGCGTCCAGGCCGCCGGCCTCGTCGGCGGCGACGACCGAGCAGGGGCCCTTGAAACCCCGGCGGATGGAGATCTGGCCGGTGCTGGCGGCGTAGAACCAGGCGATGGACTGGTACGGGCCGACGAAGCGGCTGCCCTTGCCCCACAGCTGCTGCAGTTCGCGCTGTCCGAACTCGCCGCCGCCGGAACCGGCCGCGGTGACCACGCCCACGGAGAACGGCGCCTCGTCGGTGTCGGTCCGGTGCAGGCCCGCGTCGTCCAGGGCGAGGTCGGCCGCGGCCATGGCGAAGTGGGTGAACCGGTCGGTCTGGACCAGGAAGCGTTCCTCGATCGCCGCCGACGGATCGAAGTCGCGCACCTGGCCCGCCACGCGCAGCGGCAGGTGTTCACAGCCGTCGCGGGTGATCCGGTCCAGGGCGCTGATGCCCTCCCTGGTGGACTTCCAGAAGGTCTCGGTGCTGGCTCCGTTGGGCGCGACCACACCGATTCCCGTGACGGCCGCGCGCCGTGTCCCGGGTTCGCTCATCGTGTCTTCTCCCTCGGCCGGTTCATGACCACCGCGGACTGGAAGCCGCCGAACCCGCTGCCCACCGAGAGCACGCTGGTCAGCTTGCGCTCGCGGGCGACGCGGGGGACGTAGTCCAGGTCGCACTCGGGATCGGGGGTCTCGTAGTTCGCGGTCGGCGGTACCACCTGGTGGGCCAGGGCCAGCACACAGGCGACGAGTTCGATCGCTCCGATGGCGCCCAGGGAGTGGCCCACCATCGACTTGATGGAACTCATGGGGGTCTCGTAGGCGTGGGGGCCCAGGACCCGTTTCACCGCGGCGGTCTCGTGGCGGTCGTTCTGCTTGGTGCCCGACCCGTGCGCGTTGACGTAGTCGATCGCGGTGGGGTCGAGCCGTGCGCGCTCGAGGGCGTCCTCGATGGCCCGGGCCATCTCCAGGCCCTCACTGGTCAGGCCGGTCATGTGGTACGCGTTGCCGAAGGTGGCGTACCCGCCGAGTTCGCAGTAGACGCGGGCGCCGCGGGCCCTGGCGTGCTCCAGTTCCTCCAGGATCAGGACGGCGCCGCCCTCGCCCATGACGAATCCGTCCCGGTCGGCGTCGAAGGGACGCGAGGCGTGGGCGGGGTCGTCGTTGTTGGGTGAGGTGGCCTTGATCGCGTCGAAGCACGCCATGGTGATCGGGGAGATCGGCGAGTCCGAGGCGCCGGCGATGCACACGTCGGCCCGGCCCTCCTGCACGGTGTGGAAGGCGTATCCGACGGCGTCGAGCCCGGAGGTGCAGCCCGTGGAGACGGTCTGCACCGGGCCGCGCGCCCCGAAGCGCTCCGCCACGGTCGAGGCGAGGGTGCTGGGCGAGAACGCGCGGTGCAGGTCCGGGCCCGCCTTCCGGTGGTCCACGTCCCAGCGCTGTCCGCTGCTGCTGACCAGGACGTAGTCGTTCTCCAGCCGGGTGGTGCCGCCGACCGCGGTGCCCAGCGAGACCGCCACGCGCCACGGGTCCTCGGCGTCGATGTCGAGTCCGGCGTCCCGCACCGCCTCGTCCCCCGCGACCATCGCGAACTGGATGTAGCGGTCGCACCGTTCGGCGTCACGCGCGTCCAGGCCGTGGGCCGCGGGGTCGAAGTCGCACTCGGCGGCGATCCGTGAACGCAGACCGGCCGGGTCGAAGAACGTGATGGCCCGGGTCGCCGTGCGTCCGGAGGCCAGCAGGTCCCAGAAGGCCGGTACGCCTATGCCGCCCGGTGCGACGATGCCTATGCCGGTGACCACCACGCGTCTGGTCATGACCGGACCTGACGTCGTGCGGCCGCCTCCGCTCCCACCACCGCGGACTCGGCGTCGGTCTCCTCGGTGTCGACGTGGCCCAGTGGCGGGCTCGGGGCCAGCGGGCCGAGGTGGAAGACCAGCCGTGCCTCGACGTCGCCGACGTTGCGGAAGCGGTGGCGCACGTTGAGGGGGATCAGCAGACCCTGCTCGGGGCGCAGCGGGTGCGGCTCGCCGTCGAGGTCGACCTCCAGCTGCCCGCACACGACGTACACGAACTCCTCGGAGTACGGGTGGTAGTGCTCGGCGATGCGGTCACCGGGCTCGATGAGGGCCACGCCCATGAAACCGCTGGTGGCGCCGACCGCGGCCGGAGTGAGCATGGCGCGCAGGTCACCGCCTCGCCGCCGGTTGGGCTCGACGTCGCTCATGCTCACGATTCTGGGACGAGATGTGATCACGCGTTCCTCCGTTGATGTGCTGCACCACCGTGGGAGAGGCGGGCACCGCCTCTCCCACAGGACGGTGAATCAGGCGTCGGGCGACCGGCGGTCGGTGACGAGGTCCATGCGCGCGAGTTCGAGGAGGCGCGCCATGCCGGCGTCCCCGGACGCGGACGCGGGGGTGCCCGCGTCGTCCAGGAGCGTCGTCAGCTCGGCCACCTGCGCCGAGTCGGAGAGGCCCAGGATCCGCACGGGGTCGGCGGCTTCGATTCCGTCGCGCACGTCGATGAGCCGTACGACGACGTCGTCGCGCTGGAAGATGGTGCTGCGCAGGACCGGGCTGTGCGGGTCGTCCGCCGCCGCCTCGTCCTGACGGGCCAGGAGTTCGGCCAGCTGCATGCCGAGGTCCGGCCGGGCCGGGTAGTACAGGGCGTACCGCTCGGCCTGGGGATGCTGTCCCTCCGCCGTCACGTGGTGGACGGCGGGCAGCGCGGCCCTGGTGAAGAAGACCCGGGCGGATTCGGGGTCGTTGAGGTCCCGGTCCTGCTCCAGATGGGGGTTGATGGCCTCCTCGACGGCCCGCACCTCGGGCTGCCGGGCGACGTGGCGCAGCGCGGCCAGCAGGTCGCCCCGTACCTCGATGGCCCGCACCACGCGGTTGCCGTGCATGAACAGGGAGGTGCGGCACAGCCGGGTGGTGTCGTCGACCTGCGGCTCGGGCGAGGCGTAGTCGGCGAGGATCTTGGCGACGATCTCCTCGCTGCCCGGCTTGACGGTGAAGGTGAGCGCGTGCCGGATGAGGCCGTCGCCGATCCTGGGTGCCGTCTGGAGCCGGCGCTCCTCCTGGCCGGCTTCGGCCGCCGGGCCGCCGGTCTCGCGGACGACGTGGAAGCGCAGCGAGCGGGTGTCGCGCACACAGCTGTGCAGCGGCTCCACCATCCGCACGTGCTCCTCGCTGTTGACCCAGGCGAGGAACGGCGGGGCGCTCTCCCACTCGCTGGTGATGAGCCACTGGGATGGGTTCTCGATCGACTGGCAGAGCTGGTCGCTGACATGTCCGGGGACGGACGCGACCTGGTTGCACAACTGCTCGTAGGCCTCGAGGAACTCCTGCTGGGCGCCGTCGTGGACGTCGACCAGGAGGACGACCCGGAGCCGGGAACCGTCGAACACGGACTGCGAGACATGGTGCGACGCCTGCCGCGTTCGCGAACCTGCAACCCGTTCGGATGTGGTGGTCATCCTGCGCACATCTCCTTCGCGGAGGGGAAAGTGAACGTTGGCCGCAGTGATGCGACGTCAGCGTTCCTCGATCCTGTGCCCGTCCCCGCACATCGCGCGACTCGGATGAAGTACGTGAGTGACAAGGCCGGGGGCGTCCGGTCGAGAGAGGCGAAGGGACCTCGGCCGTCGAGGCGGTCCTCGACCCGCCGGCCGCTGTCCCCCGCACAGGTGACGTGCCGTGTCACCGCCTTCGCCACCGGCGCCCGGCATGCCGGTGGCGAAGGCTGCCGACGCGCGACCGCGGGCAGGTCGCGTTCCGCGGCCGGCGCGAGCGGAGCCCGGGGTGCCTCAGCCGACGGCCAGAGCGGTCCGCAGGACCTCGCGCAGCACCGACTCGGCGTCCGTCTCGGGGCCCGGCGCACGCCATGCGACGAACCCGTCGGGCCGGACGAGCACGGCGCCGCCCGGTCCGGTGCCGTGGCGCTGCGCCCAGTCGGCGTCGTCCTCGGGCACCAGGTCGGCCCGGGCGCCGGTGCCCACCCGGTACGACGTGAGCGGGAGGGACAGCTCGTCGGCGAGGCGGAGGGCCGCCTCGTGCCACGCGAGGGGCTCCGTGGCGTCACTGAGCAGCACGAGGGACCGCTCGTAGAGGTCGAGCGTCGAGATCCGCTCGTCCCCGCGGCGCACCCACAGGTGCGGTGCCCTGCTGCCGGGGCCGCCGGTCAGGTCCAGGCTCTCCGGCACGACCGGCACGTCGGGGTCGGCGCCGACGACCGCGCCCTGCGGATAGCGGTAGCCGAGGGCCACGTTGAGGATGCCCTGGCGGGGGCCGCCGCCCGCACCGGGCGGCGGGGCGAAGCCGGGGTGGCTGTGCTCGGCCGACCGGGCCGCGGCCCGTGCGCTGGTGGCCTCGGCGACGGGTCGGCGCTCGGCGTCGTAGGTGTCCAGCAGCCGGTCCCCCGCCCAGCCGTCGAGGACGGCGGCCAGCTTCCAGGCGAGGTTGTGCGCGTCCTGGATGCCGGTGTTGGACCCGAAGGCCCCGGTGGGGGACATCTCGTGGGCCGAGTCACCGGCGAGGAAGACCCGCCCCGACCGGTAGCTGCGGGCGACCCGCTGGGCGGCGTGCCAGGGGGCCTTGCCGGTGATCTCCACATCGAGGTCGGGGACGCCGACCGCCCGGCGGATGTGGTCGGCGCACCACTCGTCGGTGAACTCCTCCAGGGACTGTCCGTGCTCGGGGTGCCAGGGGGCGTGGAAGACCCAGTTCTCGCGGTTGTCCACCGGGAGCAGGGCGCCGTCGGCCTCCGGGTCGGTCAGGTAGCAGACGATGAAGTGCCGGTCGCCCACGACGTCGGCGAGACGGCGGGAGCGGAAGGTGAGGCTGACGTTGTGGAAGAGGTCGCCGGGCCCGCTCTGTGCGATGCCGAGCTGCTCCCGTACGGGGCTGCGGGGGCCGTCCGCGGCGACGAGGTACTCCGCGCGGATGGTGGTGTGCTCGCCGGTCTCGCGGCTCTTGACGACGGCGGTCACGCCGGTGGGGTCACTGTCGAACGACAGCAGCTCGGTGGAGAAGCGCAGGTCGCCGCCGTATCCGCGAGCGTGGTCGAGGAGGACCGGTTCGAGGTCGTTCTGGCTGCACAGGCACCAGGCGCTGGGGCTGAAGCGGGCCAGCCCGCCGCCCGGGTCGATGTCCCTGAACAGCCACTCACCGGCGTCGCCGACCAGGGTGGGCGCCTGCAGGATGCCGTGGTTGACGGACAGGGTGGCGGCCGCCTCGTGGATCGCCTCCTCCACGCCCGCCACCCGGAACAGCTCCATGGTGCGGACGTTGTTGCCTCGTCCGCGCGGGTGGATGGAGGTGCCCGCGTGCCGTTCCACCAGCAGGTGCGGTACGCCCAGCCGTCCCAGGAACAACGAGGTCGACAGGCCGACCAGGGAGCCGCCCACGATGAGGACCGGGACGTCGATGGTCTGGGAGCCCGCCTGTCCGGCTCGATGATTCATCACTCTCGCCTCCAGTGCGTCGATGCCGCCGACCCAGCCGGATACGGCGGAGATCCTCATGCATGCCCCGGGACCGTGGCAGCGGCCCAGGCTTCACCCGCGTGCTGCGCGGCGCGGCCCTGCGGACGGGACCCCCGACGACCGCACTCCGCCTCGCGTGTGATGCCGGCTCCGTCACGCGGAAGGGAACGGCACGGGTCGCACCGGGGGGTGGTCCGTCCACGGAGTGCGAAGCAGGGGGCCCGATGCTGGAATGGTGGCGGGGGCGGTAGGAGAACAGCCGCGATGACCAGAGGTGACGCCGTGAGCGAGGAACTCGAAGAAGTGGGGCCCATCGACTACCTGGTCGTCGAGTTCCCGGGGAATCGCATGACCGGCGAGGGCTTCCCCCTGCTGGTCGATCTGGTGGATCGCGGTCTGATCCGGATCCTGGACCTGACGTTCGTCAGGAAGGACGAGGACGGAACCGTGACCGGCCTGGAGATCGCCGACCTCACCGGTGACGGGGCGCTCGACCTGGCCGTGTTCGAGGGCGCCTCGTCGGGCCTGCTGGGTCAGGACGACCTCGAGGAGGCCGCCACCGCGCTGGAACCCGGGAGCTCCGCCGGCATCCTGGTGTACGAGAACGTGTGGGCCGCGCCGTTCGCCGCCGCCCTGCGCCGCGGCGGGGCCCAGCTGGTCGCCTCGGGGCGCATCCCGGTCAATGCGGTCGCCGCCGCCCTCGACCGGATCGAAGCCCCCGACTGAACGATGTTCGACGACGCCGACGGCCAGAAGGGAACGCAGCCATGCCAGGTCTGATTCGCGGGGTCGCGCGCACCGCCGTCGTCGCGGGCACGGCGACCGCCGTGTCGAATCGCGTCACACGGCGCCAGCAGGGGCGATGGGCAGCTCAGCAGGGCTCCGGGCAGTACGCGCCCGAGCCCCCGGCTGCGGCCGCGCCGTCGTCCCCGGACATGACGGACAAGATCGAACAACTGAAGCAGCTCGGTGAGCTCAGGACCCAAGGGGTGCTTACCGAGGCCGAATTCGAGGAGCAGAAGCGCAGGCTCCTGCAGGCGTGATCGAAAAGGGGGAAGGGCCACTTCGACCTCCCCAGGTGTCGCGGCCCTTCCCGTCCAGCTGCAAACGCTTACCCCGACATCCGGGTCTCATGCCCCGCTTCGGCGTGCGCGACCGCGGAGTCAATCCTGCTGTGCTTCCAGGGCACCGATCAGCTCCCTGAGCGCCGGCAGGGCCTCCTCGATGGCCCCTCGGCGGTCGGGTGCGAGGGCCGCGAGGGCCTGCCTCAGCTCCTGCGTGCTCACCCGGTCGTACCGGCCGAGCAGATCCAGGGCGTGCGGGGAGGCCACGAGGGTCACCGTGCGCAGATCGGTGGACGACTGCCTGCGCTCGACGAGACCCGACGCGGTCATGACGCGGACCAGGTTGCTGACCGTCGAGGAGGCCACCCGCAGACGGGTCGCGACCTCACCCGGCGCGAGGGGTCCGGCCTCGGACAGGACCCTCAGGAGTTCGATCTGGGCCTCGGGAAGATCCGGCAGGTCCTCCGCGCGGCGGGTGCGCAGCAGTACGGCGCGCCGCAGGGGTCCGATGAGGCGGCCGAGATCAGTCGCGGTGTCCATGTGCCCATGATGACGCCGATATGGTTTTGTCGCAAAATACTTTTGTGACAAAATAGATGTCCGCACGGCACGCCCCGACATCACGACGCACGGCAGGAGACGCCCCGCATGACCGGCTACGCAGCACACCGGAACCCCGTCCCGCCGCAGGACCTCTCCGGGATCGTCGGCCACCGCCTCATCTACACCTATGCCAACGGCTGGCAGTACGAGATGTACGTGAAGAACGCGACCACCATCGACTACCGCATCCACTCCGGCATGGTGGGCGGCCGGTGGGTCAAGGACCAGCGGGTCGACCTGGTCCGGCTGGACGACGACCACTACAAGGTGTCCTGGAACGAGCCCACCGGCACCTCGGTGTGCGTGAACGTCATGCCCGGCAAGCGCCGGCTGCACGGCGTGATCTTCTTCCCGCGCTGGGTCGAGGAGCACGGCGAGCGCACCGTCCTCTACCAGAACGAGCACCTCGACGAGATGCGCCGCCTCCGCGACGAAGGCCCGACCTACCCGATCCACGTGGTCCCGGAGTTCGCCGAGATCACCCTGTTCGAGTGCGTGGGCCCTGATGACGACACCGTCATCGCGACGGCCCCGGGCGACCTCCCTCCGGGGTGGTCGGACCGCACCGGCTGACCGCCGGGTTCGGGCCGCAGGGTTCCGCTCAAGATCGATTGTCAGTGGTGGGTGAGAAGGTAGGAACATCAAGCCGGAACGAGGGGGAGCTGTGATGTCCGCAACCCAGAACTACATCAACCACGTTGCTCTGGTGCTGGATGCCAGTTCATCGATGTCGCACCTGAGCCGCAAGGTCGTCGAGGTCGCCGACCAGCAGATCGCGTACCTCGCACGCCGTTCGAGGGAGCTCGACCAGGAAACGCGCGTCACGGTGTACGTCTTCGCCGACAAGGTGGAGTGCGTCATCTACGACAAGGACGTGCTGCGCATGCCGTCCCTGAAGCAGCTGTACCGGACCGGTGGGATGACGGCCCTCCTGGCGGCCGCCCTGAAGTCACAGAGCGAGCTGGCCCGGACGGCCCAACTGTACGGCGACCACAGCTTCCTGACGTTCGTCCTGACCGACGGACAGGAGAACGCGAGCCACCGCTGCCCGGGCACCCCCGGCACGGACCCACGTCAACTGGTGCAGGCCGTGGCGGAGATGATCCGCACCCAGCAGGACAACTGGACGCTGGCGGTGCTGGTGCCCGACCAGATGGGCAAGCGCGAGGCCATGCAGTGCGGCTTCCCCAAGGACAACATCGCCATATGGGACGCGACCAGCACACAGGGCCTGGAGGAGGCCGGGCAGGTCATCCGGCAGGCCACCGAGAACTTCATGATGGGCCGCACCCAGGGCATCCGGGGGTCGCGTGCGGTGTTCTCCACGGGCGCCGAAGCGGTCAACGAGGACACCATCAAGGCAGCCGGCCTCACCCCGGCCGACCCGTCGAAGTACCAGCTGATCCCGGTGGCCCGTGACGCGGCGATCAGGGAGTGGGTCATCGAGTGCGGGCACACCTACCAGACCGGCGCCGCCTACTACCAGTTGAGCAAGTCCGAGAAGATCCAGGCGCAGAAGCAGATCGCGGTGCTGGAGAAGAAGACCGACCGCGTGTACACCGGCCCCCAGGCCCGGGCCCTGCTGGGGCTGCCCCACACGGAAGTGCGCGTCAAGCCCGACCACAACGAGCACTTCACGATCTTCGTGCAGAGCACCAGCGTCAACCGGAAGCTCGTGCCCAACACGCGGCTGCTGCTCATGCTCTGACCATCCGCCGGCCGACGGGTGCCGGAGCCGGATCCGGCACCCGTCATGGTCTTCCGTGCGGGTGTTCCGTCAGCAAGCACCCGGCGACAGCCCGAGCTCGCGCGCGCCGAGCGGGGTGAAGAAGCGCGCCACGTCGGCATCGGTGACCTCGGCCAGGGTCTTCGGCGACCAGCGCGGCGTGCGGTCCTTGTCGACGACCTGGGCGCGGATTCCCTCCACCAGGTCGGAGGTCTCCAGGGCCGCGCAGGAGACGCGGTACTCCTGGTCCAGGACGGGCTCCAGCCGGCCGAGCTCCCGGGCGCGGCGCAGGGAGGCGAGGGTGACCTTGAGGGCGGTCGGCGACCTGCCGAGCAGGGTCTGCGCGGCCTCTTCGGCGGCGGGGTCGCCGTGCGCCAGCAGCCGACGCACGATCTCCTCGACGGTTCCGGCGCCGTAGCAGGAGTCGATCCACTCGCGCCGGGCTGCCAGGACGCCCTCCGGCGGCGTCCGCGCACAGCGGGCCAGGGCCTGCTGCGCGGGGAGTTCGGCCAGGGCGTCGAGGAGGCCCGGCAGCGCGGCCGTCGGTACGAAATGGTCGGCGAGGCCGCACAGCATCGCGTCGGCGGCGCCGATCCGGTCCCCTGTCAGGGCCAGGTGGGTGCCCAGTTCACCGGGGGCGGCGGCGAGCAGGTGGGTGCCGCCCACGTCCGGCACGAAACCGATGCCCGTCTCCGGCATGGCGACCCGGGACCGTTCGGTGACGACCCGCACGTCGCCGTGCGCCGACACACCGACACCGCCGCCCATCACGATGCCGTCCATCACGGCGACGTAGGGCTTGGGGTAGCGGGCGATACGGGCGTTGAGGTGGTACTCCTCGCGCCAGAACAGGGCCGAGGCGCTGCCGTCGCCGTCGCGGGCGTCGTCATGGATGGCACGGATGTCACCACCGGCGCACAGACCGCGCTCCCCCGCGCCGGTGATCACGACGGTTTCCACGGCGGGGTCCCGCTCCCACGCGTTCAGCGCCTCGTCGATGCGGCGGACCATGGTGTGGGTGAGTGCGTTGAGGGCCCGCGGCCGGTTGAGCGTGATGTGGGCGGCGCGCCCGACGGTGTGGAAGAGGACAGGTTCCGTTTCCGCGGCTCCGCTCATCGGAACGTCTCCCCCGGCTCGTGGACCACGGTGACGTGCATGCGCTGTCCATCCCTTCCCTTTGAGGTGGAGGGTACTTCGTCCCCTCGTCGGTGATCTCCCGGGGGCGGGCTCGCCGGTGGTCTCCCAGGGTCAGGCGCCGTTCGCCGCCCGGCACGGGTGCGCTAGATTTTGCCTCTCCTTGACCGCGATCACTCACGATCCCTACGTTTCGGAGTTGGCATCCCCATGAGCGACATCGTCAACGGACTCGGCCGGGCGACTGCATACGGCGGTCTGGGACTGGTCCTGTTGCTCCTCGGCATCGTCCTGGTCGACGTGCTGACACCCGGGAAGCTCGGCCGGCAGATCTGGCAGGAGCGCAACCGCAACGCCGCGACGGTCCTCAGCTCCGCGCTGCTCGGTATCGGCGGCATCGTGTTCACGTCCATATGGACGACGTACGAGGACTTCGGCAAGGGACTCGTCTCGACCGCAGCGTTCGGGGTGCTGGGTCTGATCATGATGGCGGTGGCCTTCCTGGTGGTGGACCTGGTCACGCCGGGACGCCTGGGCGCCACGCTGGTCGAGGAGGAGCCGCACCCCGCGGTCTGGGTGACGGCGTCCTGCAACCTCGCCGTCTCCGCGCTCATTTCGGCGTCCATCGCCTGAACCGGCGTTTCAGGCGGGCCCGTCAGCGGTGCGGACGGGCCGTCAGCGGTTTCCCCGGCTTCGTGGGCAACAACCCGCGCGGCACAGTGAACGCACAGCCGCCGTCCTTCCTCTTGCAGGGCGAAACCCGCAACCGAGAGGAACCTGCTGTGCGTTCACGTAGACGTCTGCGTCCGCTGCTGTACCCGGCCGGGTCGGTGGTCCTGGCCATGGCTGCCGCCGGTTCCGTGCTGGCGGGACCGGCGGGCTCCGCCGTGGCCGCCGAGTCGGGCGGGCGCGCCGATCTGCGGGCGGATGTGAACCGCGACGGGCGGGTCGATGTCACCACCGGCAGCGACACCAGGGGCGAGGACGGCTGGTCCGTCGGGCGGGGGGCTCTGTACCTGCCCAACATCGATGACGACGCCCGGCGGTGCCCGGTCTCCGGGCCCGGCGGTACACCCCTGTCCGACGCTCGGCTGGCCGCGTGCAACGACGGTTCCGACACGAAGGTCAACGGCGCCGCGGACGCCGCCGACCTGGCCCGGATCCGTTCCGTGCCGTTGCCGGACCTTCCCTCCGGGGCGACGGGCAGCCTGAAGGTGGCGGCGGGGGGTGCGCATGTGCACCTCTTTCTCAAGCGGGACGGCAACTGGGTGCTGGTGACGTCCGGGACCCGGCTGACGGCCGCCGAGTTGCGTGCCGGTGCGGAGTTCGGTGTCGAGGCGACGGATGTCGTCCGGGACCGTGCGAAGTGGGACGGCCGTGCGGTGGTCCGGCTGACCGTGACGACCGGGCAGAAGTCCACGTCCGACGCGGTGACCCTGCGGGTGGCACCCCTGCTGACGCAGCATCACCTTCAGGACACCCGGCAGGTGATGGTGTCCGAGGTGCAGGGCGACGGCCCGGACAGCCGCCTGCAGCGGACGTTCGTCGCCGCCCTCGAGAAGGAGGTCCGCAAGGCCGGCATCACCACGCCGCTGGTGACCTTCGAGAAGTACGCCGACCGCTGGGCGCAGGACTTCGTCGAACCGGCCTACGTCAGCATGACCGGGCCGGACGGCCGGCGGCAGGTGATGCGTGTGATGCTGCGTTCCGCCCAGCCGGACCGGGACGCGGGCCGGGAACTCTTCGAGCGGATGCGCGGCCGGGACATCGGCGTCGTGCAGGTGACCGACCGGGCGGAGCCGGACGACTGGTCGCTCAACTCCATGGGGAACCTGGAGACCATCCCGCCCTACACGCACGGCGGACGCTCCTTCCCGGCCGGGCGGATCATCATGGGCGAGCGCAAGGACAGCGGGGCGCGTCCGTCGAAGGTGATGCGGACGCTGCTCGCGTCGCAGGGACTGCAGGACCCGCTGCTGCTGGACACCTCGTGGCTCGGGGTGGGGCACGTCGACGAGTTCGTGCAGTTCCTGCCCGCCGACACGCCGCGGGGCTGGCGGATCGGCGTCGCCGACCCGCAGGCGGGGCTGAAGCTGCTGCGCGACGCCGAGCGGGACGGGCACGGCGGCACGAAGATGTTCTCCGTACCCGGCCGCAGCGGTGCTCCGGCGCCCAAGGAGACCATCGACCAGGCGCTCGCCTCCCGTCATCTCGTGGCCGACAACGAGATGGCGGCGCGACGCATCGCGGCGAACCTGGAGATCCTCAAGCGCGAGACGGGCGTCACCGACGCGGAGATCGTACGCGTGCCCGCGCTGTACACCCGCGACTCGGAGGCGCTGACCGCCGAGGGCCGGGAGATCCCCGTGCCTCGCCTGACGCGCATGGGCGCCGGTTCCGACCTCGTGAACGGGCTCGGGGACCACGGGCAGCAGAAATGGCTCGCCGGGAACCCTGCCGCCGGACGGGCCGGGGCCGCGGCGACGGTGACGACCAGCGCGTACGTCCCGGGTGCGGTCAACGGCGTGCTGCTGACCCGCGACCGCTACCTCGCCCCGCGCCAGTGGGGTCCGGTCGTCGCCGGCAAGGACCTCTTCACGGAGGCCGTCACCGCCGCCTACCAGCGGGTCGGCATGAAGGTGTCGTACATCGACGACTGGTACACGTACCACCTGGGAATGGGCGAGGTGCACTGCGGGACCAACACCCTGCGCGACACGGCGTCCGCGTGGTGGCGGCAGGCGTAGACAGCGGGGCCCGGTCCCGTCGCCGGGGACCGGATCGCCTTCTCGGCCGCCACGTCCAGCCCGTACGTCCGCCGGCCCCCTCCCGCCCCGTACGAGCCACCGGGCGAGCCGCTTCCACAGCGGGTACTGACCGGCGCACACTCACCCGCCTCGGGTGAGGCGGCCCCGCGCTTGCCGTGGGCACGCTGATGGGGACACCGGAGCGGCCGGGGCGGCGGCCTGCACGTCAGGGCGTTGCCTCGCTCCTTCCGCCCCCTGAGCATCGCAAACGAGGCGCACGATGACCGCGACAGACACTGAACCGTCACACAGGGCGAGGGACGAATGGGCCACCGGCCTGACCGCCTTCGCGGCTGTGATGCTCTTCCTGGTCGGCCTGCTCGACATCTTCCGGGGCATCATGGCCATCGCCGAGGACGACATCTTCGTGACGACCCGCAACTACGTCTTCGAGTTCGACTTGACCGGCTGGGGCTGGGTCCACCTCGCCCTGGGCGTACTCGCCGTGATCGTCAGCCTGGGGCTGCTCAAGACGGCGATGTGGGCCCGCGTCCTGGGCGTGGCCATCGCCGGACTCGTCATCATCGCCAACTTCCTCTCGCTGCCGCAGTACCCGGTGTGGTCGGTCGTGATGATCGCTCTCTCGGGATTCATCATCTGGGCGCTGTGCGTCGTGCCGCGCGACAACCTCCTCGAGCCGTCGGAGGACGCCTCCTGGCGTGAGCGTGACGACATGTACCGCCCCACGGCCGCACCCCGCCCGCCCCGCTGACGGGAAGGCCCCACCGGTGGGAGGACCCGCTGGTGCGAAGACCGCGCCGGTGGGTGGACCCCGCTGCTGGGAAGACCCCGCTGATCTGATCGAAAGCGCAGGTCAGCGGGTCGATGACGCGCTCTGCCGTGCGGCTGGGAGGCAAGGCTGGGATCCTGAGGATGAAGCGCTGCCCATGACGTGGCCCTGACCGACAGGGGTGATGAGCGCCGTGGCGGAAATCCATGAGAACGTCCAAGGACCGGCGGTTCACCTCGTTCCGGCACTGTCGCGCACGGACCCCCTGGGGGATCCGTTTCTGCGCACCCGGTTCGCCCTTCCCGCGCGACCCCGCACCTTCCTGCGTCGTCAGCGGCTCGTCGACCACCTCGGCCAGGCCCTGAGGACTCCACTGACTCTGCTCAACGGGCCCGCCGGAGCCGGCAAGACGCTGCTGGCTGCGGACTGGGCCTCGGGGCTGGACCGTCCGGTGGCCTGGCTCACCTGCGACATGGGCGACTGCCGTCCCGGGGTGTTCTGGGCCTACGTGCTGCAGGCTCTGCGGGCCTGTGGCGCACCGGCGTCCGAAGCCGTCGGGGCACCCGTGGACGCCACCGGTGTGGATCACAGGCTCCTGTCGGCACTGGCGGGCGATCTGAACGGCCGTGAGCGGCCGGTCGTCCTCGTGCTCGACGAGTACGACCGGGTGACCGGTACGGCGGTCGCCGAGCAGCTGGAGTTCGTCCTGCACCACGCGGGCCCGGGTCTGCACCTCGTGCTCGTCACCCGCACCGAACCCCTGCTCCCCTTGCACCGCTACCGTGCTGCCGGCGACCTGACCGAGATCCGCTCCGCCGAGCTGGCCTTCACCCCGGAAGAGGCCGCCACCCTGCTGGAACGGCACGGTCTGAGCCTCCCGGTGCAGGCAGCACGGAACCTGGTCGACCGCACACAGGGCTGGGCGGCCGGCCTGAGCCTGTCCGCCCTTGCGGCCCGGGAGAGTTCCGACCCCGAGCTGTATCTGAAGGAGTTCGAAGCGGACCGCAGCACCATCGCGGACTTCCTGCTGGCCGAGGTCCTCAAGAGGCAGACACCGCAGACACAGGACCTCCTGCTGCGGGTCAGCGTCCTGGAGCGCTTCTGTCCCGATCTGGCCGACGCGCTGACCGACCGTGCCGACGCCGAGCCCCTCCTCGCCGGGCTGCACCGGGAGAACGCGTTCGTCGAGCGTCTCGGACACTCCTGGTACCAGCTGCATCCGCTGTTCAGGGAGATACTGCGGGCGCACCTGCGTGTCCGCCGGCCCGGACTGGAGCCGGAACTGCACCGGCGGGCCGCGGTATGGCTGCACCGGCACGGTTTCCTGTCGGAGACCCTCGCCCACGGCGCGGCCGCGGGAGACTGGGACCTCACCGCACGTGCCCTCGTGGACGATCTCGCGATCGGGCTGCTCTTCACGGGCCCGGACTCGGAGAACCTGGCGCGGTTGTTCTCCCCCATGGGGACCGAGGCGAGGAGCCCGGCCACCAGTCTCGTGCGCGCCGCCCGCGACCTGTCCCGGCACGACCTCGATCACGGCCTGGCCGGCCTGCGCCACGCCGAGGAGCAACTCGCGCACGAGGGGGACGACGCTCACGGCGCGGCGGCCGCCCGGCTGAGCTGTGCGCTGCTGGAGGCCCTGGCCGCCCGCCTGAACGGCTCTCCGCCGGAGGTCGAGAAGGCCGCCGAATCGGCCGCGGAGCTGAGGCAGGAGGTTCCGGTCCACCTGCTGGACAAGCATCCGGAACTGACCGCCCTGCTGATGACCCACGTCGGTTCCACGCTCCTGTGGGCCGGGCGCTACGAGGACGCGCGTGCCGTCCTGACCGGTGTGGCCGGCGCTCCCGGCGGGTCCTCGACCGCGCTGCCCCGGGAGGAGGCGCTCGGGCATCTGGCCCTGCTCGACTACATGAACGGCTGGCCCGGCCGGGCCGAGCGCAAGGCACTGGCCGCGCTGTCCGAGGCGGACCGGCCGGGCGCACCGCGGACGTCCGGATCCGGAATCGGGCGGCTGGTGCTGGCCGCCGTCGCGGTGGACCGCAATGAACTGGGCCGGGCGCAGACCCTGATCGACGAGGCCGCCGAGCCCCCCTCCGGGACGCCGGATCCGGTGCTGGCGGCGGGTCGCGCCCTTGCCGCGACGCGCCTGTTGATGGCCCGGGGGAAGGCACGAGCCGCTGTCGAGGCGGCGGATCCGGCCGTCCCCGCCGCCGTGGCCTCCCCGTGGGCGCGGAGCAACGAAGCGCTCGTCACCTCGGCCGCCCATCTGGCCGAGGGGCGGCCGGACGAGGCCGCCGAGGTGCTGCGGGCCGTGGCCGGTGGCCAGCCCGTGTACGCCGTGGAGGCCGCGGCGATCCAGCTCGCCGCCCGGCGCCCCGGGGCGGCCTTCGATCTGCTCGACAGCGTGCACGCCGAGGGCCGCACCGGCCCGGCGGTGACGGTGCGGGCAGCGCTGGTGCGGGCCCGGGCCGCCGCCGCGGCCGGCGACGCGGCGACAGCCCGCAAGCTCGTGGCACAGGCGCTGCTCGACGCCCGCCGGGAGCGGCTGCGACGTCCGTTCCTGGATGCCGGAGCGTGGATACGGCCGCTGCTCGCCACGGCTCAGCTGCACGATCTGGCGGCGGGCTGGCTGACACCCCCCGCCCAGGGTGAGGGGACCCGGCAGCAGCAGCCGCCCGCACCGCTCGTGGCGGTGGAGCTGAGCGCGCGGGAGCGCGACGTCCTGGACCGGGTGGCCCGGATGATGTCGACGGAGGAGATCGCCGCCGATCTCTGCCTGTCGGTGAACACGGTGAAGACCCACCTGAAGAGCGTCTACCGGAAACTGGCCGTGAACCGGCGAGGCGAGGCGGTACGCCGGGCACGCGAACTCCGGATGCTCTGAGCCCCTCGGATCACGCGCGCCGCCCCGGGCCCGAACTTCCCCCGTCGTGGGTGAGGCGCACGGCGCGCACATCGGGTGCGATGAGGAGAGCCGGCGACGTGTTCGCCGGCGCATGCCGGACACTGCCCCGGTGTACCGGTCCGACGCGGCGAGGTGGACACCGTGAAGCGCTGGCGGGCTCTGATCGTGCTGGGCGCGGCCCAGTTCCTGATGGTCCTCGACACCTCCGTGATGAACGTGTCCATCAGTCAGCTGGTCGAGGACTTCGACACGGAGGTCACCGCCATCCAGGCGGTCATCACCCTGTACGCGCTGGTCATGGCAGCGTTCATGCTCATCGGCGGCAGGCTCGGGGACATCGTGGGACGTCGCCGCATGTTCCTGCTCGGGATGGGCGTCTACGGCGTGGGCTCGGCTCTGACGGCGGTGTCCCCCACTCTGTGGGTCCTCATGCTGGGCTGGTCGGTGATCGAAGGACTCGGCGCCGCCATGGTGCTGCCGGCCATGGCGGCCCTCGTCGCGGAGGCGTACCGCGGACGCGACCGGGCCATCGCCTACGCGGTCATCGGCGGGCTCGCCGGGGCGGGCATCGCGGTCGGCCCGCTGCTGGGCGGATGGGTGACCACGTATCTGACCTGGCGTCTGGTCTTCGCCGGCGAGGTCGTGGTCGTCGTGGCCGTGCTGCTGTGCCGCCGGGTGATCGCGACGCCCCCCACGAGCGGACGGCGCCCCCGGCTGGACGTGGTCGGCGCGGTCCTGTCCGCGGCCGGACTCGGGCTGGGCGTCCTCGGCGTGCTGCAGAGCAGCACCTGGGGATGGGTACAGCCCCGCAACCCGCCCTTCACCGTGCTCGGCTTCGCCCCGACCCTGTTCGTCGTCGGGGCCGGGGTCGCCGTCCTGGCCGTCTTCCGCTGGTGGGAACGGAGGCGGGAGCACGAGAGCGCCGATCCACTCGTGCACCTGGCCCTGCTGCGCAGACCCGTGCTGCGGTCGGGCCTGCTGACGCTGCTCAGCCAGAACCTCATCCTGCTGGGGCTGTTCTTCACCATTCCGCTGTACTTGCAGGTGGTTCAGGGGTTCGACGCCTTCGAGACAGGTCTGCGTCTGCTCCCGGTGTCCGCCACCATGCTGGTGACCTCCCTGTGCGCGTCCTCGCTGGGGCGTGTGGTGGGACCGCGCCGGGTGGTCCGGGTGGCCCTGGCGACCCTGCTGGCGGCCATCGTGTGGCTGCTGGCCACGATCGACCCGGCCATCGACGACGGGCAGTTCGCCGGCGCCATGGCCCTGCTCGGCGTCGGGGTCGGGCTGCTCGCCTCGCAGCTGGGCAACGTCGTGCAGTCCGGGGTGGGCGAGGAGGAACGCAGCGAGGCGGGAGGGCTGCAGTTCACGGCACAGAATCTGGGCTCCGCGCTGGGCACCGCGCTCATCGGATCCCTGCTCATCGGCGCGCTGGCCCATGCCTTCACCACGCGGGTGGAGGACAACGCACAGCTGTCCGAGGAGACCCGTACGCAGGTCGGCGTCGCCCTGGAGGCCGGGATCACGTTCGTCCCCACCGATCAGGTGCGTTCCGCGGCCGAGCGTGCCGGGCTGCCGCCGTCCGAGGTCGACGCCGTCACCGAGTCCTACGCCGACGCGCAGTTGCAGGGTCTGAAGGCGGCGATCCTGGCCACCGGCGGCGTGGCGCTGGCCAGTTTCCTCGTCACCCCGCACCTTCCGGCCGCCCGCGGCAGCCGTCCGCGCGAGCAGGACGCCGAGGCCACGGCCGGCGCGGCCGGACCGGCCCACTGAGTCCATAGGAGCCGACGTTCATGTCCAGGACAACCGCCACCCGGTCCGACCGCAGCAGACGACGTGCCGAGCGCCGGGCCGGCGCGGACTACACCGGTGGCGTCTACGGTTCGATGCTGGCGTCGTCCGTGGTGATCGGCGCCGGCTCCCTGGGCCGGTTCCCCCGGGCCGAGCTGGTGGTGCTGCTGCTGCTCACCGGCGTGGCGTTCTGGATCGCGCACGTGCACGCCCAGTTGTTCGGGGCACGTCTGGCGCAGCAGGCCCCGGACCGGCGTCTGGTCCTGCAGGTGTGCCGTGACGAGTGGCCCATCGTCAAGGCCGCGGTCCCGCCGGCCGTGGCGGTGGCGGTCAGCCCGCTCCTGGGACTGGACGTGCAAGGTGCTCTCTGGCTGGCTCTGTGCGTCGCCGTCGTGGGCCAGATCGGCTGGTCGGTGGCGGCGGCCCGCCGTGCCGGTGCCACGCCCCGGCTCATGGCCGTCACCGCGTCGGTCAATCTGTTCCTCGGCCTGCTCATCATCGCTTTCAAGATCGTGCTGAAGCACTGATCCCGGCGTCCGTCACCCGGCGGGTCACCTGCTCCGGGTGAGGTCCGGGACCGCACGGAGGCGCACGATGGCGGAAAGGGCGCCGTCCGCCTGTCCCGGACATCCGTGGGAGGACAAGCTCGTGCGCTATGAGATCCGCGTCGAGGGGCACCTGTCGGAAACGCTGGCGAAGGCCTTTCCGGAGCTGGGCCATGTGGTGATGGCCGGCCAGACCGTCCTGTTCGGCCCCGTCGTGGACGAAGCGCACCTGTACGGGCTGCTGGCGCGCTGCCAGTCACTGGGACTGCGTGTCGTCGAGATGCGGCCGGTGCCGGAGTGACGTGAGCGGCCCGCGTGCCGTCTCAGCTTCCCTGGCGTGCCGCGTGGCATCAACTCAACTGGACCGGAACCTTGCTGACACTCCGTCGGGAGTTCGCACGACCTGCGGACGCCTGCTGCGGCATCGGCAGCTCACCCCTGACGGGTGACCCCGGCGGAGGGTGTCACACGGGATTCTGGAGCCGGCAGAGCTGCGCACCGGCCCTGCCGCACCCTCGGCATCGCAGCGGTCCCGAGACGACCGACCACGCGAGGAGGAGCCATGAGCATGTCGCGTGGTCCGACCCCGTTCCCCGGGCGGGAGCACCGGCCCGACGGGGCGGTCCCCCTGCCGGCGTCCGGCACCGCGTACGGGCTGGCGCGACTGGGCCGTTCCTGGACCTGGCTGCTGGGCTCGGCCGTCGCGACCCTGGTGCCGGGCGTGCTCGTCCTGGCGTGGCCGGAGGCGACCCTGCACGTCCTGGCCGTCCTCATCGGGCTGTACCTGCTGGTGAGTGGAGCGTTCCGGCTGGTGTCCGTCTTCGGCCGTGAGGAGCACGGTGAACGGCTGCCGGGGCTGCTCCTGGCCGTGGTGTACGTCCTGGCCGGGGTGTTGTGCC
The DNA here is from genome assembly GCF_042733745.1 of Streptomyces sp. NPDC059696. NCBI lineage: Bacteria > Bacillati > Actinomycetota > Actinomycetes > Kitasatosporales > Streptomycetaceae > Streptomyces > Streptomyces sp. NPDC059696. The sequence goes on from NZ_JBHWFG010000049.1 coordinate 21,583, forward strand.
TGCGCGACCCACTGCAGACGATCACTGTGCTCTCGCTGGTCACCGGCGTCGTCTGGCTGGTGTCCGGGATCCTCACGCTGTACACGGCGGTCGTCGCCGAGAACCTGCCGCACCGCGGTGTCGTCCTGGCTGCCGCGATGCTGGGCATCGTCGCGGGCATCGTGGTGCTCGCCCTGCCCACGGAGTCCGCCCGGGCTCTGACCCGGCTGCTCGGCCTGTGGCTCGTGCTGCTCGGGCTGGCCGAGACGGCGGTCGCTCTCGCGTGGCGGGCCGCGCTCCGCAAGACCCTCACGGCGGATCCGCACCCCCCTGCCGGGGCCGCCTGAGACATGCCGCCGACGCGCTGCGGGAACCACGGCCCGCACCGCACCCCACAGCCGTCCGCCCGAGCGGCGACGAGCGCAGCGCGCCCGGGTGGGACGCCTGTGGAGCCACGCGGAAAGGGCACACCCATGAACTCCGCCGCCACCCCGGAGCCGCCGCACCCCGGCGGGGCCCCGAACGCGCAACACGTCATGACCGCCGAGGAGCGAGCGGAGTACGAGCGGCTGCGCCGCCACGCGGCGGTACGCCACCGGCGGACGCGCCGGGCCGGCTCCTCGGTCCTCCTCCTGCTGACCCTGGTGCTCGCGCCGCCGGCCGTCGTCGCGGCATGGATCCAGGACACGGTCTCCGACACCGACAGGTACGTGGCGACCGTCGCGCCGCTGGCCTCCGAGCCACCCGTGCAGGACGTCCTGATCAACCGGCTCACGGACCGGGTCGTGGAGAACGTCGACGTCAGGGCGGTCACGGACTCGCTCGTGCGGACCCTGCAGGACGCGGGGGCGCCGCCCCGGGTCATCGCGGGTGCCGAGTCCCTGGAGGCGCCGCTGCGCAACGCCGTCCGGACCGTCGTGGACCGCACCGTCACCCGCGTGATCACCAGCGATGCCTTCCAGCAGGTGTGGGAGGGCGCGAACCGGCGCTCCCACGCCGCCGTGGTGAACATGCTCACCGGTGACCGCGAGGGTGCCGTGGAGGCCGTGAACGGCACCGTCCAGCTGGATGTGGGAGCAGTCGTCGACCAGGTGCGGCAGCGGCTCGTCGACGCGGGCTTCGAGAAGGCCGCCGCCATCCCGGACACGGACCGGACGGTCACCCTGTTCGAGACCGAGCAGCTGGGCAAGGCGCAGGACGCGATGCGGCTGCTGGACATCGTCGGCACATGGCTGCCGGTCCTCACCGTCGTACTGGCCGCGCTCGCCGTGTGGACCGCCCCCGCACGCCGGGTCATGCTGATGATCACCGCCACGGGTGTCGGCGTGATGATGGCGGGGCTGCTCGTCGTGCTGGCCCTGGTCCGACGCGTCTATCTGGACTCCGTCCCGCCGCAGGCGCTGCCCTCCGAGGCGGCCGCGGCCGTCTACGACACCTTCGTCCGTTTCCTGCATGACAGCACGCTCACCCTGCTGGTCGTGTCCGTGATCATCGCGCTGGTCGCCTACCTGTACGGTCCCGGGCGTCCGGCCCGTGGCGTCCGGACGGTGGTCGACCGGGGTACGACGGCCACCGGCAGGGCGATGGCGAACGCCGGCATGCGCACCGGTGCCGTGGGACGCCGACTGGCCGACCACCGGCGGTGGATCACCGGCGGGGTGCTGGCGGCCGCGGCTCTGGCACTGGTCCTCTGGAACCATCCGACCGTCGGAGCCGTGGCGCTCGTCGTCGGAGTGGCCCTGGCCGTGCTGCTCCTTCTGGCGGTCCTCGCGTCCGCCGCCCAACCGGCGGACCGGGCCGGGCAGCGGGCGGTTTCGTGAGTCATGACGGTGAAACCCGGACTCGGAGGCCCGACTCGCGGGCGCACGACCACGCGGGTCGCCGCGAGGCTGCGCTCCGGAGCCGCCACCCGGCTGCTGTCCCGCCTGTCCGCCCTCAACATCGTGGAGGGCTCGGTACGGCTGGCCGCCCAGGCCTTCATCACCGCGCTCCCCCTGCTGATGACCGTCGCGGCGTTCGCTCCCGGCTGGATGCAGGAGCTGCTGACCGACTCGCTGCGGGCGGTTCTGGGCATGCACGGCGACACGCTCGACGAGCTGCGCCGGGTCTTCTCCGCGACGGGCACGGCACGGAACACGGCCGGAGCCGTGAGCGCGGTGGTCACTCTGGTGTCGGCCACCGCGTTCAGCCGGGCCCTTCAGGCGGTGTTCGAGCGTTGCCGGCACCTGCCGCGGGCACGGTTCCGGGCCGCCTTCTGGCGCTGGCTCGTCTGGCTGGTGGTCTGGCTGGCCTACCTCCTGATTCAGGCACCGGTGCGCAAGGGGTTCGGCGCGGGCACCGTGACCGGGCTGGTGCTGTCCCTGATCTCGGCGACGCTGCTGTGGTGGTGGTCGCAGCATCTGCTGCTGGGCGGCCGGATCGGCTGGCGGAGCCTGCTGCCGGGGGCGCTGCTGGCCGCCACCGGCACGGTGCTGCTGAGTCTGGGCGCGCGCGTGCTGATGCCCTCGGTCATGGAGCGCAGCCTGCAGGAGTTCGGACCCCTCGGCCCGGTGTTCACCTTCCTCTCCTGGCTCATCGCCGTCTTCCTCGTGGCCGTCTCGGGCCTGGCGCTGGGCGAGTACGTCTCCTCCACCCCCTGGTACCGGACAGCCGCACGCTCACCCGCGCCGGGTGAGGCGGAGCGTCTTGTCCGGACCCAAGCTGAAGGCATCGGCCGCCGGGGGCCCGGCGAGCGTCGAGACGGAGGAGAGAGATGAGCGCGCAGACGTATCTGGCCTACGACTACCCCCTGTTGAGCGTCTTCTGGAGCATGCTCCTGTTCTTCCTGTGGATCATGTGGTTCATCCTGCTCTTCCGTGTGATCGTCGACATCTTCCGCGACGACGACCTGAGCGGCTGGGCGAAGACCGGCTGGCTGGTGCTCACCATCGTGCTGCCCTTCCTCGGCGTGTTCATCTACGTGATCGCCCGTGGCAAGAACATGGGACGCCGCGAGATGGCGCAGGCCCGAGCGCAGCAGGAGGCCTTCGACGAGCGCATCCGGCAGGCCGCGGGCACCGAGGGCCGGTCCAGCAGTGTCGACGAACTCGCCAAGCTGTCCGAGATCCGGGACAGTGGGGCCATCACGGACGACGAGTACCGCAGGGCGAAGGAACTCGTCCTGACGGGACACGCCCCTGCCGGGCAGTCGGGGTTCACCCCGCCCGCGTCGGGGCGTTGACGCCGGCGCCGGGCGGGGGGGGGGGGGGGGCGCGGGGGGGGGGGGGCGCGCCGGCCCGGGAGGGGGAGAGGAGAGCGGGGGCCGAGGGGGGCCCGCGCGGGCGGCGCCCCCCCACGGCCCGTAGGCTGCGATCATGACCGAGCTCCGCACTCCGACGCCCCGCGCCGCCCTCGACCTGCTGCTGGCCGGAAACCGGCGGTTCGTCGCGGGTACTCCCGAGCACCCCGCCCAGGACGACGCACGCCGTGCCGAGATCGCACCGTCCCAGAGGCCCTTCGCGGTGCTGTTCGGGTGTTCCGACTCCCGGGTGGCCGCCGAGATCGTCTTCGACCGTGGCCTGGGCGACCTGTTCGTGGTGCGCACGGCGGGCCACGTCGCGGGTGCGGAGGTGCTGGGCAGTATCGAGTACGGCGTGGGCCTGCTGGACTGTCCGCTGGTGGTGGTGCTGGGTCACGAGTCGTGCGGCGCGGTCGGTGCGGCGCGCGCCGCGGTGGAGGACGGCGTCCTGCCGACCGGGTACGTGCGGGACGTCGTCGAGCGGGTGACCCCCAGCGTGCTGGCGGCGCGGGCCGCCGGGCGGGTCGAGCCGGAGGAGATCCCCGCCGAGCACGTGCGCACCACCGTCGACCTGCTCCTGGACCGCTCGCGGGTGCTCGCCGAGAGGGTCGGCGCGGGCCGGACCGCGGTGGTGGGTCTGTACTACCACCTGACCGACGGCAACGCGCGGCTCGTGACGGCTCGCGGCTTGGACATGGAGGGCTCCGCCACGTCCTGACCGGGCGGCGGAGGCCGCCCGGCCTTGCGGAGGGGTCACGGGGAACGCGTGTCGCACGCACGGCACTGCCTCGGCGTGGCGGGACGTCGTACGGTCGAACCCCGTCAGCGAGGAGGACTGCGGTGCGCAGCGTGACCTATTCGATGAACGTGTCACTCGACGGCTACATCGTCGGACCGGACGGCGGCTTCAACTGGTCCGAGCCCGACGAGGAGGTCTTCCGATTCTGGATCGACGAGATCCGGGAGGTCGGCGTCCATCTGCTGGGGCGACGGCTGTACGAGACGATGCTGTACTGGGAGACCGCCGAACAGGATCAGTCGCTCGACGACGCGCAGCTCGAGTGGACCGCGCTGTGGAACCCGCTGCCGAAGGTGGTGTTCTCCAGGACGCTGTCGACGGTGCGGGGCAACGCCCGCCTGCTGTCGGGGGGCCTGGCGGACGAGATCGAACGCCTGCGGGCCGAACCGGCGGAGGGTGACATCGCGATCGGCGGTGCGACTCTCGCCGCCGAGGCGGCCGCGTCGGATCTGATCGACGAGTACCGGACCATGGTCTATCCCGTGCTGGTCGGCGGGGGCATCCCGTACTTCCCGCGGGACGAACGCAGGGTCGATCTCGAACTCGTCGAGTCCCGCACGTTCGGTTCCGGAGTCGTCTACCACCGGCACCGCGTGGTGCGCCGGGGCTGAGACGGCCGGGCCGAACCGCCCGTAGCCGCCCTCGCCTTCTGCCGCCCGGGTCACCCGAACAGCCGCGCCCGCGCTGTGCCGCGGCCGCGGATGCGTTGTGCTGTTCGGAGAGTCGTCCGTCCCATGGGGGAAGCATGTACGAGATGTGCACCGGCCTCGACGAACCCGGCACGACCTTCGTCTGGCACGTGAAGGCCAAGAACGGCACGGTGGCGCTCTGCGGCGTGCCCCTCGAACCGACCGCGACCGAGCCGGCGGAGACGGACCGTCACTGCCCGTCGTGCATGCTGTCGTTCGGCAGGCTCGTCGACCAGCGCGGCTAGGGGCCCGGTACATGGCCTCGTTCAGGCGCGGCACGTCGAAGACGCGGCAGCCGGCGACGACACCGGCGGGCAGGCCGTCGACGACCCGTGCCGCGGCCGCGGGGACGTAGCACCGCCGCGTCGGTCACCGCTCCTCTCCCGCGCCGGGTCGGTCCTCGCGGTGCCGGCTGCCGGGCAGCATCTCCTGGACCTTGGCCTTGAAGCCCTGACGGACCATCGCGGTGCGGTCGCTGTCGCCCTTGAGCACGGACGCCGCGGCGGCCTCGATCTGGTCGAGGGAGGCGTGCGGCGGGATGGGCGGCACGGCGGGGTCGGTGCGGAAGTCCAGCACGAAAGGCCGGTCGGCCGCCAGCGCCGCCTCCCACGCGCTCCGGACGTCCTGCGGCTTCTCCACCCGCATCCCGTTCAGCCCGAGCGAGCGCGCGAAGTCGGCGTAGGCGACGTCGGGCAGGGACTGGGAGGGCAGGAACTGCGGGGCGCCGGACATGGCGCGCATCTCCCAGGTGACCTGGTTGAGGTCCTGGTTGTTGAACACGGCCACCACCAGGCGCGGGTCCTCCCACTGCTGCCAGTACTTGGCGATGGTGATCAGCTCGGCGAGTCCGTTCATCTGCATCGCCCCGTCACCCACGAGGGCGATGGCGGGGCGGTCCCCGTGTGCGAACTTCGCCCCGATCACGTAGGGCACGCCGGGGCCCATCGTGGCGAGCGTGCCGGAGAGCGAGCCGCGCATGCCGCCACGCAGCCGCAGGTGGCGTGCGTACCAGTTGGCGGCGGAGCCGGAGTCCGCGGCCAGGATCACGTCGTCGGGCAGCAGGCCGTTCAGGGTGTGGGCCACGTACTCGGGGTTGATCGGGTCGGCGTCCACCGCGGCGCGCCGCTCCATGACCTCCCACCAGCGGGCGGTGTTCTTCTCGATCGTCTTGCGCCAGCCGTCGTTCCCGGCCTGCCGCAGGTGCGGCAGCAGCCGCCGCAGGGTCGCGCGGGCGTCACCGACGAGGTTGACCTCGAAGGGGTAGCGCAGGCCGACCATGTGCGGGTCGATGTCGATCTGGACGGCCCGCGCCTGACCGAACTCGGGCAGGAACTGCGTGTAGGGGAAGCTGGAACCGACGACCAGCAGGGTGTCGCAGTCCTGCATCAGCTCGTACGACGGGCGCGTGCCCAGGAGGCCGATCGCGCCGGTGACATAGGGGAGGTCGTCGTCGAGCGCGTCCTTGCCGAGGAGCGCCTTGGCCACGCCGGCGCCCAGCCGGTCGGCGACCTCCATGACCTCCTGGCGGGCCCCGCGAGCACCCTGTCCGATGAGGAGGGCGACCTTCTCTCCGGCGTTCAGCACCTCGGCGGCGCGCTCGACGTCGGCTTCGGCGGGCACCGGGGCGTACTGGGACATGCCCAGGCTGGAGGGCACCATCTTGAAGGCGTGTCCCGGAGCGGAGTAGTCGAGTTCCTGCACGTCGGCCGGGATGATGACGGCCGTCACGGAGCGGCGTGCCAGGGCGGTGCGCATGGCCCGGTCGAGCACGTTGGGCAGCTGCTCCGGCACGGTGACCATCTCGCAGTAGTCCGAGGCGACGTCCTTGTAGAGGCTCAGCAGGTCGACCTCCTGCTGGTAGGAGCCGCCCATCGCGCTGCGGTTGGTCTGCCCCACGATCGCGACGACGGGCACATGGTCGAGTTTGGCGTCGTACAGGCCGTTGAGGAGGTGGATGGCGCCGGGCCCGGAGGTCGCGGCGCACACGCCGACCCGGCCGGAGAACTTGGCGTAGCCGACGGCCTCGAAGGCGGACATCTCCTCGTGCCGGGACTGAACGAACTCGGGCATGTTGTCGGCCCGTCCCCAGGCGGCGAGCAGTCCGTTGATGCCGTCTCCGGGGTAGGCGAAGACGTGCTCGACCTCCCATGCACGCAGGCGCTGCAGGATGTGGTCGGAGACCTTCATCGACATGGTGCTGACCTTTCCGGTGGGGGTGCGGTGTCAGGTGGTACCGGGTGCCCGGCCAGGTCCCGCGCAGACGTCGTACGGCGCTGCGGGCGGCGGGGACGGCGGCTGTGGCGGTGAGGGCCGCGGGTGTCGCAGTCCTGCGTCAGCTCGTACGACGGGCGCGTGGGTGGACGGGCGGGCATACGCGATCATGGGCGGATGGATGCTCGTTTCGCCGGTATCGCCGACGTGACCGAAAGCCCGTCCGTAGCGGTGGTCGTCGACGTCATGCGCGCCTTCACGGTGGCCGCGTGGGCCTTCGGCCGGGGGGCGGAGCGGATCGTTCTCGCCGAGTCGCTGGACGATGCCCTGGCGCTCAAGGCCGCGCATCCGGACTGGGTGGCTCTCAAGGACGGCCCGCCCGCTCCGGGGTTCGACACCGTCAACTCCCCCGGTCTGCTGCGGTCCATGGACCTCGGCGGACGCACCGTCGTGCAGAAGACCACGGCGGGGACGGTCGGCGCCCTCGCGGTGAAGGAGGCTTCGCTGGTGTTGTGCGCCAGTTTCGCGGTGGCGGAGGCGACGGCCCGGCTCCTGCGGACACGCGGGAGCCGGAGCGTCACCTTCGTGGTCACCGGCGAAGGCGGGCGGGCCGCTGAAGACCTGGCGTGCGCCCAGTACATCGCACGAAGGGCCGCCGGGACGGGAGCGGACGCGGCGGAGTACCTCCGCCGGGCCCGTGCATCACGCGCGGCTGCCGAGTTGACGCAGGGGGTACGGCTGGGAACGCACCCCGATGACGTCGCCCTGTGTCTGGAGCTCGACCGGTTCCCCTTCGCCATGGTGGCGGCTGTGGAGGACGCGCTGATGGTCCTCAGTGCCCGGCCGCGGCCTTGACCAGGGCGACCGCCACACCGATCACCGCGTCCAGCAGTCCCGCCACCACCGCCCAGGCCACGCCGCCGCCCAGACGCAGTCCGCCCAGACAGCCCCACAGGAAGAGGGAGACGACCTCCACTCCCGCCGCTGCCAGCAGCGCGGTGTGCAGCGTGAGGACGTCCAGCGCGGCCAGGGCGATCAGCACACCCGGGCCCACGGCGCACGACAGCAGCGGACTGCTGACGTACAGCATGCGGCGCAACTCGTGGCCCGTCGCGAGACGGCCGTGGACCGTGCGGTGTGCCTGCTGGTCGGCGACGAGCGCCGCCAGCCACAGGCCCAGCGCGGTCGTGATGACGGTGGCGACGGCCCCGGGGGGACCCACTTCGCCCAGGGACAGACCGACCACCACCGCGATCATCGTGATGGTGGCGTAGATCCGCTCCTTCAGACGGTCCACCAGGACACCGGCGCCCTCGTCGGGCGGCTCCTCCGCTCGACGGTCGTCCACCACACGATGCCCCTTCACCCGCGGTCGGCACGGCCGTCGCGGTGCGCGTACGCCGGTCACCGCATCAGCATGCCTCCCGGGTGTGCGGGCGGGCCCCATCCACGCCGGGCAGGGCTCACCGGGCCCGGGAGTCCAGGTACTGCTCGACTCCTGGCGCGGTGTGGGCCTTCTCCACGTTCACCGCGGCCCCCACCGCCTTGGCGTCCGGCTTGTGCACCCAGGTCGAGGTGCTGGCCGGGCGGGACTTGTCGGAGAAGTCCTGGGCGGTGCCGAGGCCGACGTCGACGGCGGCCTGGGAGCGGTGGGCCTTGACGACGTCCTCGCGGGCGAGGCTGCCGTTCTCGCAGGCCTTTCGCAGGTCACGGCCCATCAGCTGGGCGGCGTTGTAGCCGGACAGGACGCCGGAGTCGACGAGGGAGCCCGGGTACTTCTTCTGGTACGCGGCGACCATCTTGCGCACGCCGGCCAGGTCCGAGCTGACCGCGGGCGCGGAACTGACCACGTTCAGCAGGGCCGCCAGGGCGGGGGCGGCCGGTGTCTTCATCAGCTGCGGGGCGTAGCCGGGAGCGCTGCTGACGACCGGCACCTTCAGGCCGCGCGACGCCGCGACCCCGACCAGTGACGCCGTCTGGGCCGGTCCCGCGCTGATGAGGACCGCCTTGACGCCCGCCTTGCGCAGGGCCGAGACCTGCGCGGACAGGTCGGTGTCGGTCGCCTTGATCTTCTGGGCGGCGACCTTCAGACCGGCCTTCTTCGCGGCCCACCGGGAGCCCTCCAGCGCGTTCGCGCCGTAGTCGCCCTCGAAGTAGACGTGGCCGATCGTGTCACCCTTGCCGAGCCCCTTCTTGCGGGTGAGGAAGTCGACGGCGGCGATCATGTCGATGTCGTAGGTGGTGCCCAGGACCTGGACCGCGTCCCGGTCGAGCAGGGAGGCGGCCCAGGCCTGCGGGAAGGTGAGGACCTTGTCCCGCTCGATGTCGTCGAGCAGCGCGGCCATCACCGGTGAGCCGATGACCTGGGGCAGGGCCACGACGTCCGCGGACAGGTCGGCGTAGGCCGTGACGGCCTTCTGGACGTCGTAGCCGTGGTCCTTGACGACGATCTCCACGCGCCGGTCGCAGATGCCGCCGCGGGCGTTGACCTCGTCCGCCCACATCTGCTGGGCCTGCACGATGCTCTTGCCGAGGGTGGCGTAGGGGCCGGTGAGGTCGGTCAGCGCGCCGAGTCTGATGGTCTTGTCGGTGACTCCGGGTCCGGTTTTCGTGCCGTCGGCGCCGTCGCCGCCGGTACCGGCGGAGTCCGCCTTGGAGCTGCATCCGGTGGCGGTCAGGAGGAGGGCCGCGAGGGCCGTGGCCAGGAGCCGAGTGGGGCGTGTGCGGTGCGTGGGGTGGGGCGTGGGCTTCACGGGGTGGGCTCCTTGGCTCGTGCGGCTGACGCGGGTGAGGGTGTCGGGGAGGTGGCGTTCGAGGGTGGTGGTGCGCCTCGGCGGCCGCCGAGGCGTGTCCGCAGACGGCGGACCAGGCCGTGCAGTCCGTCGGGGGCGAAGAGGAGGATCAGGACGATCGCCGCGCCGTAGAGGTAGCGGGCGGCCTCGGTCGGGCCGACCGTTCCGTCGGTGGTGCCGGGGGCGGCCACCAGGGGGAGCCGGTCGGCGTAGCGGGTCATCAGCAGGGGCAGCGCCGTGACGAAGACCGCGCCGGCCGCGGCTCCGGCGACCGACCCGAGCCCGCCGATGACGATCATGGCGAGGTAGTCGACCGACAGGACGAGGCCGAAGTAGTCGGGCACCACGCGGCGGAAGGAGAGGGCGAGCAGCACCCCTGCCAGGCCCGCGTACATCGACGAGACGACGAAGGCGGCGGAGCGGTGGCGGGCGACGTCCACGCCCATCACCGCGGCCGCGGTCTCGCTGTCGCGCAGCGCCACCAGGGCCCGTCCGGAACGGCCGCGGAGCAGCCCGCGGGCGGTGAACCAGGTGAGCGCGAACAGGGCGAGTCCCAGGTACCAGAGCCGTTCCTCGGCGCCGAACGGCACGCCGAGCACGGTCAGTCAGGCATCCGAGGAGAAGGAGAAGCCGCCCAGTTCCAGCGGGGGGACCGAGCGGCCGTTGAAGCCACCGGTGACGGAGTCCGCGGTCAGCAGGACGTGGTGGCCGAGGAACACCAGGGCCAGGGTCGCGACACCCAGGTAGACGCCGCGCACCCGCCCGGCGACGGGGCTGAACAGTCCGCCGGCCGCCCCGGCGAGCAGGACCGCGAGGACGGCGGCCACACCGGTCGGCAGGCCGGGGCCGGGCTCACCGGCCAGCCACACGTAACCGTAGGCGCCCACGGCCAGGAAGAAGGCGTGGCCGAGGGAGAGCTGACCCGCTGTGCCGGACAGCAGGCCGAGGCCGATCGCGCCGACGGCCGCCGCCATCGAGAACAGGCCGATGCGCAGCCAGAACGCGTCGAGGTAGAAGGGCAGTGCGCACAGGACGGCGACGGTCGCGAGGATCCGGCCGAGCCGGACCGCAGGGAACGTACGGGCGTGGGAGAGACGCTCAGACACGGACCGCCGCCTTTCCGCCGAACAGCCCGGTGGGCCGCACCAGCAGCACCACCAGCATCACCGCATAGGGGGCGACGTCGCCGAACCCCTCGCCCAGGACGTGCAGTTCGGACTGGTAGCCGGCGACGAGGGCCTCGGTCATGCCGATCAGCAGGCTGCCCGCGAGGGCGCCGGGCGGGGAGGCCATTCCGCCGAGGATCGCCGCCGGGAACGCCTTCAGGGCGATCTGTCCCGTCGTGCGCTCCAGTCCGGGCGCGGGGAACGCGGCGAGGAAGACGGCCGCCAGCGCGGCCAGCGCTCCGGCCAGGCACCAGGCCAGCATGCGCACCCGCACCAGTCGCACGCCCATCAGGGAGGCGGCCTCGACGTCCTCGGCCGCGGCACGCAGCGACAGGCCCCACGAGGTGTACCGGAACAGGGCGAAGACACCGGCGATGACCGCGGTGGAGACCACGATCGCGGCGATCCGGCTGTCCGCGACCGTGACCGGCCCCAGCCCGCTGACCGCGTCGCCCCAGGGGTCGCCGAGCGAGAGCAGGTCACCGCCGATGCGTCGCGACAGGTCGGTGAGGACGAGGATGTCGACGCCGATGGTGACGATGGTCTGCACGTGCGCGCTGTGCGGGTCCGCCCCGCCGGCCTGGAGCAGGAACCGGTCCATGGCCCCGGCCACCGCCGCCGTCACCAGGACGGACACCGCGAGCGCCCCCGCGAAACCGAGGTCGTCGTGGAGTACGGCGGTGAGGTAGCCGCCGAGCAGGAGCAGGGAGCCGTGGGCGAAGTTCATCACGCCGGAGGCCTTGAAGATGATGACGAAGCCGAGGGCGACGAGGGCGTAGACCGCGCCGAGCGCGAGGCCGTTGAAGACGTTGTCCAGGAGGGTGGTCATGCCGCGTCCTCCTGTTCGGCGCCGGTGCCGAGATAGGCGCGCAGCACCTCGGGGTCGCCCCGGACCTCGTCCGGGGTGCCGTGCGCGATGGCGCGGCCGAAGTCGAGGACGGTGACCTCGTCGGCGAGCCGCATCACCAGACCCATGTCGTGCTCCACCAGCACGACGGACAGGCCGAGTTCGGCGCGTACGGCGTGCAGGACCTCGACCGTCCGGGCGCGCTCGGCGGCGTTCATCCCGGCGACCGGCTCGTCCAGCAGCAGCACACTGGGCTCCAGACAGAGGGCCCGGGCGAACTCCACGCGCTTGCGGTCGCCGTAGGACAGCGGCGCGACGGGGCTGTCGAAGTGCCGCCCCAGGCCGGTCAGTTCGGCGATCTCGCGGGCCCGGGCGAGGTGTTCGCGTTGTTCTCGCCGCGCGTGCGGCAGACGCAGCGCGCCGGCGACGAACCCGGCGCGGGACAGGGCGTGGCGGCCGAGCATCAGGTTGTCGGCGACGGTGCCCCCGGTGGTGACGATGTTCTGGAAGGTGCGGGCCACGCCGAGGGCGGCGATGCGGTGCGGTGCGAGCCGGGTGAGTTCGGTCTCTCCGAGCCGAACGGTGCCCGCGGCCGGGCGGCACAGGCCCGACAGCACGTTGAAGCAGGTGGACTTGCCCGCTCCGTTGGGTCCGATGAGCGCGTGGACGGTGCCGGGCGCGACGGTGAAGGACACCGCGTCCAGGGCGGTGAGACCGGCGAAGCGGACGGTCACGTCGGTCACGGCGAGTTCGGGCGGTGCGGTGGTGCGGGTGGTCACGCGGCTCCCTGCCCCTCGCCGGTCCCGGCGCCGGGCGCGGTCCCGTCCTGTTCCTCGGTGGGTTCTCCCAGGTACAGCCGTTTCACGGCGTCCGTGCGGGCGAGTGCGTCCGCGGGTCCGGACAGCCGGACCTCGCCGACCTCCAGCACGTGGGCGGTGTCCGCGAGGGACAGCGCCATGCCCGCGTTCTGCTCGACGAGCAGGACGGCGGTGCCCTGGGCGTTGATCTCGCGCACGACCTCGGCGATCCGGTACACCATCTGCGGTGCGAGGCCCAGGGAGGGCTCGTCGAGCAGGAGCAGGCGGGGCGCGGCCATGAGGGCCCGGCCGATGGCGAGCATCTGCTGCTCGCCGCCGGAGAGCAGACCCGCTGTCTGCCGGGTGCGTTCGGCCAGGCGCGGGAAGAGCGTGAAGACCCGGTCCCGGGCCTCGGCGACCTGGTGCGGGCGGCGTCGCCCGAGGCCGAGTCCGCCGGAGCGCAGGTTCTCGTCGACGGTGAGTCCGGCGAAGACCCGGCGCCCCTCGGGGACCTGGACGACACCGGCGCGCACGGCGGCGACCGGGTCGCGCCCGTCGAGTTCCGTAGCGCCGTAGCGGATACGGCCGGCCGTCACCGCGCCGCGGTGCAGGCGCAGGGTGCCGGACACCGCCCGCAGCAGGGTCGTCTTGCCGGCCCCGTTGGCGCCGAGGAGGGCGACGACCGTGCCGTGCGGGACGGTCAGGGACACGGAACGAAGGGCGGACACGGCACGGCCGTAGGTCACGTCGAGGCCCTCGACGTGCAGGGCGTGCTCTGCGTCCGGTGGTGCTTCGGGCATCACGGCTCCTCGGGTCCGTGCCGTCGGGCACGGGGGCTTCGGGGGCGGGGGCTTCGGGGGCGGGGCAGCCCACGACAGCACGGGCCCGGGCGGGCGGTACAGCAGTTCCGTCCGGGTGGCTGCGCGGTCCCAACGGGGGACGGCGGGGATTGTGCGGCTGCCCAGGCCCCTTCCGGGGAGCGGGCCTCAGCCGTGCAGCAGTCGGCGTGCCGTCAGGGCGAGGGCGATCTCGACCACGTCGTGGGGGCGGGCCAGTGAGCGGCCGGTGAGCTGCTCGCAGCGGCGCAGCCGGTTCAGGACCGTGTTGCGGTGGCAGTACAGCCGCTCGCCGGCCCGCTGGGCGGAGCCCTCGCAGGCGAACCAGGCGGCCAAGGTGTCCAGCAGGACGTCCCGGTCGGCCGGTTCGAGCCGGAGCAGGGGGCCGAGGGTCCGCTCGGTGAGGGCCGCGCCGAGCTCGGGGCAGGAGACGACCAGCGCCTCGGGCAGGCGGTCGGTGAGCCGGACCGTGCCGCCTTCGGGCGGGCAGAGGCCCAGGGCGAGATCGGCCAGGCGCCGGGCGTCGCCGACCGCGGCCAGTCCCGTCACGGCGCTGCCGACGCCGATGCGCTGTCCCGCCGGGCCGTCGCAGGTGAGGTCCGGTGCCGTGGCGTCGTCCTCGCCGCCCCTGTCGGCGACCAGGACGATGCCGTAGTCCACCTCCGCTCCCGGATGCCAGTGGACGGTCCGGCCGGGCGGCAGTGCGACGGCCCGGGTGCCCGGGAGGTGCGGGGGCCGGCCGCCGGTGACCGCGACGACGACGTACCGGCCGTGTTCCGGCAGGCCCAGGCTCTCGGCGGTCTCGGGGAGGTCCGCGATCCGGCTGGTGCCGTCCAGGAGGGCCGCCGCCAGCAGGCGCACCCGGTTCTCGCGTCGCCAGGCGAGCTGCCGTTCGGCCTGCCGGTAGGCGTCCGCGACGAGGGTGCAGTGCTCGTCGACGAAGTTCCACACGTCGGTGGCCACGTGCACGAGGAGCCGGACGTCCTCGGGTTGCGCGCGGGTGGTCTCCTCCACCAGCCGCTGCCACACCAGGGACCCGCCCAGCCGGAACGCGTGCAGCAGCGCGTCCAGCGGCAGTCCCTGCTCGGCCCGGGTGACGCCGATCCGCCAGGTGCAGCGGTGGGCGGCCTCACGGGCGCCACGCGGGTCGAGCAGCGAGGTCACGCTGTGCCGCAGCGAGCCGTACACCTCCTGCCAGGTGGCGGTGCGGTCGTTCTCCAGGCAGGTCCGGTACGCCGGTTCCTGCTCGCCCAGGACCGCCAGCAGCCGGTCGGTCAGATCCGGCAGGTCGTCGAGCAGGACCCGGGCGGCCCGGTGCAGGACGCGCAGCGCGTCGGCGTCGATCAGCGACCGGATCCGGCGTGAGCGCGGCTGCGGGATCTGCGTCGGCCCGGTGCGGAACGTCGTACGTGTGCGTGCGGCAGGGTGCATGGCGGTCCTCCCCCGACTGCGGCCTTCCGGCCGCGCCCGGCGCCGTCCGGGCGCAGCGGCGTCCGGCGGGTGCGCTGCCCGTCCGGCCGTCGTCACCCGCGTGGTGCTGCTCCGAAGGATGACATACCGTCCGGTCGGTCCCCAGGGTCGTGCGGCGTCTTCTTCTCGGAGCGGTGCCGCCGGTGCCGGGCCGCCTTCAGCGGAGCTCGCGGTCGACCATGCGGGCGAGCTCGATGCGGGAGCGCACGCCGAGCACGGCGAAGACGTTGCGCAGGTGGTAGTCGACCGTGCGGGTGCTGACGGCCAGCCGCCGGGCCACCTCCCTGTTGGTGGCGCCCTCGGCGACGTGCCGCGCGATGCGCAGTTGCTGTGGGGTCAGCCGGCCCAGCGTCGTGGCCGGCTGCTGCGCGGACGCGGCTCCGCCCGCGCGCAGTTCGCCGCGCGTCTGGTCGGCCCAGGCGCCGGCGCCGCAGCGCTCGAAGCCGACCAGCGCCGCTCCGAGCCGGCCGCGGGCCTCCCGCAGTCTGCGACGCCGCCTCAGCCATCGCCCGTACAGCAGCTCGGTGCGGGCCCGTTCGAACTCACCGCCCGATGCGTCGTGCAGGGCGAGGGCCCGCAGGTAGAGGCCGTCGGCTTCACGGTCGTCGGCTTCACGGTCGTCGGCGGCGAGCAGGGCGCGGCAGCGCGCGAGCTGGGCGCAGGCGTGCGGGTCGGCGCCGAAGGCCGCCCATCGAGCGAGGTCGGCGAGCACGCCGCGCGCGTCCTGCGGCTCCCCGGCGAGGACCGCGGCCTCCACGTAGCAGGGCACGGCGAGCATCCAGACGGCGAAGTGACCGCGCCGGGAGCCCGCGGTGACGAGCGGGCCGAGCCGGTCGGCGGCGTCGAGGGGCCGGCCGCGGGCCAGGTCGGCCCGGGCGATGGCCCACTCGGCGAGGGTCGCGGCCTGGGCCAGGCCGTGCCGGCGGGCCGTGTCCAGGGCGGCCGAGGCGTGGCCGGTGACCGCGGCGGTGTCCCCCTCGATGGAAGCGGCCAGGGCGAGCATCGCGTGGTGGCTTGCCGCGGTGTTGCGGTGCCCGGCCGTCAGCGCGGCGCGCACGCCCTCCTCCGCGTGGGCGCGCGCCTGGGCGTGGCGGCCGGCCCGCAGTTCGCCGTAGGCCAGGTACTCCAGGGCGCGCGCCTCGGACGCGGCGCACCGCGCGGTGCGGGCGGCCGCGAGGGCACGGGCGCCGGCGGTGCGGGCCGCGTGCACGTCCCCGAGGAGGAGGGCAGCGGCGGCGGCCCGCAGCAGCCGCTCCGGCCGGTCGTCGCGGCGGGCCCGGTCCAGTACGCGCCGCAGCGGTCCGGCGGCGAGTTCCGGCCGCCGGGCCAGTAGGGCACGCATGCCGTCGCGGTAGTCCCGCAGGAACGGGTCGGGGGCCCAGCCGGGCCCCCGCCCGGCTCCGGACGGCCCGGGCCGCCCTCCCCCGGCGGAAGGGAGGACGACGCCGGTCGCACCGGAAGGCGACCTGCCGCAGTGAGCCCCGGCCGAGGCGGGGTCCGTACCGCCGAGGGTGCTCAGGGGGAGGGCGGGGTCCGTGTCGTCGAGAGTGCTCAGGGGGAGGGCGGGGCCCGTGTCGTCGAGGGAGCCCAGACGGAGGCTGGGGTCCGTGTCGTCGAGAGTGCTCAGGCGGAGGCCGGGGTCCGTACCGCCGAGGGAACCCAGACGGAGTGTGCGGTCCGTACCGTCGAGGGAGCCCAAACGGAGGCCGGGGCCCGTGTCGTCGAGGGAGCTCAGGCGGAAGCCGGGGTCCGTGTCGTCGAGAGTGCTCAGGCGGAAGCCGGGGTCCGTGTCGTCGAGAGTGCTCAGGCGGAGGCCGGGGTCCGTGTCGTCGAGAGTGCTCAGGCGGAGGCCGGGGTCCGTGTCGTCGAGAGTGCCCAGGCGGAGGCCGGGGTCCGTGTCGTCGAGGGTGTTCAGGCAGAGGGTGATGTCGCCGGACGCCCAGGCGGCGTCCGCCGCAGACAGGCGTGCCGCCTCGGCCCTGTCCGGGGCGTCGACGGCGAGCAGGGCCGCGGCGAGCAGCAGGGTCTCGTGCGCGTCGCCCACCGGTCCGTCGAACAACTGCCGCCTGCCGCGCTCCAGTTCGGCGTGCCCGCGGTTGGTGGCTGTCGGCGGGGTGGCGTCCGGGCCCTGTCGGCTCCCCCGGCCGGGAGCCGTCCGCGCGTGCTGTCCCTCTGCGGTCATTCCCCGGAGGTTACTTGCGCGTAAGAACCACCGGAAGGCTGTGGTCCGGACGTCCCCCTACGCGAACCCACCGCCCTACCTGCGCGTTGGGCGGGCCGGGCCGGTAGGCGGACGGTGCGGCGGCCCAACGGAGGGCCGC
Organism: Streptomyces sp. NPDC059696; assembly: GCF_042733745.1. Classification (NCBI taxonomy): domain Bacteria; kingdom Bacillati; phylum Actinomycetota; class Actinomycetes; order Kitasatosporales; family Streptomycetaceae; genus Streptomyces; species Streptomyces sp. NPDC059696. The sequence goes on from NZ_JBHWFG010000049.1 coordinate 38,767, forward strand.
CTCGGCTGTGCTGCCGCACACGGCACGGCGGCGGACGCGTCGCCCGCATCCGCCGCCGGCCCCACGGTTCTCGCTCCCCCCGGCTGCCGAGCGGCCGGGGGCGCCGGACGTCAGGAGCCGTGCGGGCAGTTGCCCCGGTACTCCTCGATGGTCAGGCTCGGCCGGGGCAGCGGGCACAGGAACTGCTCGTAACGGGTGTCGTTGTCGATGAACCGCTTGAGCCAGGAAATGCTGTACTTCGCGATCGTCGTGTTGGACGAGTTGGGCGTGAAGTGGGTCGCCGAGTTCAGTTCCAGGTAGGCCCGGTCCAGGGACGGGGACAGCCCCGCGTAGAAGGGTTCGGCGTGGGAGGCGACCGGGGCGATGGTGTCGCCGTCGGCTCCGAAGATCAGGGTGGGCGTGGTGACCTCGGGCCAGGTCTTGTCGAGGTTCCACGGGGTCAGCGGGATCGCCGCCCGCAGCGCCGGACGGGACTTGGCGGCCTCCAGGGTGCCGCCCCCGCCCATCGAGTGGCCCATGACGCCGAGGCGTGAGGCATCGACGCGCGTCCGCACGGAGCTGCGCTGGGTGAGGTGGTCCAGGGCGGTGAGCAGTTGCCGGCCGCGGGAGTCGGGCTGGTCGAGCGTGGTGAGGGTGTCGATGGTGAACACCACGAAGCCCTGCGAGGCCAGGCGCGGCCCGAGCCAGGCGATGGACGACTCGTAGGCGGTGTAGCCGGGTGCGATGGCCACGGCGCCGAAGGTGCCGTCGGCGGTGGTGGTGGGGTAGTAGATGGTGCCGCCGCCGAACCCGGTGACGGACAGCGCGGAGACGGACGTCTGCGACACGGCGTACGGGCCGCGGGGCGCCTCGATGCCGGAGGCGGTGGGAGCCGGGCCGCGCTCGTAGGGGTTGTCCGCGGCGTGGGCGCCCGGGCCGTTCAGGGGGCCCAGGCAGACGGCGACGGCGAGCGCGGCGGCTGCCGCGGCCAGTCGTCCGGCCCTGCGCCGGGCACCGTGTCCGAGGGAGCCGCCGGGGCGCGGGGGCGAGTCGGTGTGGGGGTGGAATCGCACGACGGATCGTCCTTCCTGTCGTGGCGGTCGGCCCGTTCGCGGGCACGCGGGGACCTGGGGCGTCCGCCGCGTGCCCGCGGTGGGGCACCGCCGTCGGGCTGGCCGTGCCACTGTCAGGGGCGGGCCGTCGCGCGCGGACCGGCGATATCACCGGTCTTGTGCGGCAGCGGTGCGCGGCTCCGAACGGCAGGCAGCCTGTTCGCCCTGACACGACGCCCTTTCGAGGAGGGGGCGTGGGGACGGCACCCGTGTGCCTCGACAGGGGCAGACGCGGACGTGGTCCTCCCTACGGCCGACGGTTCGACCGCATCGACCAGGGGGCCGGTGACTTCGCCTACTTCGCCACCGCCGCCGACCTGCGGCCGAGAAGGCGATCCCGGACGTCATGCGGGCCGCACGGCGGGAGAACCCCCGGTGCTCGGGGAGGAGGACGGACAGCAGGGCACCACCGGCGCCGCACGTCCGTGGCTGCCCGGCCCCCAGTGCGGCACGCCGAACTACGCGGGGGGGGCCACATGCTGGTCGCCGTCAACGTGGCGCCGCGGGATGGGTCGGCGGCGGATCCTAGCGGGCCGCACACGTCAGCGACGGCACCTATCTGCCCGGCAGCGTGCGCTTCGCGATCGGCATCGCGCCGTGCCGGGCCGCCGGCTGTGGCGTCACCGGGATCGACGTGCCCTGCTCGCGGCGGCCGGTGGTGGGCTCGTGACCGCCGCCGACGAGGAGACACACGGAGCGCTGATGTCGGTGCCGGGCGCATGAGCCGGTTGGGGTGACCGGAGGCGCTGGGGCCGTACGCCGGTACTCGCCCTGCTGCCCCGCCGCACCACGGAGTGGCGGGGCAGCCGTCGTAGCCGCCCCGCCACCGGCCGCCGGCGAGGGGGCGCGCGAAGCGCGGCACTTCCTCACGCGCGGTGTCGTACGCCGGTCCGCGATCACCCCGACCCGCGCCGGTCTACGGCCGCCCGGCGCGCGCCGGTATACGACCACCCGGCCCGCGCCGGTATACGACCACCCGGCCCGCGCCGGTCCATGATGACCCGGCGCGCGCCGGTCCACGGTCACCCCGGATGCGTCAGTCCACGATCACCCCCGCACGCGCCGCCGGTGCAGGCCCGGCGAGTGCGCCGCCGAAGTTGCCCTCGACCTCTGCCTTCTCCGCGGCGTTCGGGTACGGGTTCGTGCAGGCGGTGCCCGCGCTGGAGCCGGACATCAGGCTCGAACAGGGACCGGGCTTGCGGTCCGGCAGGCCCAGGATGTGCCCGAGTTCGTGCGCGGAGATACGGATCGTGTCGTACCCCTGGTCGACGGCCTGGCGCCCGATGTACACGGTGCCGTTGCCCAGGGTGCCGGGCAGGGCGCGGGGCCAGCCGTTGTCGGCGAGGACCCGGATGTTCGCTCGCTGTCCTGCCGTGACGGGCCGTAGCTCGACGGCGTCGACGCTCTCGTTCCAGATCGCCGCGCCCCGGTTGACGGCGCTCTTGAACTCCGCGGAGCCACTGGCGTCATAGGTCAGGACACGCGCGGCGACGGGGACTTCGGCCGCGGCCGCGACCTGGCCGCTCGTCAGGGACAGGGACACCAGGCAGGCGGCGGCGAGGCCGCCGGTCAGCGTACGGACGTGCATGATCGACCTCCTTGTGGGGGAAGGGCAGTCGTGCTCATGACATTTCTGGACTTTGCCCAGCCGTGTCCCCGCCGAACCCTCAGGCGACGGCCGCGACCGAGACGCCGATGGCGATGAACAGCCAGCCGGTGGTCAGCTCCCAGCGGTGGCGGACCCTCGGCCTGTCGAGCAGGGTGCGCAGACGCGCGGCGACCACGACCAGGGCGAACCAGTAGGCCACGCCGATGACGACGTCCAGCACGCCGAGGAAGAGGATCTGCCGCGTCATCGCGTCGTCACCGTCGACGAACTGCGGCAGGACGCTGAGGAAGAACAGGGCGGCTTTGGGGTTGAGCACGTTGGTGAGCAGCCCCTGGGTGAATGCGCTCCGCAACCGCCCCTGGCCGGGCCCGCCCGTCTCCGGCGGCTCGGGTGTGGTCCCGTTCGTGTCGCGCCGCTCGCGTGCGGCCCGGCGGGCGGCGAACACGGCCCGGACACCGAGATACACGAGGTAGGCGGCCCTCATGAGTTTGATCCCGGCGTACACCAGGGGTGAGCGGGTGGCGATCACGGAGAGGCCGGCCGCGGCGGCCAGCATGTGCACACACAGCCCGGTCTGGGCACCCAGCGCGGCCGCTCTGCCCTTCGCGGGGTCCTCGGCCGCCGATCTGACCACCACGAGGAAGTCCGGGCCCGGCACGACGTACGCCACCAGCACGACACCGAGGAAACCGAGCAGGTCGACCGTCATCCGCCCTCCACTCCGTCGGCCCGTGAAAGCTCCTGCTGCCGGGCCCCGTTGGCGCCTGTGCGCACCGGCGCCGGGTACCCCCGTGCGGGCCGCCCGGACACCATGGCCGTCGCAATCGCGTACTGAAAGGAACTCAGGCGCCCGCATGACCGCCCGCGTTGACCTGGAACGCAGGTGACCAGCACAATCTGCGGGCCCGCGCCGTCCGCGGGTGAGCCTGGGGGATCAGGCGGTTCACGGGGATCAGGGGGAATCATGTGTGACGCGTGTCCGGACCGCGAGACGATCCGTGCCATCGCGCTGAACCCGGCCGCGCCGGCCGACGTGCTGCTCCGGCTGCTGGCGCGGCAGGCCGTCGCGGCGTGGGACGTGCTGGCCTGGCGCGCGCTGCCGGACGAGGTGGTCGACGCGATCGTCGTCCACCCCGATCGCAGGCTGAGATCGGCGTTCGCCGAGAACCCCTCGGTGACACCGGAACAGCGCGCCCGGCTCGTCGACGATCCCGACCCGCGGGTGCGCGCGGTCCTCGCCCACGGCCCCGGCGGGTTCCGCATCCCCGTGGAGCCGCTTCCCGTGTCCGCGCAGAAGCGGCTGCTCGCCGACGAGGACGCGGGGGTGCGCGGGTGCGCGGCCGACTCCCGGCACACCGCGCCGGAACTGGTGGCCCTGCTCGCCGACCACGACGACGCGCAGCTGCGGCGGGCGGCATGCCGCGTGTGGGACCTGCTCCCCGGGGACGCCCGGCACCGTCTGCTCCACGACGCCGTGGACGACGTACGCCTGGCAGCCATGCGGCAGGCCTGCCGCGACGACGCGCGCTGCACCGACCTCCTGCTCGACGCGGACCTCGGCCCCTTCGAACGGCACGAGGTGATCCGCTACGGGGCCCTGAGCAGGGCGACCGCCGAGCGGCTCGCCGCGAGCTGCGCGGAGTCGGACCGGCGTGAGCTGGCGGCCAACCCCCATCTGCCCGGCGACCTCGTCCGCGAGCTGGCCGGCGACGAGGCGCACAGCGTCCGGCTCGCGGTGTCGGTGCGGCCCGAGCTGACCGAGGCCGAACGCGGCGCCGTCGACATCGCCATCGGCCCGTCCGACCGGCTGTACCCCGTCGCGTGGGTGCTTCGGTGCGCCGATCCCGACGTGCTGCGCCGATGCGCCCGGTCGGCCAACATCCTGCTGCGCCGCAGCGCCGCCTGCAGTGCGCACCTGCCCGCCGACGCCGTCGAACTGCTCTCCCGGGACGACGACTACGCCGTGCGGCTCCTCCTGTGCGAGCACCACACCGGGGTGGACGGCGAGGTCGTGCTGCGGACCTACCTGGACTGCCGGGTCATCACCAAGGGCGCCCTGCTCGGCCACGCCGACTTCCCGCGCGCGGGCGCCGGCCGCCGTTTCGCCGACGACCCGGACCCCGAGAAGCGGCGGCTGGTGGGAGTCGACCCGCACGCCCCCGCCGACCTGCTGGTCCGGCTGCTCGCGGATCCCGACGAATGGGTGCGGGGCATGGCCGCCGCGCACCCCGCCCTGCCGGTCGACCAGATCATGGAGAGCTGCGAGGACCCGGCGCTCTCCTCCCGGGCGTTGAGCAACCCCGGTCTGCCGCCGGAGGTCATGCACCAGTTCCTGGACACACTCGGCGTCCCCCGCTGACGCCGATGCCGGGCCTACCGCGGGTGGGTGACGGCAGAGGGATGGGAATGGGCGGCCTGCAGGAACCTGGCGGCACCCCGGACCGCAGCGGTGTGCGGCGCGGGGACGATGTGCACGGGTGCCTTCAGACGGTCGGTGAGCGGGTAGGTGATCTCCGGCCGCAGGGCTCCGCCGCCGGCCAGGAGGACGCCGCGGCGCAACGCTCCCGCGGTGAGCGAAGTGCGGTCGTGGCGGCGGATCGCGGTCAGCATGGCGACCACCGCTTCGACGATCTGCTCCGGCGCGGCCGTCTCGCCGAGGTCGCCGGTGCCCAGCGCCGTCCGGTGCGCGTCGGTGACGGCCCCGTCGCACAGCAGCACCACCTCCGTGAGATGGGCGCCGATGTCCACCACGAGCAGCGGCCGGGACAGGTCGGCGTCGGCGGCCAGGGCGATGCTCCGGGCGCCGGGGACGGTCAGGACGCTGCGGGGCCGCAGCACCTCGGCCGCGGCGCGGGCCCGGGTGCGGTAGGCGACACCGCCCAGGACGGGCGTGGTGACGATGACCATGGGGCGGGTGAACCGGGGCAGCCGGTTGCCGAGGAGGCGCTGCAGCATCCGGGCGCACCCCGAGGTGTCGACGATGGTGCCGCGCTGGACCGGGTGGAGCCCACCGGTGCCGGGAAAGGTGACGGTGGGCACGTCGACGACCGTGCCCTTGCCGGCGAGCCAGACGCGCGTGCGGGCGCTGCCCATGTCGAGGGCGATGCCGCAGCAGCGCCGGCACCCGGGCCACGGCCGGTGACGGCCGCCGTCGCCGGGCAGGTCCTGGGCGCCGGTCATGGCTGTGCCTGCTTGACCTGCTGGCAGCGCGCGCAGTAGCGGGCCTGCGGCACGATCATGAGCCGTTCGTGTTCGATGGGGCGCCGGCACAGGTGGCAGCGGCCGTAGGTGCCCTCGTCCATGCGGGTGAGGGCACATTCGACGTCGTTGAGGACCATGCGGGCTGAGGCGGCGAGTTTGACGCGGACCTCGACGTGCGCGGCGGCCCGCTGCCGGAGCCGGTCCTCGGCCCGGGAGGTGGCCGGTCCGGCGAGCAGGCGCAGTTGCTCCCGGCGGAACAGCCGCTGCTCGTGGAGGTTCTCCCGCAGCGCGGCGAGGTCCTCGGCGGACAGGTGCGTCGTGCTCGGGTCGATGGTCTGGTGGTTCACCACATCACCCCTTTGCGGCAGGTCGGAGGAGGGCGGTACGGGGGCGGGTCAGGCCGTGCGGCGCTGGCAGGCGACGCAGTGGCGGGTGTAGGGGAGGATCTCGAGCCGTTCCGCTGGAACGGGCTTCGCGCAGCCCACGCAGATCCCGTAGCTGCCGTCGTCGACCCGGGCGAAGGCGTCGTCGATCTCCTTGAGGGCCCGTTCCATGGCGGCTCTCTGCGCGGCCAGCAGGTGATCGTCCGGGCTGTGCCCGGTCTCGTCGAGGGCGCGCAGCTGAGCCAGCCGGGCGGCGCGGGCGTGCTCCAGGCGCCGGCGGGCCTCGTGCAGGTGGGCCTCGTGCAGGTGGGGCTCATGCAGATGGGGCTCGGCCCGGGTGACGTCGAGCGACATGGTCGGCTCCTCTCTCGGCGACGGACGCGGGGTGTCCGCGGGTCCAGTCATGCGCGGCGGGCGGCCCGGGGGTGTCGCCCGGCCTCCCGCCGCCCCGGCGGGTGGTGGGGTGTTTCTCGCCACAGAGCCGGGCCCCGTGAGGCGACCGACGGGGGAGGGGCTCAGTTGGCCCCGGGGTCCG
>NZ_JBHWFG010000050.1:0-45376 GCF_042733745.1 Streptomyces sp. NPDC059696
AGTTCTCAAGGAACGGTCGCTTCCTTTGTACTCACCCTCTCGGGCTTTCCTCCGGGCGCTTCCCTTCGGTCTTGCGTTTCCGACTCTATCAGATCCTTTTCGATCCGATTCCCAGTCGGTGGGATTTGCCGTTCGGCCCCGGGCTTTCGCTCGTCGGCCTTTCGACATTCACTACGTTAGCGGATTCCCCGTCCAACTCATAATCGAGTCCGTCGGCGTCGAATTCGGGCATGCGGGCACGCTGAATTCGCCCCTGCTGAGGGGAGTCGCTAGGTAGTTGATTTGGCCGCCTCCGGCTGCTGGCGATCGCCATACCCGGTTCAGCGGCTCGGGCTACATTACGCACCTCGGCAGCGCGAGTCAACTTCGGCGGCGCCTCGGGACGTGGGCCCGATACGGACTCACCGTCGGGTCGTTGGCGACCCAGAAGCGCCATGGGTGCACGGCACCGTCGCCGCCGACGCCCGTCCGGGGTCCACTGAGTACCTGGTCGGAGGGGACGGGCGTGCCGGTCAGCATGCGGAGCGGGGTGTCTTCGGAGGTGCACGCGTCCGTGCCGTCCAGGGAGCGGTCCACGTTCAGGGCTGTGGCCAGACGGGCCGGGCCTTTGGCCAGTTCCTTGTCGTTGCGGGCCGAGAGCCGACGGGTGCGGGCCAGCTCGGCCCCCTCGACGATCTCGCCGGCGCGCAGCAGGACCGCGCTCGCCCTGCTCTCGGGTCCGCAGACCAGGTTCATGCAGAACCACATGCCATAGGTGAAGTAGACGTACACGTGTCCGGGCGGGCCGAACATCACGCTGTTGCGAGCCGTGCGACCCCGGTACGCATGGGAGCCGGGGTCGTTCTCACCGTCGTAGGCCTCCACCTCGGTGAGGCGGAGGGCGATCGGACCGTCCGGGGTGCTGCGTACCAGGATGCGGCCGAGGAGGTCGGGGGCGACATCGAGGACGGGTCGGTCGAAGAACTCCCTGGACAGGGGCGTACGGTCAGGGGTCGCGATCATGTCGTCCGAGGGTACTGGAGATGAGTGGTGCCGCGGGGTGGCCGTCGGGCAGCGCCCTTGCCAGGGTGAGCCTTGGAACCGGCCACGGCCGGATCGCGTTTGTAGGGATCAAGGATCCACCCGTTGTGGGCGAGAGGGAGAGACATGGCGTTCAAGAAGCTGCTCGCGAGCCTGGGGGCCGGCGGGGCTTCGGTCGAGACGGTGCTGCACGAGGTCAACGTCGTTCCGGGCGGTGTCGTCCAGGGTGAGGTGCGGATCCAGGGCGGCTCCGTCAACCAGCAGATCGAGGGGCTCTCGGTCGGGCTGCAGGCCAAGGTCGAGGTGGAGAGCGGCGACCAGGAGTACAAGCAGGACATCGAGTTCACGAAGTCGCGGCTGGGCGGTGCGTTCGAGCTGCAGGCGGGCGCGGTGCACGCGGTGCAGTTCGGTCTCGAGATCCCGTGGGAGACGCCGATCACGATGATCGACGGTCAGGCGCTGCGCGGCATGAACATCGGGGTGTCGACCGAGCTGGAGATCGCGCGTGCGGTGGACTCGGGTGACCTGGACCCGGTCAACGTGCACCCCCTGCCGGCGCAGAAGGCGATCCTCGACGCGTTCATCCAGCTGGGCTTCCGGTTCAAGAACGCGGACATGGAGCGCGGTGTGATCCGGGGTACGCGGCAGCGGCTGCCGTTCTACCAGGAGATCGAGTTCTACCCGCCCCAGCAGTACCGCGGGCTGAACCAGGTCGAGCTGAGCTTCGTGGCGGACCAGAACGCCATGGACGTCGTGCTGGAGATGGACAAGAAGCCGGGGCTGTTCAGCGAGGGCAGCGACACGTTCCGGTCCTTCCAGGTGGGTCTCAACGACTACCAGGGGACGGACTGGGTGGCGTACCTCAACCAGTGGCTGTCCGAGGTCGGCAGCAAGCGCAACTGGTTCTAGGCTCGGGGGCGACTGCAAGAAACGATCAGGAGGTATCGAGGTGACCGAGCTCAAGCGGCGGCCGCTCCCCCACGACTTCCATCCGCCCGTCGCGTCGTTCACGGTGACGAGCGAGGACATCGAGGAAGGCGCGTCACTCAAGGACGCTCAGGTCCAGGCGGCCGGCAACACCTCGCCGCAGCTGCGGTGGGAGGGTTTCCCGCCCGAGACCAAGAGCTTCGCCGTGACCTGCTACGACCCCGATGCCCCGACGGGCAGCGGTTTCTGGCACTGGGTGCTGTTCGACATCCCGGCGTCGGTGACCGAGCTGCCGGTGGGCGCCGGCAGTGGCACGTTCAAGGGTCTGCCGGAGGGTGCGGTCCACGCGCGCAACGACTACGGCGACAAGGAGTTCGGTGGGGCCGCGCCGCCGCCCGGTGACGGGCCGCACCGCTACGTGTTCACGGTGTACGCCGTGGACGCGGAGAAGCTCGGTCCGGACGCCGACGCGTCGCCCGCGGTGGTCGGCTTCAACCTGCGGTTCCACACGATCGGGCGGGCCCAGCTGATCGGTGAGTACGAGGTGCCCGCCGAAGGCTGAGCGAAAGCAGCCGCGATCCCGGCGTTCATGGAACGTTTGCCCGCTCCTGGTCTTGGAATTGATCAGGAGCGGGCATTTTTGTTGCCGGGGGCCGCGGGGGTCACCCCTCGTGAGAGCAGCAGATATTGCGTTGTCCATCTCGGCGTGCCCGGCCAGAGTTGATCCCAGCCCGCCAGGGGGTGGGCCGGTGCACGGGAGGTGGGCTGGTATGCGGGACACGCTGGTACTGAACGCGAGCTTCGAGCCGCTGTCGACGGTGACGTTGAACCGAGCCGTCGTTCTGGTGCTTCAGGACAAGGCCGTCGTCGAGCAGGCCCACCCCGAACTGCGGATGCGGGGAGCCGCGGTCGACATACCGGCTCCCCGGGTCATCAGGCTCTGCCAGTACGTACGGGTGCCGTTCCGAAGACGAGCTCCGTGGTCGAGGCGGGGTGTGCTGGTCAGGGACCGGCACCGGTGCGCGTACTGCGGGAGGCGGGCGACGACCGTGGACCACGTGGTGCCGCGGTCGCAGGGTGGTCAGGACACGTGGCTGAACACGGTGGCCTCGTGTGCGCAGGACAATCACCGGAAGGCGAACCGGACGCCGGAGGAGGCGGGGATGCCGTTGCTGCGGCAACCGTTCGAGCCGACGCCTGCGGATGCGATGCTGCTCGCGCTGGGCCAGGAGGATGCCGCGGCGCTGCCGGACTGGCTGGCGCTGGGCGCTGCGTGACCGGTCGCGCTCCTCGCCGTCTTCGGATGACCGTGGAGGGTGGCTGTTCGCGCAGTTCCCCGCGCCCCTGAAGGGCATGGCTGTCTCTGTGCCCCTGAAAAGCGGTTCCCCGCGCCCATGAGAGAAGGGGTTCGCGGGGAACGTTGCGTTGGGGGGTGCTGTCAGTCGATGTGCGGCTTCTCGCGTCGCTCCTGGGCGGGGACGCTCGCTCCGGTCGTGCCGCCGTTGCCGCCGGAACCGCCGCCGATGCCGCCGAAGTTGCCCATGGCGCCGGAGAGGCCCTTGAGGGCGTCGCCGATCTCGCTGGGGACGATCCAGAGCTTGTTGGCGTCGCCTTCGGCGATCTTGGGGAGCATCTGGAGGTACTGGTAGGAGAGGAGCTTCTGGTCCGGGTCGCCGGCGTGGATGGCCTCGAAGACCGTGCGGACGGCCTGGGCCTCGCCCTCGGCGCGCAGGGCGGCGGCCTTGGCCTCACCCTCGGCGCGCAGGATCTGGGACTGCTTCTCGCCCTCGGCGCGCAGGATCTCGGACTGCCGGACACCTTCGGCCTGGAGGATCGCGGCGCGCTTGTCGCGGTCGGCGCGCATCTGCTTCTCCATCGAGTCCTGGATGGAGGTGGGCGGTTCGATCGCCTTCAGCTCGACGCGGTTGACGCGGATCCCCCACTTGCCGGTGGCCTCGTCGAGGACGCCGCGCAGGGCCGCGTTGATCTCCTCGCGGGAGGTCAGGGTCCGCTCCAGGTCCATGCCACCGATGATGTTGCGGAGGGTGGTGACGGTGAGCTGCTCGATCGCCTGGATGTAGCTGGCGACCTCGTAGGTCGCGGCCCGCGCGTCGGTCACCTGGTAGTAGATGACGGTGTCGATGTTGACGACCAGGTTGTCCTGGGTGATCACCGGCTGCGGCGGGAACGGGACGACCTGTTCACGCAGGTCGATGCGGTTGCGGATGGTGTCTATGAACGGGACGACGATGTTGAGGCCCGCGTTCAGTGTCCGCGTGTAGCGCCCGAAGCGCTCGACGATGGCCGCACTGGCCTGTGGGATGACTTGGATCGTCTTGATCAGGGCGATGAAGACCAACACCACCAGAATGATCAGGACGATGATGACCGGTTCCATCGTCGTTCCCCGTGTCCCTTCTCCGCTGCGGCGCCTTCGGCAGATCTTATGGTTGTCGAAGATCTTGCTGGTCGAGTCTGACAGACCGTCGCGTTGCTGGCGAGGAGTTCCGCTCCGGTTACGTCCCGCGAGGTCACATGACGATCGCGGTGGCTCCCTCGATGTCCACGACATCCACTTCCTGGCCCACTTCGAAAGCGTGGCCGGTGTCGAGGGCGCGGGCCGACCAGACCTCGCCGGCGAGTTTGATCCGACCGCCGGAGCCGTCGACGCGTTCCAGGACGACGGCTTGTCTGCCCTTCAACGCGTCGATGCCGGAGGCGAGTTCGGGTCGCTGGGCGCGGTGCCGGTTGGCGATGGGCCGGACGACGGCGATGCCCGCGGTCGAGATGACGGCGAAGACCACGACTTGGGCGACGGCTCCGCCGCCGAAGACGCCGGTGACGACCGCCGCGGCGACGGCGCCCACCGCCAGCATGCCCAGTTCGGGCATGGCGGTCACCACGAGCGCGATGCCGAGCGCCGTCGCGCCGATCAGCCACCACAGCCATGCGTCGATGTCCACGCGGTCATGGTAGGTCCGCGGGCCCTGTCGACGACAGGGCGCCCGTGGTGTGAAATCCCCTTCTCACTCAGGGATTTGTGGGGCGGACGCCCGGCTTCAGGAGAGCGGGAGGCCCTGTGCGGTCCAGCGCTCGCCCGCCTGTTCGACGACGAGCGGCAGGCCGAAGCAGAGGGAGAGGTTGCGTGAGGTGAGCTCCAGCTCCAGCGGGCCGGCGGCGAGGACCTTGCCCTGGCGGATCATGAGGACGTGGGTGAAGCCCGGGGGGATCTCCTCGACGTGGTGGGTGACCATGAGCATCGAGGGGGCGATCGGGTCCAGGGCGAGGCGGCCGAGCCGGCGGACGAGGTCCTCGCGGCCGCCGAGGTCGAGGCCGGCGGCGGGCTCGTCGAGGAGGAGCAGCTCGGGGTCGGTCATCAGGGCGCGGGCGATCAGGGTGCGCTTGCGCTCGCCCTCGGAGAGCGTGCCGAACCTGCGGTCCAGGTACTCGCTCATGCCGAGGCGGTCGAGGAAGGCCCGGGCGCGCTGCTCGTCGATCTCCTCGTAGTCCTCGTGCCAGGTGGCGGTCATGCCGTACGCGGCGGTCAGGACCGTTTCCAGGACCGTCTGGCGCTTGGGGAGCTTCTCGGCCATGGCGATGCCGGCCATGCCGATGCGCGGGCGCAGTTCGAAGACGTCGGAGCCGGGCTTGCCGAGGGTCTCGCCGAGGATGGCGGCGGTGCCCGAGCTGGGGAAGAGGTAGGTGGAAGCGAGGTTGAGGAGGGTGGTCTTGCCGGCGCCGTTCGGGCCCAGGATGACCCAGCGCTCGCCCTCCTTGACCGACCAGGAGACCTGGTCCACCAGAGCCCGGCCCTCACGGACCACGGATACGTCCTGAAGCTCCAGAACATCGCTCATGAGCGCGTTGTCTCCCCTTGCAGTGTGGCCGGTCTCGGCTGTCGCGTAAGCCTGTGGCTCGGTCCGCCGCGCCGGTGGGCGCAGCCCTCCATGAAATCTACGCCACCGGTCGGCCGGGGCATTCCCTCGGTCCGGTCCTTGGGGGGTCCTAGGGTGGAGGCATGCTCTCGGAACCACGCGCTGGACGTCTCGCAGCTTGGGGAAATGCCCTTTTGGCCGGGCTTGTCTCGCCGGATGACGCCGTTCTCGCCATCGTCGGCGCGGACGCGGTGCACCGGGTGGAGGGGCTGCCGGGTGAGTCGGGGCAGGTCGGGCTGACGCTCGCGCTCGGGCGGCTGCGATCCCTCGGGGTGACCGGGTTGCGGGTGGCGTTGCCCGCGCCGGGGCATCCGCTGGGGCTGAGCGGGCCGCCGGAGTTCAACGCGCGGGCGCTGGAGGCCGAGGAGGCGGTGGTCTGTCACGGGGCGGCCTACGGGTTGGTGCCGGACGTGTACGAGGCCGGGCCCGAGCATGTGCGGGACGAGGTGGTGTGGCATGTGCTGCCCGTACGGGAGGCGCCGCCCGCGGATGTGCCGTCGCTGAGTGAGGCGGAGCGGGAGCTGGCGGAGGCGCTGCGCGAGGCGACCGAGGTGCTGACGCGGCTGGACGTGGCCGGGTCGGGGCCGGTGGCGGAGGCAGCGGTCGATGCGTACCGGGCGCGGGCCGAGCGGGGGCGGGAGGTGCTGGCGCCGGGGTATCCGCCGCGGGCGGTCCGGGTGCTGGAGCTGGCGCAGCGGGTGGGGACGCTCATCGCCGTGGCGACGGAGAGTGGGCACGGGGGTGCGGTGAGTTCGTCCGAGATCTTTGCGCGGCGGGAGGCGTTGCGGCCGGTGGAGCGGACGGCTCGGCGGGCGCAGGTCGCGGCGTACAACTCCGTTGTGGAGGAGCGGGAGCGGGGGGTGCGGTGAGGGTCTTTTGGGAGGTACCGGGTGTTGGTGCCGGGGGCGGGTGGGTGCGCGGCTCGGCGTAGCGGGGTGCTCGGCGTGAGTGCCGGGGGCCGGGGGGGTAGGCAGCCCGGCGTGGCGGGGTGCTGCTGCGCCCACCCGGGCCGCCCCGAGCGGCACGCATGCCCGCAGCTACGTGGCACACGGGGGGCTGGACGCCGAGCGGCCTCCCGGGTGGGGGCCGGGAGGCCGGGGGTCCTCCGGCTCGGAGACGGAGGTGGGGTGTCAGTGGTTGACGGCGAGGTTGCCGAACGCCGGGTTCAGGACGCCCACGACGTTCACGCTGTTGCCGGAGACGTTGACCGGGACGTGCACCGGGGCCTGGACGACGTTGCCCGAGCCGACGCCCGGGGAGCCCACGGCCTGGCCGTCGGCGTGCGCGCTGGTGGCGGAGGCCATGCCCGCACCGGCGGCCAGCAGGCCACCCGTCACCATCGTCACGGCCGCTGCCTTCTTCAGGTTCTTCACTTCTGAGCCCTCCTAGCGATTGCCGCGGCAGGCGCCGCAGCACGTACTGGAGAACGGCGGAGATCCATCGAGGTTGCGCCATCCGGGGGACGTTCCCACGACAGTATGAATCTCTGTCCGGAACGCAACCTTCCGCGTTGTCGTGGGTGAGCGAGTCAGCCGGTCACGCCATGGCGAACGGCCCACAGCGCGGCCTGTGTCCGGTCGGAGAGGTCCAGCTTCATCAGGATGTTGGAGACGTGGGTCTTGACCGTCTTCTCGGAGAGGACGAGGGCGCGGGCGATCTCCCGGTTGGAGCGGCCGTCCGCTATCAGTCCGAGGACCTCGCGCTCCCGCTCGGTGAGCGAACCGGCCCTCGTGGTCCCCGCGTTGGTCTCCTCCTGCGCCAACAGGGCGCCGGCGACCTCCGGCTGGAGGAGGATGTGCCCGGCGTGGACCGAGCGGATGGCTCCGGCGAGGGCGTCGGGGTCGACGTCCTTGTACACGTAGCCCGCGGCGCCGGCGCGCAGGGCCGGGACCACCGTGCGCTGTTCGGTGAAGCTGGTGACGACCAGCACGCGGGCCGGGTTCTCCAGCTCGCGGAGCCTGCGCAGGGCGTCGACGCCGTCCATGCCCGGCATCTTGACGTCCATGAGGATGACGTCGGGCTTCAACTCCTCGGCGCGGTCGACTCCTTCGGCACCGTCCGCCGCCTCGCCGACGACCTCGATGTCGTCCTGCACTTCGAGGAAGGTGCGCAGGCCCCGGCGGACGACCTGGTGGTCGTCGACGAGCAGCACCCTGATTGCGTCAGCCACCGGGGACCTCCATCTCGATCACGGTGCCCTTGCCGGGCGCCGATTCCACGGTCAGCGTGCCGCCGGCGCCGTCGGCCCGGTCCCGCATCGAGACCAGGCCGAGGTGGCGCCCCGCGCGGCGGACCACGCTCGGGTCGAAGCCGCCGCCGTCGTCCGTGATCCGCAGGACGGCTCCGTTGCCACGGCGGTCCAGGGTCACGTCGACGTGGTCGGCGCCGGAGTGGCGCAGGGCGTTGTGCAGCGCTTCCTGGGCCACGCGCAGGAGGGCTTCCTCCTGGGACGCGGGCAGGGCCTTCACTCCGTGGCCGGTGAAGGTGACGCGGGCGCTGTGGGCGCGGTCGAGCACCTGGATCTGGGTGCGCAGGGTCGCGACGAGTCCGTCCTCGTCGAGGGCGGCGGGACGCAACTCGACCACGGCCGCGCGCAGTTCGTCGGCGGCTTCGGCGGCCAGGACGGCGACCTGCTGGAGTTCGCCCTTCGCGCGGGAGGGGTCGCGGTCCACCAGGCGGGCCGCGGCCTGGGCGGTCAGGCGCAGGGAGAACAGCTTCTGGCTGACGGCGTCGTGCAGTTCGTGGGCGAGGCGGGAGCGCTCCTCGGCGATGGTGAGCTCGCGGCTGCGTTCGTAGAGGCGGGCGTTGGTGAGGGCGATGGCGGCGTGCTGGGCGAGGATGCCGAGCAGTTCCTCGTCGTCCTCGGTGAAGCCGCAGCCGCCCTGGGGGCGCTCGCAGTTCTTGTTGGCCAGGAACAGCGCCCCGATGACCTCGTCGCCGTCGCGGATCGGCAGTCCGAGGAAGTCGACGAGGTCGGGGTGGGCCTTGGGCCAGCCCTCGAAGCGGGGGTCCTTGCGGACGTCCGCCAGGCGTTCGGCCCTGGCCTCGTGCAGCATGGCGGCGAGGATGCCGTGCTGGCGCGGGAGGGGGCCGATGGCCTTCCACTGTTCCTCGCTGACGCCGTCGACCACGAACTGGGCGAAGCCGCCGTGGTCGTCCGGGACGCCGAGGGCGGCGTACTGCGCGTCGAGCAGCTCGCGGGCCGAGGCGACGATCGTCTTGAGGACGTCGCGCACCTCGAGGTGCCTGCTCATGGCCAGCAGCGCGGAGCTCACCGCGGCGAGGCCGGACCGGGGGCCGTGACTCATGACCTCACGGTACCGGCGGGCTGTGACAGGGCGGATCCGACCGGTGGCGGCCGGGGGCCCGGCCGCTGGACCTAGGTCCCGGGCCCGACACGAGCTGGGGCCGGGGCCGCCGGGCCCGGGGCGTAGGGCGAAGGGACCCGGCGGATCGGGGCTCGCGTCCGAGGCGGTGCGGACGGCCCCGTTCCTACGGTGAGGGCACTTCGATCACCGAGAGGGAGCTGATCATGCCGGTTGCGATCATCACGGGGGCGTCCAGGGGACTGGGCCGGGCGCTGGCGGAGGCCCTGGCCGGGCGGGGCTGGGACCTGGTGCTCGACGCCAGGGGTGCCGAGGCGCTGGCGGATGCGGCCGGGGCCGTCTCCGGGCACGGCACGCGGGTGACCGCCCTGCCGGGGGACGTCACCGATCCCGGTCACCGGGCGGAGCTGGTGGCGGCGGCCCGGCGGCTGGGCGGGGTCGACCTGCTGGTGCACAACGCGAGCGCGCTGGGCGCGGAGCCGCTGGTCAGGCTGGAGGAGCTGCCCCTGGAGGGGCTGCGCCGGGCGCTGGAGGTGAACCTGGTGGCGGGGCTGGGCCTGGTCCAGGAGGCGTTGCCGCCGCTGCGGGCCGCGCGGGCCGGGGCCGTCATCGCGGTCAGCTCGGACGCGGCGGCCGAGGCGTACCCGGCCTGGGGTGGTTACGGGGCGTCCAAGGCGGCCCTGGACCAGCTGGTGGCCGTGCTCGCCGTGGAGGAGCCGGGGCTGCGGGTCTGGGCGGTGGATCCCGGGGACATGGCCACGGAGCTGTACGCGGCGGCCGTGCCGGACGACCCGGAGCCGCGGCCGGAGCCGGCGGCTGTGGTGCCGGGCTTCCTGCGGCTGCTTCAGGAGCGTCCGGCGAGCGGGCGCTACGGGGCTCCGGCGCTGCTGGACGGAGCGCGATGACGCCGGTGGTGCGGGTGCCGGAGGAGCTGTCGGCGCGGGTGCCGGTCGAGCAGCGGGGCCCGGGGCTGGACCGGGACGCCGTACGGCTGCTGGTGTCGCGGGGGGCCGAGGTGGCGCATCACACGTTCAGGGAGCTGCCGCGACTGCTGCGGGCCGGGGATCTGCTGGTGGTCAACACCTCGGCCACGCTGGCGGCGGCCGTGGACGGTCGGTCCGGGCACGCGCGCGTGGTGGTGCACTTCTCCACCCGCGGGGACGACGGCCGCTGGGCGGTGGAGCTGCGGGAGCCCGACGGGCGGGGCACCACGCGCCCGCGTGCGGGCGGGCCCGCGGGCAGGGAGGTGTGCCTGCCGGGAGGGGCGGGGCTGGTTCTGGAGGAGCCGCTGAGCGGGCGGGGCGATCGGCTGTGGTGGGCGCGGGTGTCCGGGCCGGGGGTGCCGGGGCTGCTGCGGGAGCACGGGCGGCCCATCCGCTACGCCTATACGGAGCGGGACCAGCCGCTGTCCGTCTACCAGACGGTGTTCGCGCTGCCGTCGGCGGACGGGGCCGGGAGTGCGGAGATGCCGAGTGCGGCGCGGCCCTTCACGGCGCGGCTGGTGGCGGAGCTGGTGAGCGGGGGAGTGCAGTTCGCGCCGGTCACGCTGCACACGGGGGTGGCCTCGGCGGAGGCGCACGAGCCGCCCTACCCGGAGCGGTTCGCGGTGCCGGAGGCGTCGGCGCGGCTGATCGAGGCCGCGCGGGCCGGTGGGGGCCGCGTGGTGGCGGTGGGGACGACGGCGGTGCGGGCCGTGGAGTCCGCGGTGGGAGGCGACGGGGTCGTACGCGCGCGTGCGGGATGGACGGACCTCGTCGTCACGCCGGAGCGCGGGGTGCGGGTGGTGGACGGGCTGCTGACCGGGCTGCACGAGCCGGAGGCCTCGCATCTGCTGATGCTGGAGGCGGTCGTGGGGCGGACGGCCCTCGAGCGGGGGTACGAGGCCGCGCTGCAAGGGCGCTATCTGTGGCACGAGTTCGGGGACCTGCACCTCCTGCTGCCCTGAAAGGGCCTCACACAGAGCATCGCTCGTGCAACGGGACGTGAGAGTGATCTAGGGGCGATGTGAGCCCTCGCATAGGACCCACGTCACGTACGAAAGTACGTAGGAGACAAAGCCGCCCCTTTTGAGCGGCGCATACGGTCCAATCTGTCCCGATTTACCCGGCCCTGATCCACTATCTCCTTTCGTACGTCACACCTTTGCCACGCGATTTTGCGGCCGCTAAGAATTGCTGACGTCGCTCAGCGCCGTGGGTTCACCTCCGCGGCGTTCGTGTCGGAAACACACCGAGTCCAACGCCGGACGCCGAGCGACTCCCGCGCTATTCGAAGAGGTCCAACGCAGCATGCCCAAGAACATCTTCAGCCGTGTTCAGAGTCGTAGCCTGACCCGTCACCACAAGATCGCCATGGCCGGTGTCGCCACCCTCGGTGCCGCAGCCATCGGGTTCTCCGCGGTGCCGAGCGGCGCCTCGACCAAGACCACGACCGAGGCCGCTCAGCCGGCTGCGGTGGCGTACAGCACCCAGCAGATCAAGGACGTCAAGGCGAGCGTCACGGACCAGATGGCCGGCGCCAGCCTGAAGGCCGAGCAGATCGCGGCCCAGAAGAAGGCCGACGCCGCGGCCGCCGCCAAGAAGAAGGCCGCCGCCGAGGCGGCGAAGAAGAAGGCCGCGGCCGAGCGCGCGGCCAACGAGGCCGCGAGCCGCGCCGCCAAGCGTGCCGAGGCCAAGAAGAAGGCAGCCGTCAAGAGCTACCCGAACAACCTCGACGGCTGGATCCGCGAGTCGCTCGACATCCTGAAGAAGCACGACATCCCCGCGTCGTACGACGGCATCCACCGCAACATCATGCGGGAGTCCTCGGGTAACCCGAAGGCGATCAACAACTGGGACATCAACGCCATCAACGGCATCCCGTCGAAGGGTCTGCTGCAGGTCATCCCGCCGACCTTCAAGACCTGGCACGTCCCCGGTACCTCCTGGGACATCTACGACCCGGTCGCCAACATCACCGCCGCCTGCAACTACGCGGCCGACAAGTACGGCTCGATGGACAACGTCAACAGCGCGTACTGAGGACGGCGCGGACCTCTCTGCTTCGCTGTACGAACGCCGAAGGGCGGCACCCACCTGACGGGGTGCCGCCCTTCGGGCTCGCGGAGCGGGGACTACTTGCGCATGACCTCCGGCTCGTGCCGGCGCAGGAAGCGGGCCACGAAGAAGCCGCAGATCACGCCGAGGACGAGGAGCGCGCCCATGTCCATCGCCCAGGCCCCGACCGTGTGCTCCCACAGCGGGTCGGTGTCGCCGGCGGTCTCCGGCGGGGCGATCTTGTTGAAGTCCAGCGTGGCACCGGAGGCGGCGACCGCCCAGCGCGACGGCATCAGGAACGAGAACTGGTTGACGCCGATCGAGCCGTGCAGCGTGAACAGGCAGCCCGTGAACACGACCTGGATGATGGCGAACATCACCAGCAGCGGCATGGTCTTCTCGGCGGTCTTCACCAGCGAGGAGATGATCAGGCCGAACATCATCGACGTGAAGCCCAGCGCCATGATCGGCACCGACAGCTCCAGCAGCGTGGCGCTGCCGAAGACCAGGCCCTCCCCGGGGATCTCCCGGCTGGAGAAGCCGATGACGCCGACCAGCAGGCCCTGGAGCACGGTGATCATGCCGAGCACGAACACCTTGGACATCAGGTACGCGGAGCGCGAGAGGCCGGTGGCGCGCTCCCGCTCGTAGATGACGCGTTCCTTGATCAGTTCGCGGACCGAGTTCGCCGCGCCCGCGAAGCAGGCGCCGACCGCGAGGATCAGCAGGACCGTGGTCGCCGTGCCGTTCGGGATGATCCGGCCGGTCTGCGGATTGGCCGGGTTCGGCAGCAGGCCCTTGTCCGCGTCGATGAGCAGACTGACCGCGCCGAGCACGGCCGGCAGGATCACCATCAGCGCCAGGAAGCCCTTGTCGGAGGCGATGACCGACACATAGCGCCGGACCAGCGTGACGAACTGGGACATCCAGCCCTGCGGCTTCGGCGGCTTCATCGCCTGCATGGCCGGAACCTGTACGGACTGCGGCGCGACGGCGTCGATGTCCGCGGCGTACATCTGGTAGTGCTGCGAGCCCTTCCAGCGGCCCGCCCAGTCGTAGTCGCGGTAGTTCTCGAAGGCGGAGAAGACATCGGCCCAGGTGTCGTAGCCGAAGAAGTTCAGCGCCTCCTCGGGCGGGCCGAAGTAGGCGACCGAGCCGCCCGGCGCCATCACCAGCAGCTTGTCGCAGATCGCCAGCTCGGCCACCGAGTGCGTGACGACGAGGACCGTACGGCCGTCGTCGGCCAGGCCCCGCAGCAGCTGCATGACGTCACGGTCCATGCCCGGGTCGAGGCCGGAGGTCGGCTCGTCCAGGAAGATCAGCGACGGCTTGGTGAGCAGCTCCAGGGCGACCGAGACCCGCTTGCGCTGGCCGCCGGACAGGGACGTGACCTTCTTGTCCTTGTGGATGTCGAGCTTGAGCTCGCGCAGCACCTCGTCGATGCGGGCCTCGCGCTCGGCCGCCGTGGTGTCGGCGGGGAAGCGCAGCTTGGCCGCGTACTTGAGGGCCTTCTTGACCGTCAGCTCCTTGTGCAGGATGTCGTCCTGCGGGACCAGACCGATGCGCTGGCGGAGCTCGGCGAACTGCTTGTAGAGGTTCCGGTTGTCGTACAGCACCTCGCCCTGGTTGGCGGGGCGGTAGCCGGTGAGCGCCTTGAGCAGGGTCGACTTGCCGGAGCCGGACGGGCCGATGACCGCGATCAGCGACTTCTCCGGGACGCCGAAGGAGACGTCCTTGAGGATCTGCTTGCCGCCGTCGACCGTGACGGTCAGGTGGCGGGCGGAGAAGGACACCTCACCGGTGTCGACGAACTCCTCGAGCCGGTCGCCCACGATGCGGAACGTCGAGTGGCCGACGCCGACGACGTCCGCCGGGCCGAGCAGCTGCGAGCCGCCCTTGGCGATCGGCTGGCCGTTGACGTACGTGCCGTTGTGGGAGCCGAGGTCGCGGATCTCCATGCGCCCATCGGGCGTCGCGTGGAACTCGGCGTGGTGCCGGGAGACCTGCAGGTCGGAGACGACCAGTTCGTTCTCCAGGGCACGGCCGATGCGCATCACGCGGCCGAGCGAGAACTGGTGGAACGTGGTCGGGCTGCGGTCCCCGTGGACCGGCGACGCCCCCGCGACCCCGCCGGAACCCTGCTGCTGCGGAATGTGCGCCGCGGCCTGCTGCGGCTGCTGCCAGCCGGCCTGCGGGGCCTGCTGCGGCTGCTGTTGCTGCGGCGGCTGCTGGGCCGGGGCCTGCTGGGCCCAGCCGGGGTTCGCGCCCTGCGCGGCGTACGGCTGCTGCTGCGGCTGGGCCTGCGGCGTGGCCACGGAGGCCGCGGCGCCGGACAGGTTCAGGCGCGGACCGTCGGTCGCGTTGCCCAGGTTGACGGCCGAGCCCGGGCCGAGCTCCAGCTGGTGGATGCGCTGCCCCTGCACGAACGTGCCGTTGGTGCTGCCGTGGTCCTCGATGACCCAACTGCGGCCGTTGAAGCTGACCGTGGCGTGACGCCAGGAGACCCTGGCGTCGTCGAAGACGACGTCCCCCTGCGGATCACGTCCGAGGGTGTATGCCCTGGACGGATCGAGCGTCCAGGTACGTCCGTTTGATTCCAGTACGAGTTCCGGCACTCCATGCCCCACTGAGTTGTCCCCCGAGTTACCCCCGACATGGGGAGTCTAGGGATGTCGAACATCGGGGGGAACTATTTCAGTAGCGGCCCCCTGACCGAAAGTCGGGCCTTGTGAAGACCGCGTTCGGACGCGTCGGCCGATTCCGTTGACGGGGTTGAAAACGGGCCGGAGAGTGGTATTTCGTCGCGAGGGGGACATGCGTGGTGTTCCCGCCGCGTAGCGGATCGGGGGGTCTGCCATGGGCGCTGCCGCAGGGGCCGGGAGGGCGAAGGGGCACGCGCGCGTGCCGTGGGGGGACGTGCTGATGTCCGCCGTGGCCGCCGTGAGCTGGGCGTTGATCGGTATGGCGGGGACGGCGGCACTGGGGCTGCGGCTGCTGGAGGCGGACGCGGCGGGCTCGTTGGGGCCGATGACCGCTGCGGTGGTGGCGCTCGGGGCGGGTGGTTCGGTCACGCCGTCCGGTGATGTGTCCGTGTTCGGCCTGTCGGGCGCGGAGGCGGACACGGCCATCGAGATCACGCCACTGGGCGTCAGCCTGGTGGGGGCGGTGCTGCTGTCGTGGTTCTTCCTGCGGTCTTTGCGCGGAGCGGGAGTTGTGGTCGCACCGGCCGAACTGCTCGCGCGGGCCGGTTCGGTGGTGGTGCTGTTCGTGGCGATGCTGGGCGGGCTGGCCTGGGCGGGGCACGACGTCATCACGATCGACGGGGGCTCGCTCGGGCTGGACGACGTGCCCGGCGGGCGGGGGGGCGTCGAGATCCCGGGGCTGGGTGACGTCGGGGGGCTGCTGCCGGACCGGCTGGGCGACCTGGTCGACGCGCGGGCGGCGGTCGGCTTCACGGTCGACACCGTCCCGACCCTGCTCGGCGGGTTCGGCTGGTCGGCGGGCATCCTCCTCATCGCCCTGCTGGCCTCGCGCCGTACGCCGTTGCCGCGGGGCTGGGAGGCCGTGCACCGGGTCGTGCGGCCGGCCGTGTCCGCGGTGGTGACGGTGCTGCTGGTGGCGGTGGCGGCGGGGTGCGCGGCGGCCGTGTACGCGGCGGTCGGCGACGACCATCCTCGGCGCATCGCCGGTGCGGCGCTGCTCGGGGCGCCGAACGGGGTGTGGCTGGGGGT
This sequence comes from Streptomyces sp. NPDC059696, assembly GCF_042733745.1. NCBI lineage: Bacteria > Bacillati > Actinomycetota > Actinomycetes > Kitasatosporales > Streptomycetaceae > Streptomyces > Streptomyces sp. NPDC059696. The sequence continues at coordinate 15,975 of NZ_JBHWFG010000050.1, forward strand.
GCCGCTCGGCCTGTTCGTGCCGTGGGACGGACAGGCGACGGGCGAGCTGACCCGGTTCCTGCCCGACCCCCTGGACGACCTGCTGGGTGCCGGGTCGGGCGGGCCGGTGACCCTGAGCCGGCTGGCCGAGCTGGACTCGCGCGTGTGGCTGCTGGGGGTGGCGGCGGCGTCGATGATGCTGTTCGCGGGCGTGCTGGCGGGGGTGCGGACACCGGTCGGGGCGGGTGAGAGCGCCCTCGGTTTCGCGGGGCGGTGTGCGCTGCGGCTGGGTGTCGCCACCGCGTCGGCACTGCCGCTGCTGGTCTGGCTGACGGACGTCTCCGCGAGCGCGTCGCTGTCCGTCCTCGGCTTCGACGCGTTCGGCGCGGGCATCGAACTGCACGGCCGCCCCGCCACGGCCCTGCTGCTGGGTGCGCTCTGGGGCGCGGCGTCCGGGGCGACGGGGGCGCTCCTCGCGTGGGGCTGCGGGGCAGCGGGACGCCGGTCCACGGCGTGGGCCCGGGCGGCCGGTCACGGAGCGGGGGCGGGGGCACCCGGACACGGAGGCGTGGCGGGGGGAGCCGGACACGGAGCTGCGGCAGGGGCAGCCGGACACGGAACCGGCGCGGGGGCAGCCGGACACGGAACCGGGGCAAGGACAGCCGGACACGGAACCGGGGCGAGGGCAGCCGGACACGGAACCGGGGCGGGGGCAGCCGGACACGGAGCCGGGGCGGGGGCGGGGGCTGCGGCAGGGGTAGAGGCAGGAGCAGCGGCAGGGGCAGGCCAGGCCGAGGGCGGGCCTTACACGCCCCGCACGCCGTATCGGCCGCCCGACCCGGGTACCAACCCGTACCTGAGGGTCCCGGACGAGCTGCGGGAGCCGGAGGACGCGCGGCCTCCGGGGGCGGAACGAGTCGCCGGTGCCGCGGCCGGGCCGGAGTCGGGCATCCGGCCGGACGACGAGCCCCCCGCCCCGGGGGACGTCCACGGCGCCCCCACCGTCGTACGGCCGGTCGGGCCGCCGCCGCGTGGGCCGCGGCGGACACCCGGACCGCGGGACGGGATCGGGCGCCCGGAGCGGCCGGACGACGGGCCGCCGCCACCGCCCCCACCGCCGCCGCGTAAACCGCCGGGCGGCAGGTGACCGGCGAGGGGGCGGGGCTCCCCGCCGGGACGGTGGCCCCGCCCGTACCGGTGCGTAAGGTGCACGCCACCGGCGCGACATGCAGTGTTCGCTGTCCGCCAGACGGACCGCGCGGGCGACAGGCGCCGCGCGCCGGATACGGTGGAACCACCATGAGCGCTTCGCAGACCTCGTCTTCCGACGTCCCTGCCGACGTCCCCACCCTCCTTGTGAAGATCTTCGGCAAGGACCGGCCGGGCATCACCGCCGGCCTCTTCGACACCCTCGCCGCCTACTCCGTCGACGTCGTCGACATCGAGCAGGTCGTCACCCGTGGCCGGATGGTGCTGTGCGCGCTCGTGACCGAGCCGCCCCCGGGGCTCGAGGGTGATCTGCGGTCGACCGTCCACAGCTGGGCGGAGTCGATGAAGATGCAGGCGGAGATCATCTCCGGCCTCGGCGACAACCGGCCGCGCGGCCTGGGCCGCTCCCTGGTCACCGTGCTCGGGCATCCGCTCACCGCCGAGGCGACGGCCGCGATCGCCGCGCGGATCACGAAGACCGGCGGCAACATCGACCGTATCTTCCGGCTCGCCAAGTACCCGGTGACCGCCGTCGAGTTCGCCGTGTCCGGCGTGGAGACCGAACCGCTGCGCACCGCCCTGGTGACCGACGCCGCGCGGCTCGGCATCGATGTGGCGGTCGTCGGCGCGGGCCTGTACCGGCGCGCGCAGCGCCTCGTCGTCATGGACGTCGACTCGACGCTCATCCAGGACGAGGTCATCGAGCTGTTCGCCGCGCACGCCGGCTGTGAGGACAAGGTCGCCGACGTGACGGCGGCCGCGATGCGCGGCGAGCTGGACTTCGAGCAGTCGCTGCACGCGCGCGTGGCCCTGCTGGAGGGGCTGGACGCCTCGGTCGTGGACAAGGTGCGCAGCGAGGTCCGGCTGACGCCGGGCGCCCGCACCCTGATCCGTACGCTGAAGCGGCTCGGGTACCAAGTGGGCGTCGTGTCGGGCGGATTCACTCAGGTCACGGACGATCTGAAGGAGCGGCTCGGGCTGGACTTCGCCCACGCCAACACCTTGGAGATCGTCGACGGCAGGCTGACGGGCAAGGTCACCGGCGAGATCGTCGACCGTGCGGGCAAGGCCCGGCTGCTGCGCCGGTTCGCGGCGGAGGCCGGTGTGCCGCTGTCGCAGACGGTGGCGATCGGTGACGGCGCCAACGACCTGGACATGCTGAACGCCGCCGGGCTCGGTGTGGCCTTCAACGCCAAGCCGGTGGTGCGCGAGGCGGCGCACGCCGCGGTGAACTTCCCCTTCCTGGACACGGTCCTGTACCTGCTGGGCATCACGCGTGAAGAGGTCGAGGCGGCGGACATCCTCGACATCGGCTGAGCCGACGGCAGGGGCCCGGCGCCGCACCGGCGCCGGGCCCCTGCCCTCAGGCGTGTCACGCGGAGATCGTCACTCGGCGGGCGCCCAGTAGTCCTGCAGGGAGGCCACGGCCGGCTCCAGGCTCTTCCACGGGCCGCCGAACGACAGCACGGCGAAGGCGGCGGCCGGGAAGCCGCGTCGGGCCATCCGCTCCCGCGCGGTGTCCTCGCCCGAGCCCGCCAGGACCTCGGCGAGGCCCTGGATGCCCGGGTTGTGCCCGATCACGAGGAGGTTGCGCACCTCGTCGGGGGTCTCGTTGAGCAGGGCGATCAGCTCGCCCGGCGAGGCCTCGTAGATCCGCTCCTCGTAGACGGTTTTCGGCCGCTGCGGGAACTCCTGGACGGCGAGCTTCCACGTCTCCCGGGTCCGGACCGCGGTGGAGCACAGGGCCAGATCGAAGGCGATACCGGTGTCGGTCAGCCTGCGCCCGGCCTCCGCCGCGTCCATTCGGCCCCGGTCGGCGAGCGGACGCTCATGATCGGTGACCTGTGGCCAGTCGGCTTTCGCATGGCGGAAGAGGACAATCCTGCGGGATTCTGCGACGCTCATGAGATCCAGCTTCGCATGAAACACGCCACCTGGCGCAGGGAGTTGACCCCCGGCTTCGGCGCGGTCAGCGGGCTGTGAGCTGCTGGATACGCTCGAAGAGGTGGGTGATCACCGGCTCACCGGTGGCCGCGTGCGCGTCGGACGGGTTCAGGATCAGGGTGAGCAGGGCGGCGAAGGCCAGCACGGGCAGGGCGAGAGCCCACCAGGGCAGCCGGCCGGCGGCACCGGCCCGGGTCGCCGGATGGGGCCGGGTGTGCGTAGGGGCCGACATGGGTGCCTCCGCTCTTCGAGTGGCCGGTGACCGTCTGGCGGCCACACACTCGAAGCTACGGGCTCCACCGCTGCCAACCCATCCGGTGATCCACCCACTTGACCCTGACCCTCACCCCCTAGGGGATACGGGGGCCAGCCCCACCACGGGCCCGGCGAGCGCGGGTCAGGGCGAGGCGATGGTCGCGATGACGGCGATGACGATGAAGATCGCGAAGAAGGCCCCGAAGACGAGCAGCATCTTCTTCTGACCGTGCTGGGGATTCGGGTCGAGCACTGGCATGGGGCCAGTCTCCCACCCCCCGTCCGCAGCGGACGCCCCGGGGTGACTCCTCTCCCCGGGGACTTCCCCGCGCGTGGCTCAGCGGGACGCCTCGTCCTCCACCGTGCGGTCGCGGCCGGCCAGGACGCCGACGACCATCTGCGGGATCATCAGGGCGCTCATCAGCGCGATCGGCAGGCCCCAGCCGCCGCTGTGCTGGTAGAGGACGCCCACCAGGAGCGGTCCGGGGATGGAGATCAGGTAGCCGGTGCTCTGTGCGAACGCCGACAGCCGGACCACGCCCGGGCCGGTCCGGGCGCGCATGCCGACCATGGTCAGCGCGAGGGGGAAGGCGCAGTTGGCGACGCCGAGCAGCAGGGCCCAGGCCCAGGCGCCGGCCGCGGGCGCGAGGTACAGCCCCGCGTAGCCGGCGAGGCCGCACAGGCCCAGGACCACCACGATCGGGCCCTGCTGGGGCAGCCGGGTGGCCAGGCGGGGTATGACGAAGGCGAGGGGCACGCCCATCACCATGGTGACCGCCAGCAGCAGGCCCGCGGTGCCGGCGGGCACACCGGCGTCCCGGAAGATCTGCGCCATCCAGCCCATGGTGATGTAGGCGGCGGTGGCCTGGAGCCCGAAGAACACGGCCAGGGCCCAGGCGGTGCGGCTCCGGGTCATCCGCAGTGGGGGCGTTTCCCCGCGCGCGTGCTCCGCGGGGGCCGGGGCCTGGTTGCGTGCCGTCTCCTCGGCGACCCGCTCCCCGTCGCCGGGCTGCTTTCCGCGTCCACGGACGAAGGGCAGCCACGGCAGGACCGCCGCCACGGCGAGCCCCGCCCACAGGGCCAGGCCCGTCTGCCAGCTGCCGCCGAGGGCGTCGGTCACGGGGACCGTCACGGCGGCCGCGAGGGCCGTGCCGAGGGCCAGGGCCATCGAGTACAGGCCGGTCATGGATCCCACACGGTCGGGGAACCAGCGCTTGACGATGACCGGCATCAGGACGTTGCTCACCGCGATACCCATGAGGGCCAGGGCGCTCCCGGCCAGGAAACCGGCCGTGCCGCCCGCGTACGGGCGGATCAGCAGGCCCATGGCGATGGCGGCCATGCCGGCGCACACCACGGCGCCCGGCCCGAAGCGGCGGGCGAGCCGCGGGGCCATGACGCCGAAGACGGCGAAGCACAGCGGCGGGACGGAGGTGAGCAGGCCGGCCACGCTGCCGCTCATGCCGAGCCCGTCGCGGACCTCCTCCAGGAGGGCGCCGAGGCTGGTGATGGCGGGGCGGAGGTTCAGCGCGGACAGCACGATGCCGAGGACGAGCAGGCGCGTCGTCCACGCGCGCGCGGACGCGCCCTCCTGTTTCCCGGCGTCCTTCCCGGCGTCTTTCCCGGCGTCTTTCCCGGCGTCGTGCGGCTTCCGGGCGTCGTGCGCGGCCGCGCTGCGTACGGTCGGGGGCGTCGTCGTCCGGGTTTCCTCGCTAGGCATGAGCCCCATCATAGAATCATGGGATGATTGACTGTCCACTCACCGGCTGCCCCCGGGCGCCCCGGCCGTGCGAAGGTGTGCCATGCCCTTGAGCCATCCCCGCCGCTCGGCCCTGTCCGAGCAGGTCATCGCCGCGCTGCGGGCCCAGATCACCTCGGGTGAGTGGCCCGTCGGCTCCCGGATCCCGACCGAGCCGGAACTGGTCGAGCAGCTCGGCGTCGCCCGCAACACGGTCCGTGAGGCCGTTCGCGCCCTGTCGCACAACGGCCTGCTGGACATCCGCCAGGGCTCCGGCACGTACGTCGTGGCGACGAGCGAGCTGGCGGGTGTGATGCAGCGCCGGTTCGCCGGGGCGGACCCCCGGCACATCGCCGAGCTGCGCTCCACCCTGGAGTCGGCCGCCGCCCGGCTGGCCGCCGAGCGGCGTACGGAGCGGGACCTCAAGCAGCTCGACGCGCTGCTGCTGCGGCGCGAGGAGGCGTGGGAGTCGGGCGACAAGGAGGCGTTCGTGACCGCGGACGCGACCTTCCACCTGGCCGTCGTGTCGGCCTCCCACAACGACGTGATGACGGCGATGTACGCGGACCTCGGCGAGGTGCTGCGGGACTGGTTGCGCGAGGACGTCGGCGAGGAGCTGACGCCGGAGACGCACATGGACCACGGGCGGCTGCTGGAGGCGATCCGCGCGGGCGAGGCGGAGACGGCCGCGGCGGAGGCGGCCCGCTACCCGTTCCTGTGCCGCCTGGGCGGCGTCACCTCCCCCACGGCCGGCTGACACCCCCGCGCAGGACCGGCTGCCCTGCCGCCGGGCCGAAGCCGCCCCGGCTCAGCTCTCCCGGCTGTGGCCGATCCACACGTCGGCGACCTCTTTCCAGCAGCGGCCGGACAGCCGCACCGTCTGCGCGGGGGCCGCCTCGACCGGTGCGCTGTCGGTGTCGAGGTCCCACCAGCGGGCGCACTCGACGTGCAGGCTCACGCGGTCGGTCTCCGGGTAGGGGTTGTGGCAGTACGCGGTCACCCGGGAGTCGGTCACGCGGATCCGGCAGGCCGCACCGAAGGGGTCCGCCGTCTCACGCTCGTCGGCGGGCACGCGCGCGTGCGGCACCGCCTCGTACGCCAGGGTCAGGACGAGCGCGACGGCGGCGAGGGACACTGAGGCCGTTCGGCGGGACAAGCGCACAAGGGGACCTCCTCGGCCGTGCTGGGGAGGGGATCGCGTGGTGAAACGCGTACTCCGGGTGCCCGGTTCGCGTACTCCAGAGTGCCCGGTCAGCGGCCTGTCCCGCCCGGCCTGATGAGCCGAACGAGTGACGCCCCGCTCCCCGCGCGCGGCGGGGAACAGGGCGTCCGGGAGGTGCGGGAGATCAGGCTCCGATGGCGTGCAGACCGCCGTCGACGTGGACGATCTCGCCCGTGGTCTTCGGGAACCAGTCGCTCAGCAGGGCCACGACACCCCGGCCGGCCGGCTCGGGGTCCTTGAGGTCCCACTCCAGCGGGGAGCGGTCGTCCCACACGGAGGCCAGCTCGCTGAAGCCCGGGATGGACTTGGCGGCCATGGAACCGAGCGGACCGGCCGAGACCAGGTTGCAGCGGATGTTCTGCTTGCCCAGGTCGCGGGCCATGTAGCGGCTGGTGGCCTCCAGGGCGGCCTTGGCCGGGCCCATCCAGTCGTACTGCGGCCAGGCGAACTGCGCGTCGAACGTCAGACCGACGACGGAGCCGCCGTTCTGCATCAGCGGCAGGCAGGCCATGGTGAGCGACTTCAGGGAGTACGCCGAGACGTGCATGGCCGTGGCGACCGACTCGAACGGCGTGTTCAGGAAGTTGCCGCCGAGGGCGTCCTGCGGGGCGAAGCCGATGGAGTGCACGACACCGTCGAGGCCGCCGAGCTCCTCGCCGACGATGTCGGCCAGACGGCCGAGGTGCTCGTCGTTGGTGACGTCGAGCTCGATGACCTTGGCCGGCTTCGGCAGCTTCTTGGCGATGCGCTCGGTCAGCGTGGGCCGCGGGAACGCCGTGAGGATGACCTCGGCGCCCTGCTCCTGGGCCAGCTTGGCGGTGTGGAAGGCGATGGAGGCCTCCGTCAGCACGCCGGTGATCAGGACGCGCTTGCCCTCGAGAATTCCGCTCATGGTGATCAGTGACCCATTCCCAGTCCGCCGTCAACGGGGATGACGGCTCCAGTGATGTACGAGGCGTCGTCCGAGGCGAGGAACCGCACCGTCGCGGCGATCTCCTCGGGCTGGGCGTACCGGCCGAGCGGCACCTGCTTCACGATGCCCTCGCGCTGCTCGTCGGAGAGCACCGCGGTCATGTCGGTCTCGACGAAGCCGGGGGCGACGACGTTGAAGGTGATGTTGCGCGAGCCCAGCTCACGGGCGAGGGAGCGCGCGAAGCCGACGAGGCCGGCCTTGGAGGCGGCGTAGTTGGCCTGGCCCGCGGAGCCGAGCAGCCCGACGACCGAGGAGATCAGCACGACGCGGCCCTTCTTGGCGCGCAGCATGCCGCGGTTGGCGCGCTTGACGACGCGGAAGGTGCCGGTGAGGTTGGTGTCCAGGACGGACGTGAAGTCGTCCTCGGACATCCGCATCAGGAGCTGGTCCTTGGTGACACCGGCGTTGGCGACGAGGACCTCGACGGGGCCGTGGGCCTCCTCGATCTCCTTGTAGGCCTGCTCCACCTGCTCGGCGTCGGTGATGTCGCACCGGACGGCGAGGCAGCCCAGCTCCGTCAGGGCGGCCGGCGGCTCACCCGAGCGGTATGTGATGGCGACCTTGTCGCCGGCATCGGCGAAAGCGCGGGCGATGGCGAGGCCGATGCCCCGGTTGCCTCCGGTGACGAGAACCGAGCGGCTCAACGGATCACCCTTTCGGTAGCGGTCGGATACCCCGCCCGGTCGCCTGGACGGCAGGCGGTGATGACAGGCGGCTTCCTCGAAAACCTATCGGTCCGGACAGGCCCGGGGACAATCGGGCACCGACAGTGGCGTACGGGACTCACTGTCGGGTCCCTACAGAAAGCAGCGGGCCGGGCTCGGGAAACTCGTGGCCCGCGGGCGGACGGGACGACATGATCTGAGCTGTCACGACGTACGGCAGCCACGGTCACCTCGACAGAAAGAGACGGCGGTGCCTCATACCATCGACGAGGCCTTCACGGCCCTCCCCCTACGCGCCCTCGCCGACGCGGCCCTCGCACGCGCGCGTGCGCTGGGGGCCGAACACGCGGACTTCCGCTTCGAGCGGGTACGGGGCGCCTCCTGGCGGTTCCGGGACGCCAGACCCGCCGGGTCGTCGGACACCACCGACCTCGGCTACGCGGTGCGGGTGGTGCACGGCGGTACGTGGGGTTTCGCCTCCGGCGTCGACCTCAGCATGGACGCCGCCGCCCGGGTCGCCGGGCAGGCGGTGGCGATGGCGAAGCTGTCCGCGCAGGTGATCAAGGCGGCCGGGTCGGACGAGCACGTGGAGCTTGCCGACGAGCCGGTCCACGCCGAGAAGACGTGGATCTCGTCGTACGAGATCGACCCGTTCTCCGTGCCCGACGAGGAGAAGGCCGGGCTGATCTCGCAGTGGAGCGCGCGGCTGCTGGCAGCCGACGGGATCGACCATGTCGACGCCTCGCTGCTCACCGTCCACGAGAACAAGTTCTACGCGGACACCGCCGGGACCGTGACCACTCAGCAGCGGGTGCGGCTGCACCCGGTGCTCAACGCGGTCTCGGTGGACGAGTCCAGCGGCGAGTTCGACTCCATGCGCACCCTCGCTCCGCCGGTGGGACGCGGCTGGGAGTACCTGACGGGCACCGGCTGGGACTGGGAGAGCGAGCTGGAGCAGATTCCGGAACTGCTCGCGGAGAAGATGCGCGCGCCGAGCGTGCAGCCGGGCCTGTACGACCTGGTCGTGGACCCGTCCAACCTGTGGCTGACCATCCACGAGTCCATCGGGCACGCCACCGAGCTGGACCGGGCACTCGGCTACGAGGCGGCCTACGCGGGCACCTCCTTCGCCACGTTCGACCAGCTGGGCAAGCTGCGGTACGGCTCGGAGCTGATGAACGTCACCGGCGACCGCACCGCCGAGCACGGCCTGGCCACGGTCGGCTACGACGACGAGGGCGTCGAGGGCCAGTCCTGGGACCTGGTGAAGGACGGCACGCTCGTCGGCTACCAGCTGGACCGGCGGATCGCGAAACTGACCGGCTTCGAGCGGTCCAACGGCTGTGCCTACGCCGACTCCCCCGGGCACGTGCCGGTGCAGCGCATGGCCAACGTGTCGCTGCGGCCGGACCCGGCGGGCATGTCGACCGAGGATCTGATCGGCGGCGTGGAGCGAGGCATCTACGTCGTCGGCGACCGGTCCTGGTCGATCGACATGCAGCGCTACAACTTCCAGTTCACGGGGCAGCGCTTCTACCGGATCGAGAACGGGCGGCTGGCCGGACAGCTGCGGGACGTGGCCTACCAGGCGACGACGACCGACTTCTGGGGCTCCATGGCCGCCGTGGGCGGGCCGCAGACCTACGTCCTGGGCGGCGCCTTCAACTGCGGCAAGGCCCAGCCGGGCCAGGTCGCGGCGGTCTCCCACGGCTGCCCGTCGGCCCTGTTCAAGGGCGTCAACATCCTCAACACGACCCAGGAGGCCGGTCGATGAACATCAACTGCGGCATCGGCTGGGGGTCCGGGGGTTACCCCCCGGGAAAGCACAGTCTCAACACGACCCAGGAGGCCGGTCGATGAGCGGGCGTTCCAGCAAGCCGCACGAGGTCGTGGAGCGCGCCCTCGAACTGTCCCGGGCGGACGGCTGTGTGGTCATCGCCGACGAGCAGTCCACCGCCAACCTGCGCTGGGCGGGCAACGCGCTGACCACCAACGGCGTGACGCGCGGGCGCACCCTCACCGTCGTCGCCACGGTCGACGGCAAGGAGGGCACGGCTTCCGGGGTCGTGTCCCGGTCCGCCGTCACCGAGGACGAACTGGAGCCCCTGGTGCGCGCCGCCGAGGCCGCCGCACGCGGCGCCGGCCCCGCCGAGGACGCGCAGCCGCTGGTCACGGGCGTGGCGCCGACGCCGGAGTTCACCGAGGCGCCCGCCGAGACCTCCTCCGCCGTGTTCGCCGACTTCGCGCCCGCCCTCGGCGAGGCCTTCGCTCGCGCGCGTGCGGGCGGCCGGGAGCTGTACGGCTTCGCCCACCACGAGCTGGTGTCGACGTACGTCGGCACGTCCACCGGACTGCGGCTGCGGCACGACCAGCCGAACGGGACGCTGGAGCTGAACGCCAAGTCACCGGACCGCACCCGGTCCGCCTGGGCCGGGTGCTCCACCCGGGACTTCAAGGACGTCGACCCGGCGGCGCTGGACGCGGAGCTGGCGGTGCGCCTGGGGTGGGCCGAGCGGCGCGTCGAGCTGCCCGCCGGGCGCTATGAGACGCTGCTGCCGCCGACGGCCGTGGCGGACCTGCTGATCTACCAGATGTGGTCGGCCTCGGGCCGGGACGCGGTGGAGGGCCGCACGGTGTTCTCCAAGCCGGGCGGAGGCACGCGGGTCGGCGAGAAGCTGACCGAGCTGCCGCTGACCCTGCGCAGCGACCCGAACGAGCCGGGCCTGGAGTCGGCGCCCTTCGTGATCGCGCACTCCTCCGGGGGCGACCAGTCGGTGTTCGACAACGGGCTGCCGCTCGCGGCCACCGAGTGGATGCGCGAGGGCGAGCTGCGGCACCTGACGACCAGCCGGCACAGCGCGGGCCTGACCGGCCTGCCCGTGGCGCCGGGCATCGACAACATCATCCTGGACGGGGGCGAGGACCGTTCCCTGGACGAGATGGTCGCGAACACCGAGCGGGGGCTGCTGCTGACCTGCCTGTGGTACATCCGCGAGGTCGATCCGGCGTCGCTGCTGCTGACGGGCCTGACCCGGGACGGCGTGTACCTCGTGGAGAACGGCGAGGTGACGGGCGAGGTGAACAACTTCCGGTTCAACGAGTCGCCGGTCGGGGTGCTGGGCCGGGCCACGGAGGCCGGGCGGACGGAGAAGACGCTGCCCCGGGAGTGGAGCGACTGGTTCACCAGGGCGGCGATGCCCGCGCTGCGCGTCCCCGATTTCAATATGAGCTCTGTCAGTCAGGGCGTATAACCTCGTAGGCGGCTGTCACCCGACTGCCCGAGGATCATCCGAGGAGATACGAGAACCGTGACGGACATCGTCGACGAGCTGAAGTGGCGCGGGCTGTTCGCCTTGTCCACCGACGAGGACGCTTTGCGCAAGGCGCTCGCGGACGGTCCCGTCACGTTCTATTGCGGCTTCGACCCGACCGCGCCGTCGCTGCACGTGGGGCACCTGGTGCAGGTGCTCACCGTGCGCCGGCTCCAGCAGGCCGGTCACCGGCCGCTGGCGCTGGTCGGCGGCGCCACGGGCCTGATCGGCGACCCGCGCCCGACCGCGGAGCGCACGCTGAACGACCCGGAGACGGTCACCGGCTGGGTCGCCAAGCTGCGCGCCCAGATCGAGCCGTTCCTGGACTTCGAGGGCGAGAACGCGGCCGTCATGGTCAACAACCTCGACTGGACGGAGAACCTCTCCGCGATCGAGTTCCTCCGTGACATCGGCAAGCACTTCCGCGTCAACAAGATGCTGACGAAGGACTCGGTGGCCCGCCGTCTGGAGTCCTCCGAGGGGATCAGCTACACGGAGTTCAGCTACCAGCTGCTGCAGGGCATGGACTTCCTGCAGCTGTACCGGCGCTACGGCTGCACGCTGCAGCAGGGCGGCAGCGACCAGTGGGGCAACCTCACGGCGGGCCTGGACCTGATCCACCGCCTGGAGCCCGACGCGACCGTGCACGCGCTGGCCACGCCGCTGATGACCAAGGCGGACGGCACCAAGTTCGGCAAGACCGAGGGCGGTGCCGTCTGGCTCGACCCGGAGATGACGACGCCGTACGCGTTCTACCAGTTCTGGCTGAACGTGGACGACCGGGACATCTCCCGGTACATGCGCATCCTGTCGTTCCGTTCCCGCGCGGAGCTGGAGGAGCTGGAGCGGCAGACCGAGGAGCGTCCGCAGGCCCGGGCCGCGCAGCGTGCCCTGGCCGAGGAGCTGACGACCCTGGTGCACGGCGCCGACCAGACGGCCGCCGTGATCGCCGCGTCCAAGGCCCTCTTCGGGCAGGGCGACCTGACGGAGCTGGACGAGCGGACGCTGGCCGCGGCCCTGTCGGAGGTGCCGCACATCCAGGTCGCCGAGCTCGGTCCGACGGTGGACCTGTTCGCCGAGGTCGGCCTGGTGGCGAGCAAGTCGGCCGCGCGCCGCACGGTCAAGGAGGGCGGCGCCTACGTGAACAACGTCAAGGTCGCCGGCGAGGACGCCGTCCCCGCGAAGGAGGACCTGCTGCACGGCCGGTGGCTGGTGCTGCGCCGGGGCAAGAAGAACCTGGCGGCCGTCGAGGTCACGGGCGGCTGAGCATGCCGCCGAGGGGGTGGTCTCCGGTGCCGGAGGCCGCCCCCTTCGTCGTACGGGTCATGCCCTGCGTTGTTCTCCCCTGGCGGCGGTCCAGGCCCTGTCGCCCAGGCCGACCAGGATGATCGCCATCACCAGCTGGAAGACGTGCCGCCACCAGTCGATGCCCGATGTGGCGTCGACACCGGCCGCCCGGGCGATGGCGTTGCCGGCGATGCCACCGATGATGCCCAGGATGACGGTCAGCCACAGGGGAAGGTGCTGCTTGCCCGGAATGATCGCCTTGGCGAGCAGGCCGAGCACCAGTCCCACGATGATCGCCCACAACCAGCCCATCACTGCCTCCTCGCACGGCTCGACGTGAGCACTACGGCCAGTGTCGGCCCAGGTGCCCTACGGCGCATGCCGACGAGGGCCGTACGCAGGGCGGCGCAGGCGCCCTGCCCTGGCGGGGCGTGACCCGGCCTCGTCGCGATCGCCGACGCGGCGTACCGTAAGAGCTGTCCCGGTCAGGTGTCCCCGGCCGGCCGAGGACGGCTACGGGGCGGGGAGAGTCGGATACGGGCGGATGGTGGAATGCGATGCGGAAGCAGCATGGCGGCGGCAACGTCCAGGTTTTCCGGATCACCGGCGCCCGGACGGGGTTGCAGGAGGACGTACGCGGGCGGCAGCGCCGGTACGTGATCTCGATGACGGTCCGCACGATCTCCGTGATCCTCGCGGCCACCCTGTGGAACGTCGAACGGCACGTCGCCATCGTGGCGTTGGTGCTGGGGCTGGTCCTGCCGTACATCGCGGTGGTGATCGCCAACGCCGGGCGTGAGAATGCGCCGTCTCTGCCGTCGACGTACGTGGTGTCGCATCCGCGTCCGATGATCGGCCCGCCGGGTGCGGGTGACGGGTCGGGGGAATCGGTTGCGGAAGATGCCGTGCCCGGACCGGGGGCGGGCACGCGGAGCGAATCGCACGAGCGGTAGGAGCGCCCCGGCGCGCTCGCGCGGGAGATCGCGGGTGCGCGGGAAGGGAAGTCGGCTTCCCGCCAAGCTCAAGAAAAGCTCAGATCAATCATGTTGTTCCAGTGCCGGGGGCGGGGTTACCCGTGACATACTTCGTACGCGCTCCGCATCCCCCGTCGGAGCGACGGACCGACGCCGGGCAGCTCCCCCCGTGGCTGCTCGGCGTCGCCTTTTCTGTGTGCTGTGGTGAGACGAACCTGTGAGTGACGAGACGCCCATCTGTTCCGCCAAGGGCTGCCGTGTCGACGCCGTGTGGGTGCTGGCGTGGAACAACCCGAAGATCCATACGCCGGAGCGGCGCAAGACCTGGCTGGCCTGTGAGGAGCACCGCGAGCATCTGTCGCAGTTCCTCGGGGTGCGGGGGTTCTTGAAGGACGTGGTTCTTCTGAGGGACTGGGAAGCGCCGGACGCGTGACGCTTCCGGGTGCCGGTGCGTCGTGGCGTCTCGCGCGGCTCCCCGCCCGCCCGGGGGTGTCGGCCTAACCCCCGATCGCCGACATCGGCCTGGTCGGCTGCACGAACGTCGGGTCGTCCAGGCCCGCTCCCGCCTTCTTGCCCCACATCGCCAGGCGCCAGATGCGGGCGATCTCCTCGTCCGGGGCGTCCGAGCGCAGGGCGGCGCGCAGGTCGGTCTCCTCCTGGGCGAACAGGCAGGTGCGGACCTGGCCGTCGGCCGTGAGGCGGGTGCGGTCGCAGGCCGCGCAGAAGGGGCGGGTGACGGAGGCGATGACACCGACCACGTGCGGGCCGCCGTCGACGAGCCAGCGCTCCGCCGGGGCCGAGCCGCGCTTCTCCTGGCCCTCGGGGGTCAGTTCGAAGCGGGTGCGCAGGGAGGCCAGGATGTCTCCGGCCGTGATCATGCCGTCGCGCTTCCAGCCGTGCTGGGCGTCCAGCGGCATCTGCTCGATGAACCGCAGTTCGTAGTCGTGCTCCACGGCCCAGGCCAGCAGGTCGGGCGCCTCGTCGTCGTTGAGCCCGGGCATCAGGACCGAGTTGACCTTGACCGGGGTCAGGCCGGCGTCGCGGGCGGCGTGCAGGCCCTCGATGACGTCCTTGTGGCGGTCGCGGCGGGTGAGGGTCTTGAAGACGTCCGGCCGGAGGGTGTCGAGGGAGACGTTGACCCGGTCCAGGCCCGCCGCCTTCAGGGCCGCCGCCGTGCGCTTGAGGCCGATGCCGTTCGTCGTCAGCGACATCTGCGGGCGGGGGTCGAGGGCGGCGACGCGCTCGACGATGCCGACCAGGCCGGGGCGCAGCAGGGGCTCGCCGCCGGTGAAGCGGACCTCCTCGATCCCGAGGGAGGTGACCGCGATGTCGATCAGGCGGACGATCTCGTCGTCCGTGAGCAGGTCCGGCTTGGCCAGCCACTGCAGGCCCTCCTCGGGCATGCAGTACGTACAGCGCAGGTTGCAGCGGTCGGTCAGTGAGACCCTCAGGTCGGTGGCCACCCGGCCGTAGGTGTCGATGAGCACGTGGGCCCCCTCCCTCGTCGCGGATCACGCGTGCGGCACTGCTTCTCCGACACCTGCGAGCCTACGTGACCCCACCGTCAACGCCACAGGCCCGATCCCACGACGCGGGACGCGGCCGGGCCGCAGGGACCTGGAGGTTCCTACGATCCGGCCGCGCGGCAGGGGTCGTGCTCAGTGGGCTCCGGTGCCGGTCAGGGACCGGACCTCCAGCTCCGCGTACTTCTTGGCGTCGGGCTCCTCCTTGGACAGGACCGTGCCGAGCCAGCCCATCAGGAAGCCGAACGGGATGGAGATGATGCCCGGGTTCTTCAGCGGGAACCAGGCGAAGTCGACCTCGGGGAACATCGCCTTGGGGTCGCCGGAGACGACGGGCGAGAACAGCACCAGGCCGACGGCGACGATCAGACCGCCGTAGATCGACCACAGGGCGCCCTGGGTGGTGAAGCGCTTCCAGAACAGGCTGTAGAGGATCGTCGGGAGGTTGGCGGAGGCGGCGACGGCGAAGGCGAGGGCGACCAGGCCGGCCACGTTCAGGTCGCGGGCCAGGGCGCCCAGGCCGATGGAGACGACGCCGATGAAGACGGTCGCCCAGCGGGCCGCGCGGACCTCCTCGGCGCCGGAGGCCTTCCCCTTGCGGATGACGTTGGCGTAGATGTCGTGCGCGAAGGACGACGACGAGGCGAGGGTGAGGCCGGCGACGACGGCGAGGATCGTCGCGAAGGCGACCGCCGAGATCGTGGCGAGCAGGATCGCGCCCCAGGTCGAGTCGACGCCGCCCAGGTGCAGGGCGAGCAGGGGTGCCGCCGTGTTGCCGGACGGGTTGGAGGCGATGATCTCCTCCTGCGAGATGAGCGCGGCGGCGCCGAAGCCGAGCGCGATCGTCATCAGGTAGAAGCCGCCGATGATGCCGATGGCCCAGTTCACGGACTTACGGGCGGCCTTGGCGTCGGGCACGGTGTAGAAGCGGATCAGGATGTGCGGCAGGCCGGCGGTGCCCAGCACCAGGGCGATGCCCAGGGAGATGAAGTCCAGCTTGGAGGTGCCGGTCGCGCCGTACTGGAGGCCGGGCTCCAGGAAGGCGGCGCCCTTGCCGCTGTTCTCGGCGGCGGTGCCGAGCAGGTCGGAGATGTTGAAGTTGAACTTCAGCAGCACCAGGAAGGTGATCAGGATGGTGCCCCCGATGAGCAGCACGGCCTTGACCATCTGGACCCAGGTGGTGCCCTTCATGCCGCCGATGGAGACGTAGACGATCATCAGGAGGCCGACCAGGGCGACGATGAGGATCTTGCCGGCGTCGGAGGTGATGCCGAGCAGCAGCGAGACGAGGACGCCCGCGCCGGCCATCTGGGCCAGCAGGTAGAAGATCGACACCACGATGGTGGACGTGCCTGCGGCGGTGCGGACCGGGCGCTGGCGCATGCGGTAGGCGAGGACGTCGCCCATGGTGTAGCGGCCGGAGTTCCTGAGCGGTTCGGCCACCAGGAGCAGGGCGACCAGCCAGGCGACGAGGAAGCCGATGGAGTAGAGGAAGCCGTCGTAGCCGAAGATGGCGATGGCGCCCGCGATGCCGAGGAACGACGCGGCGGACATGTAGTCGCCGGAGACGGCGAGGCCGTTCTGGAAGGCGCTGAACTGGCGGCCGCCGGCGTAGAAGTCGGCGGCGTCCTTGGTCTGGCGGCCAGCCCAGATGGTGATGCCCAGGGTCGCGAGGACGAACAGCGCGAACAGGGTGATGATCAGCGGGCGGTGCTCGCTGGCCTCGTTCGCGGCGAGGAAGGTGTGCTGTACGGGGCTCATGCGCCGCTCTCCATCCGGGTCTTGATGGCCTCGGCCTTGGGGTCGAGCTTCGCGGCGGCGTGCCGCGAGTACCACCAGGCGATGAGGAACGTGGTGACGAACTGGGCGACGCCGAGGACGAAGGCGACGTTGATGTTGCCGAAGAGCTTGGTGCCCATGAAGCCGCCCGCGTAGTTCGAGAGCAGGACGTACAGCAGGTACCAGGCGATGAAGCCGACGGTCAGCGGGAAGGCGAAGGAGCGGTAGGAGCGGCGCAGTTCACCGAACTCCGCGCTCTCCTGCACCTCGGCGAACTCCTCGGGTGAGGGGAGCTTGTGTTGCTCTTTCGAGGGGGGCGGTGCGTCGGTGGCCACGGAGTCTCCTCGCAGGGATGGAAGCGGTTGTGAACGGGTGCGAGAGGCGCGTGTCCTCGCGCTCCTTGTCCAACGTCACGGCGGCACATGAGAACCGGTTCAACCGGCCGGCGTTCTTTCCGAAGTCGTTTCGACAAAGCGTTGCTGCGGGCGGGAGGCCGGGATAGCTTCGCCCTGCACCACCACGTCATGTACCTGCCCGGGCACCACCTGTGCCTCGGGCCGGTTTCGTTTCCGGAGGATGTGGAGACCCCATGTCTCACTTGCGTTCCAGACGCCGGCTCGCGCTCGCCGTGCCCGTCGTGCTGTCCCTGACGGCCTCGCTCGGCTTCCTGCCGGCCGCCGCGTCGGCGGCCCCGCACACCGAGTCGGCCACCCGGTCGGCGGACGCGCCGAAGCTGTCGTACGTCGTCAACACCAAGCCGTCCCGGCACACGATCGCCTCGGTGAAGAAGGCGATAGCGAAGGCCGACGGGTCGGTGGTGGAGACGTACGAGCGGATCGGCGTCATCGTCGTCCACTCCTCGAACCCCGACTTCGCCACGACGATCCGCACGGTGCGCGGTGTCCAGTCGGCGGGTGCGACGCGGACGGCGCCGCTGACGGCCGCGGGCACGAAGCAGGAGGGCGCCGTCGAGTATCTGACGGCCGCCCAGGCGAAGCGCGCCGAGGCGGCCTCGGCGCGGACGGCCGACAGCGAGCCCCTCGAAGCGGACCAGTGGGACCTGCGGGCGATCGGCGCCGACAAGGCCGCGAAGATCAACCCGGGCAGCCGCAAGGTGACGGTCGCCGTCATCGACACCGGTGTGGACGACACCCACCCCGACATCGCCCCGAACTTCTCCGCGTCCCAGTCCGCCAACTGCGACGGCGGCAAGGCCGACACCAGCGAGGGCGCCTGGCGGCCGTACACCGCCGGGGACTACCACGGCACGCACGTCGCGGGTGAGATAGCCGCCGCCCGCAACGGTGTCGGCGTCGCGGGCGTCGCTCCCGGGGTGAAGGTCTCCAGCATCAACGTGACCGACCGGACGAACGGCCTCTTCTACCCGGAGAGCGTCGTGTGCGCGTTCGTGTTCGCCGCCGACCACGGCGTCGAGATCACGAACAACAGCTACTACGTCGACCCGTGGCTGTACAACTGCATGGACGACCCGGACCAGCGGGCCATCGTCGACGCGGTCAACCGGGCGCAGCTGTACGCCCAGAGGAAGGGCACGCTGAACGTCGCCGCGGCGGGCAACTCCAACCACGACCTGGACGCCGACGCGATCGTCGACGACTCCAGCCCGGACGACTCCACGCCGGTCGAGCGCACCATCGACCCGCACGAGTGCCTGGACGTGCCGAACCTGCTGCCGGGTGTCGTCACGGTCAGCGCGACGGGCGTGAACAACCTCAAGTCGTACTACTCGTCGTACGGCAAGGGCGTGGTCGACGTCGCCGCGCCGGGCGGTGACGGGCGCTACCAGACGCCTGACACCCCCTCGAAGAACGGCCGTATCCTCTCCGCCCTGCCGAACGGCACATGGGGCTTCCTGCAGGGCACCTCGATGGCCTCGCCGCACGCCTCCGGTGTCGCGGCGCTGCTGAAGTCCGAGCACCCCTGGGCGTCCCCGGCCCAGCTGCAGGCGATGCTGAAGGCGCAGGCCGACCCGACCGCCTGTCCCACGTCCTACGACCAGGACGGCGACGGCACGCAGGACGCCGTGTGCGAGGGCGGCAAGCGCCTCAACGGCTTCTACGGGCACGGCATCGTCAACGCGCTGCGCGCCGTCAAGTGACCCGGCCCGCCACCGGGACCTCCCGCACGATCAGCTCGTACCGTGAACGAACTGGAGACACCATGACTGCGCCGTACGCGCGCTACCGTCGCGCCGTCGCGATCCCGGCCGGGATGGCCATGGCCACGGCCCTGGCGTTCCTGCCGAACACCGTCGCCACGGCCGCCGAGGACGCCCCGGCCGCGGCCCGGGCGGACGCGACCCCGCTCAGCTATGTCGTCAACGTCAAGCCGGGTCACGGCACGTCGGCGCACGTGAAGAAGGCCGTCGCCGAGGCCGGCGGCACGATCGTGACGGCGTACGACCAGATCGGCGTCATCGTCGTCCACTCCTCGAACCCCGACTTCGCCACGACCATGCGCACGGTGCGCGGCGTGCAGTCGGCGGGAGCCACCCGGACCGCGCCGCTGCCGTCGGCGTCGACGGGCGACCTGGGCGCCCCGAAGGTGCTGAGCGCGGCGGAGGTCGCCGCGGCCGACGCCCCGGCCGGCCAGGACCCGCTGCAGCCCCAGCAGTGGGACCTGCCCGCCATCAAGGCGGACAAGGCGCACCAGAAGACGCTGGGCAGCAAGAAGGTCACGGTCGCCGTGATCGACACCGGCGTGGACGACACCCACCCCGACATCGCGCCCAACTTCGACCGCAAGGCGTCGGTCAACTGCGTGTCGGGCAAGCCGGACACGGCGGACGGGGCCTGGCGGCCGAGCGCCGAGGAGAGCCCGCACGGCACCCATGTCGCCGGTGAGATCGCGGCCGCCAAGAACGACGTCGGCATGACCGGTGTCGCGCCCGGCGTGAAGGTCTCCGGCATCAAGGTGTCGACCACGGCCGGGTTCTTCTACACGGAGGCCGTGGTGTGCGGCTTCGTGTGGGCGGCCGAGCACGGGGTCGACGTCACGAACAACAGCTATTACACGGACCCCTGGTACTTCAACTGCAAGAACGACCCGGACCAGAAGGCCCTCGTGGAGGCGGTCGGCCGGGCCTCGCGGTACGCGGAGAAGAAGGGCGCGGTCAACGTCGCCGCGGCCGGCAACGAGAACTACGACCTCGCCGCCGACGAGATCACCGACCCCTCGTCCCCGAACGACAGCACACCGGGCGACCGGGTCGTCGACCCCTCCGAGTGCCTCGACATCCCGACCCAGCTGCCGGGTGTCGTCACGGTCGCCTCGACGGGCGCGAAGGGCATCAAGTCGTCCTTCTCCAACCACGGTCTGGGCGTCATCGACATAGCCGCCCCGGGCGGCGACTCGACCGCCTACCAGAAGCCGGACGCGCCGGCCACGAGCGGCCTCATCCTGGGCACGCTGCCGGGCGGCAAGTGGGGTTACATGGCCGGTACGTCGATGGCGTCCCCGCACGTGGCGGGCGTGGCAGCGCTCATCAAGTCGACGCACCCGTACGCCTCTCCGGCCCTGGTGAAGGCTCTGCTGTACGCGGAGGCCGACGCCACGCCGTGCACGGACCCGTACGACATCAACGGCGACGGCAAGGTCGACGCGGTGTGCGAGGGTTCCAAGAACCGCAACGGTTTCTACGGCTGGGGCATCGCGGACGCGCTGGACGCGGTGACCAAGTAGAGCTCGTGTGAAGGTGATCCGGGCCGGACGGGGACACCCGTCCGGCCCGTTCCACGTCTACGGCAGGATGCCTTGTCATGGACGTGTACGAGATGACGGCGACCTGGACGGCCCGGCCCGTGCGGCCGCGGTGGCGGCTGGCGCTGCGGTTCGCCGCGAGCGTGGTGTGGTTTCCGGTGGTGTGTGTGCTGTGGGCGGCGGTGATGGCCGCGTTCCTCGTGGTCGGCATGTTCGCCGAGGTGATCACCGCCTTCAGCAACAGGCTCGAACGCGGCTACCTGAACGCCATGGGCTGGACGGTGGGCCGCGTCGGGCGGCTGGCCTCCTGGTGCGTGTCCTGGCCGGAGCTGCTGCATGAGGGCGACGTCGAGTACTACAAAGCGCGGGTGGAGAGGGCGGTGGGCAAGTGGACCGCCCGGGCCTCCGCCCCGGTCCGGCCGCAGAAGCCGAAGCCGCCCGTGGAGTGCGCGATACCCCTGCGGGTCTACCGCGGGGTGGGCGGCTGGTACGTCGCCCAGGTCGCGCTCGCGCAGGGCTGGGAGCTGAGGCCGACGGACGAGCGCAAGGAGGTGCGGCTGTGGTGGGCTGCCGCACCCAAGGCGGGCTGACCTCCGGGCCGATGTCCGGCTGACGGGCGACCGACTTGCCCGGACGCGTGGAGGTTGGTGAAGATCCTGGGGTGATCCTGACAAGACCCCCGTCCGGAGCGGCCGATGGGCACGGGGCCGTGCGGCGCACCGGCGCGGGCCGGACCGTCGCCGTCCTGGCCCTGGTGGCGCTGGCCGCGCTGATCCCGCTGCTCGGGCCGTCCGCCGCGCTGCACGGCACCGGGGAGGCCGGGGCACCCGGGGCCGGCGGCATAGCCCTGCTCCGGACGGTGCTGTTCGCGGCGCTGTGCATACCCGTCGGCGAGCTGTTCGTGAACCGCCTGGCGCGAACGCTGCCCGGCACGCAGCCCGGTACCCGGCCGGGCTCGGAAACGGGGCAGGACCCGGCGCTGCCCCGCAGTTGGTCCCCCGCCGCGGCGGCCGCAGGTTTCGTCGCCGCCCTCGGACTCGCCACGGTCGTGGCCACCGGCAATCTCGTGCCGGGCGAGGTGGCGGACATCGACGTCGGAGGCCTCTACGCCTCCCGGGACGGCAAGCTCGCCCTGCTGGAGGTCAACGCGTTCCTGGTGGCCGGGCTGTGCGCCGTGTCGCGCCGGCCGGTCGCGCAGGTCTGGCCGCTGGCCGCCGTGGTCGTCGCCGAGGCACTGCGCGCCCACCCCACGACCGAGCACAGTCCGCTGACCGGCTCGGGGCTGACGCTCGTCCATCTGACCTGTGCGGCCCTGTGGGCGGGCGGTCTGCTGCACGCGTTGCGCGTCCTGCGGCTGTGGCACGGCCGGCACCCCACGGAGGCGGGCGCGGCCCTGCTGGGTCTCTACGCGCGCGTGGCCCTCGTCCTGCTCGCCGCCATCACCGCGACGGGCGTGTGCAGTTCCCTGCGCCGGATGCCGCCGGAGACGGTTCTGGAGCAGCTGACGGGAACGGCGTACGGGCGGGCGCTGCTCGCCAAGGTGCTGCTCGTGGCGGTCGTCGCCGCCCTCGCGGTCTGGGCCCGGCGTCGGCTGCGCCGGGCGGCCGACCCGCTGACGGCCTGCGTTCCGGCCCGGGCGGAGGTCGCGGTCCTGGGCCTGACGGTCGCCGCGTCCGGCCTGCTGACGGCGCTTCCGGTGCCCATCCGGTGGTGAGGCCGGTGACGCCGGTGACGCCGGTGCGTCTCAGGCCGCGCGCATCTCGCCGTAGGTGACGGCCGGTGCCCTGCGGGCCTCGAGGGCCCCGAGGGTGCCGACGGTCAGCAGGAGTTGCGCGGCGATGTAGGTGAGCATGATCCAGAAGTCCGGCACGGGCGGCTGCGGCCACTCGGCCACGCCGGTCGCGATGAGCGTGTCGGACAGCAGGAACAGCGCCCCGCCGAGCCCTGCGAAGAGGCCGAGCCGGGTGCCGGACCGGTACGCCATGGCGGTGAGCAGCAGGCTGTAGCCGGCGACGGGCACCCGCAGGTCTGCGGGCAGGTCCGGCCACAGCAGCGCGACGGTCGTCACGAGGGCGGCGGCGTAACCGAGGGCCAGGAGGCCCGCACGCGCGCGTGGGAGCGTGTCGCGTCTGCCGTGGGTCGCGAAGAGCACGAGGTAGCAGACGTGTCCCGCCGCGAAGGAGGCCATGCCCGCGAGGAAGGCGGGCTCGGCGTCCGACAGCAGCAGGACGTCACCGCCCCAGCCGAACAACAGGGCCGCCACGAGCGGCCGGGGCGCCTTGCGCACGGCGGCCCACAGCGCCAGCAGCGGCATCAGCAGGGGCTTGGCGACGGTGTGCCCGATGTCCGCACCGGCCGCGAGGCAGACCAGATCGACGGCGGCGACGAGACCGAAGGCGGCCGGCAGGAGACGCGAGAGCTTCACGCGGAGGTACTCCCGGCGACAGGAGCGGACTCGGAGACCGACGGGGACTCGCCGGAGGCGGCAGCAGCAGCCGGCCGCGGACCCCAGCCCGGGCCGCGGAACACGCGTCCCGCGCGCTCGCTCCAACTGTTCGCCGCCCGCAGGTCCTTGGCGATCGACACGTACTCGTGCGTGGCCACCTTCAGCAGGTTGTACGTGGCGATGTTCTTGGTCAGCCCGTACCGGGGCCGCTCGGTCTCCTCGACGAACGACCCGAACAGCCGGTCCCAGACGATGAGGATGCCGCCGAAGTTGCGGTCCAGATAGCCACCCTGGGACGCGTGGTGGACCCGGTGGTGCGACGGGGTGTTGAAGACGAACTCGAACCAGCGGGGCATCTTGTCGATGCGCTCGGTGTGGATCCAGAACTGGTAGACGAGGTTCGCCGAGGAGCAGAACGCGAGCGCGGCGGGGTGCACACCGGCGACGATGAGGGGGACGTAGAACGGCCACACGGTCAGGGACGTCCAGGGCTGGCGCAGCGCGGTGGTGAGGTTGAACTTCCGGCTGGAGTGGTGGACGACGTGGCAGGCCCACAGGATGCGGACGACGTGGTGGCCGCGGTGGGACCAGTAGTAGAAGAAGTCCTGCCCGAGCAGCATCAGCGGGACGGTCCACCACAGCACGGGCACACGCAGCGGCGTGAGTTCGTACAGGGCCGTGTAGACGGCCAGGATCGGGATCTTCCACAGGAAGTCGAAGACGAGGCTGCCGAGCCCCATGCCGACGCTCGTCGCGGCGTCCTTGGCCTCGTAGCCCTCCGCGTCCTCGTCGGGATGGAGCCGGTAGCTCACCATTTCGACCACGGTGAGCAGCACGAAGGCGGGGATGGACCACAGCACGACATCGGGCAGGTTCGGCATGCAAGCACCGTAGGACCGGCGTCCAGCCCCGACTAGACGTTGTTACCCACAAGTATCTTCGACGGTACGCGCTTGCTTCTTGGCGATCTCCGCCAATCCGGAACGGGGCGAAGTCACACGTGGCGGGGCGGGACGCCCGGCTGATCGACTGAGGACCGATCAGACGTACACCCTTCGAACGAACAACCCGGACAAGATGCCTGAGGACGTATCGGAAGAGCGCGGGGGCGCACCTGACGGACGGCGGTGTCAGTCACGGCCCGTATCCTCAGGGACCATGCTGGAAGACCTGACGACCGCAGTGTTCTCGGCCACGCCGTGGCCGGCCGCGTACCCCAAGGGATACGCGGTCGTTGACGTGGAGACCACGGGCCTGGCCCGGGACGACCGCATCATCTCCGCGGCGGTCTACCGGCTGGACGAGCGCGGTGAGGTCGAGGACCACTGGTACACGACGGTCAACCCCGAGCGCGACCCGGGCCCGGTGTGGATCCACGGACTGACGAGCGAGGCGCTCGAAGGAGCGCCCCTCTTCCCGGACATCGCCGAGGAGTTCACGGCCCGGCTGGAGGGGCGGGTGCTCGTCGCGCACAACGCCGTCTTCGACTGGCAGATGATCGCCCGGGAGTACGCGCGCGCCGAGCGCGAGGCGCCGGTGCGGCAGCGCCTGTGCACCATCGCGCTCTCCAAGGAACTCGGGCTGCCGCTGCCCAACCACAAGCTGGAGTCCCTCGCGGCGCACTTCGGCGTCGTGCAGCAGCGGGCCCACCACGCCCTGGACGACGCGCGCGTGCTGGCGGAGGCGTTCCGGCCGAGCCTGCGGGCGGCGGCGGCGAACAACGTACGGCTGCCGCTGCACGAGTGCCGGCCGCTGACCGAGTGGACGGACCGCCCCGCCGCGCCGGCCATCGGCAGGCAGGCCGGCCCCGGCGGCTACGGCGGCTACCGGCCGGGCAGTTGGCGTCCCTCCCGCAAGCGCCCTGCCTGCCCCTACCCCAACCCCGGGCGCTACGAGGCGGGCGGGCGGCTCAAGCAGGGCATGCGGGTCGCCTTCTCGGGCGACACCTCCACCGAGCGGGACCTGCTGGAGGACCGCGCGACCGAGGCCGGGCTGCATGTGGCCACGAGCCTGTCCCGCCTCACCAGCCTGCTCGTCACGAACGACCCGGACTCGGGCACCTCCAAGGTCGTCAAGGCCCGGCAGTTCGGCACACCGGTCGTGGACGAGGCGGCGTTCGGACAGCTCCTCGCCGACGTGGAGCCGGCGACGGAAGCGTGAGCCGCGCGGCAGAGCGCGGGGCCGACCCGCGACACCGAGGGGCACGGCTGACGCGTGCGCCGGGAGCAAGGGTGACCCGCGCCACCGAGGGCAGGGTGCGGGGAACAGGGGTGACCCGCGCCACCGAGGGCGAGGCTGACGGGCACCACAGGAGTGACCCCGCCCACCTCGCACGGGCCCGCCGCCTCGCAGGGGCCCACCTCGCAGGGGCCCACCTCGCACGGGCCCACCCCGCAGGAGCCCGCCTCGCAGGGCGACCGTACGGACGGGTGATTGCGGGGCGACTCGCCCGGCGCCCGCTCGCCCGCGCGGGGACGACGGCTCACCCTGTGGCGCATGGCGACCTGTGAGGTATGTGGCAATCAGTACGGAATGACCTTCGAGGTGCACGCGCAGGGCGCGGTGCACGTCTTCGACTGCTTCTCCTGCGCGATCCACCGTATGGCCCCCATCTGCGAGCACTGCCGGGTGCAGATCATCGGCCAGGGTGTCGAGGCCGAGGGCCACTGGTACTGCGGCGCCCACTGCGCCCGGGCGGAGGGAAAGGCAGGAATTGTCGACAAGGTCTGAACCCGTACCCGACTGAATGCACCCCACGACCGAGTTGTACGGTCGTGGGGTGTACCGCTTCCTGATGTCCCGGCAGTGGGTGATCCTCACGCTGGCCGCCCTGCTCCTCATCCCCACGATGATCAGGCTGGGCATCTGGCAGATGCATCGCTACGAGGAGCGCACCGCCCGGAACCAGCTGGTCACCGACGCGCTGGCGGCCGATCCGGTGCCCGTGGAGCAGCTGACCGCGCCCGGGCACACCGTGACCAGCGCCGAGCGGTACCGCACCGTGACGGCGAAGGGCCGCTTCGACGCCGAGGACGAGGTCGTCGTGCGGCGCCGCACCAACTCCGACGACGAGGTCGGCTACCACGTGCTCACCCCCTTCGTCCTCGACGACGGCAAGGTGCTGCTGGTGAACCGGGGCTGGATCCCCTCGGACGGCCCGAGCCAGACCACGTTCCCGAAGGTCCCCGCACCGCCCGGCGGGGAGATCACCGTCAAGGGCCGGCTGATGCCCGACGAGACGACCGCCGCCAGCGGCATCAAGAACCTCCCGGGCCTGCCGGAGCGGCAGATCATGCTGATCAACAGTGCACAGCAGGCCCGCCGGCTGGACGCCCGGGTGCTCGGCGGTTACCTCGCCCAGACCGCCCCCGACCCCAAGGGTGACGTCCCCGAGCTGCTGGGCAACCCCGGCAAGGAGGACGCGGCGCTGAACTACGCGTACGCCATCCAGTGGTGGCTGTTCTCCGCGGCCGTCCCGGTCGGCTGGGTGGTCCTGGCCCGCCGCGAGGCCCGGGACCGGGCGCGGAAGGCAGCCGGGGAGTCCGACACGGCCGAGGCCGAGCCGGCGGCGGTGTAGACACCCGCGACCGGCCGACCGCGACCGGCCGACCGCGAGCGGGACCCGGCGCCCGCGCCCGCCCGCCAGGACACGTCACTCCCCCGGCCCCGGCCCTGATTGCCGCGTCCGCTTGCCGGGAACCCGCACTCCGTGCACCCCAGCATCGAGGACTACGCGCTCATCGGCGATGAACAGACCGCGGCCCTGGTCGGTACGGACGGATCCGTCGACTGGCTGTGCCTGCCCCGCTTCGACTCCGCCGCCTGCTTCGCCAGACTGCTCGGCGACGAGGACAACGGCTACTGGCGTATCGCCCCCGTGGGGGCGGACCGCTGCACCCGGCGCGCCTACCGCCGCGACACCCTCGTCCTGGACACCGAGTGGGAGACGGACCAGGGAACCGTCCGGGTCACCGATCTGATGCCCCAACGCGACCGCGCCCCCGACCTGGTGCGCGTCGTCGAGGGCCTGGACGGCGAGGTGACCCTGCACAGCGCCCTCAAGCTGCGCTTCGACTACGGCTCGATCGTCCCCTGGGTGCGCAAGGCCGACGGCCACCGCGTGGCGGTCGCCGGCCCGGACTCGGCCTGGCTGCGCAGCGAGCCGGAGGTGACCAGCTGGGGCGAGGACTTCGGCACCCACGCGGAGTTCACCGTCAAGAAGGGGGAAAAGGTCGCTTTCGTCCTGACCTGGCACCCCTCCCACGTACAGCGCCCGCCGCTCGTCGACCCGTACGACGCGCTGCGCCACAGTGTGGAGGACTGGCGGGCCTGGGCGTCGCGCTGCCGCTACGACGGCCCCTACCGGGACGCCGTCGTCCGCTCCCTGATCACGCTCAAGGCGCTCACCTACGCCCCGACGGGCGGCATCGTCGCCGCCCCCACCACGTCCCTGCCCGAGGAGCCGGGCGGGGTGCGCAACTGGGACTACCGCTACTGCTGGCTGCGCGACTCCACCCTCACCCTGAACGCGCTGCTCGCCGCGGGCTACCAGGAGGAGGCGGAGGCCTGGCGGAACTGGCTGCTGCGCGCGGTCGCGGGCGATCCTGCCGACCTGCAGATCATGTACGGCGTGGCGGGCGAGCGGCGGCTGCCGGAGTTCGAACTGCCCTGGCTCCGCGGCTTCGCCGATTCCGCGCCGGTACGCATCGGCAACGACGCCGTGAAACAGCTCCAGCTGGACGTCTACGGCGAGGTCATGGACTCCCTGTCGCTCGCCCGCGAGTCGGGCCTGTCCCCGCAGCCGGACGTGTGGGCGCTGCAGACGGCTTTGATGGACTTCCTGCGCACCCACTGGCAGCAGCCGGACGAGGGGCTGTGGGAGGTGCGCGGCGGCCGGCGCCAGTTCGTGCACTCGAAGGTGATGGTGTGGGTGGCCGCCGACCGTGCCGTACGCACCCTGGAGCGCCATCCGGAGCTGGACGGCGACCTGGACGGCTGGCGGGCGCTGCGTGACGAGGTGCACGAGGAGG
Source organism: Streptomyces sp. NPDC059696 (assembly GCF_042733745.1). Lineage (NCBI taxonomy): Bacteria > Bacillati > Actinomycetota > Actinomycetes > Kitasatosporales > Streptomycetaceae > Streptomyces > Streptomyces sp. NPDC059696. The sequence goes on from NZ_JBHWFG010000050.1 coordinate 44,030, forward strand.
TGTGCGAGAAGGGCTACGACGCCGAGCGCAACACCTTCACGCAGTCCTACGGCTCCCGCGAACTGGACGCCGCGCTGCTGCTCATCCCCCGCGTCGGATTCCTGCCGCCGGACGACCCGCGGGTGATCGGCACGATCGACGCGGTCCGCGCGGAGCTGACCCACCGCGGCTTCCTGCGCCGCTACAGCACCGCCGACGCGGACGTCGACGGGCTGCCCGGCGGCGAGGGCACCTTCCTCGTGTGCTCGTTCTGGCTCGCGGACGCCCTGCACATGACGGGCCGCACGAAGGAGGCCCAGGAGCTGTTCGAGCGGCTGGCGGGACTCGCCAACGACGTCGGGCTGCTGTCGGAGGAGTTCGACCCGGTGACCGGCCGGCACCTCGGCAACTTCCCGCAGGCGTTCAGCCACATCGGGCTGGTGAACACCGCCCTCGCCCTGTTCGGCCGGAACGGGGCAGGATAGGGACCATGGATCTTGGACTGAAGGACCGGGTGTACGTCGTCACCGGGGCCACACGGGGCCTCGGCAACGCCACCGCGCGCGAGCTCGTCGCGGACGGGGCGAAGGTGGTCGTCTCGGGGCGGGACGAGCAGGCTGTCGCCGAAGCGGCGGCCGAGCTGGGACCGAACGCGGTCGGGGTGGCCGTCGACAACGCCCACCCGGAGGCGGCGACCCGGCTGATCGGGGCCGCACGGGAGCACTTCGGCCGTTTCAACGGTCTCCTCGTCAGCGTGGGCGGGCCGCCGGCCGGGTTCGTCGCGGACAACACGGACGAGCAGTGGCAGACGGCGTTCGAGTCGGTCTTCCTCGGTGCGGTGCGGCTCGCTCGCGCCGCGGCCGCCGAGATGGAGGCCGGGAGCGTCATCGGGTTCGTGCTGTCCGGGTCCGTGTACGAGCCGATCCCGGGGCTGACCATCTCGAACGGGCTGCGTCCGGGCCTCGCGGGCTTCGCCAAGTCGCTCTCCGACGAGCTGGGGCCGCGGGGCATCCGGGTCGTCGGTGTCCTGCCGGGGCGGATCGACACCGACCGGGTGCGGCAGCTGGACGCGCTGTCGGCCGATCCCGAGGCGACCCGGGCCGCGTCGGAGTCTCGCATCCCGCTGCGGCGGTACGGGGCCCCGGAGGAGTTCGGTCGGGTGGCGGCGTTCCTGTTGTCGCCGGCCGCTTCCTATCTGACCGGTGTGATGGTGCCAGTCGACGGAGGAGCCCGCCACGGGTTCTGACCGTCGCCGTCCCCGGGTCGCGGGGGGGGGGGGGGGGGCCCCCCCGCCGCGCCCCCCCCCCGGGCCCCCCCCCCCCCCCCCGGGGGGGCCCCGGGGGGGGGGGGGGGGGAAAAAACCACAAC